>NZ_JBSFHN010000005.1:0-240863 GCF_053597115.1 Streptomyces sp. NPDC001515
CAGGAGTCCACACAACCCCCGATGATCACGCGGTGGCCGTACCCGTTTCCAGCCGGGTCCACCAGCAAGATCGCGAAGTCAGACTGGAGTACTAGGTGCATTGCCCTGTGAGGTTGGGGACGCGGCTGGCGGGTGGTTTGCCTGCGAGTGCGGTGTGTCCGCAGGGGTGATTGCAGGTGTGCAGTCAGCCGGGGAACGCGTCGCGTCGCTCCTGCTCCGGTTGGTAGGGGCGGGCGTAGGCCCATTCGTCGAGCAGGGTGCGGTTGAGGCGTTCGACCTTGCCGTTGGTCTGCGGCCGGTAGGGCCGGGTTCGCTCGTGGGTGATCCCGGCCGCTGCCAGGGTGTCGCGCCAGGTGTGGGACTTGTAGCAGGAGCCGTTGTCGGTCAGGACGCGTTCGACGGTGATTCCGACGCTGGTGAAGTAGGCGTGGGCCCGCTGCCAGAAGGCGGTGGCGGTCTCCTTCCTCTCGTCGGCGTGGATCTCGCTGCAGGCGAGGCGGGAATGGTCATCGACGGCGGTGCGGATGTAGCTGTAGCCGGCGTTCTTGCGGGTCTTGCGGCCGGCCTGCGGCCCAGCACCTTGTGGCCGCCGCCGTCGGGGATGTTGCCGAGCTTCTTGATGTCCACATGCACCAGTTCGCCGGGCTTCTCGCGTTCGTAGCGGCGTATGTTCCGGCCGGTCGCACGGTCCAGATGGGTCAGACGGGCCAGCCCGAACCGGGTCAGGACCCGGTGCACGGTCGAGGGCACCAGTCGCAGGTGGTGGGCAATGCGGGCCGGGCACCAGCGCCGCAGGACACGAACCTTGATGATGCGCCGCTCGGTGCGGGTCGGGGTCCGCCCGGGACTGTGACGAGGACGTGAGGGTCGGTCGGACATGCCCGCTGCGCCGGCGTGCCGGTAGCAGGCAGCCCACCGCCGGGCTGTGGTCGGTGAGACCTGGAAGCGTTCGGCGGCTCGGCGCAGCGGCCAGCCCTCCTCGACCACACAACGGGCCAGGCGCAGGCGGCCGGTCTCGGTCAGGGCGTCGTCCTTTTTTGGAACCCACGGCCTGGCCTTGCGGGCGCCGGCCGCGTGCTGGTTGACCCGGCAGGTCGTCGAGTCGACGCCGACCATGCCCCGGTCGATCAGCCCGGCAAGGTCGGCGTCGGCCTGGACCGCCCGCAGGAGGCGGGCCCAGGTGCCGTCCGCCGGCCAGCGGCGATGCCGTTCATAGACGGTCTTCCACGATCCGTAGTGTTCCGGCAGATCACGCCAGGGAATACCGGTGCGGACCCGGAACAGAATCCCGTTGAGCACGGTCCGGTGATCGTTCCACCGGCCGCCCCGGCCACCCGGCGAAGGCAGATGCGGCTCCCGTCGCGACCACACGCGATTCGACAGATCCCCCAGATCCATGACCCAACCAACGAACGGCCGGCCGGCCGGAACGTCACATGATCCGCCGGACAGGCCCTAGACCATTGCCGTCAGAACGCCCCCGTCGGCTCGCAGCGCGGCTCCGTTGGTGGCTGCCGACAGCGGGCTGGCCAGGTAGAGCGCGAGCTGCGCGATCTCGGACGGTTCGATGAAGCGTTGCAGGAGCGTGGTCTGGTTGGCGCCGATGATCGCGGCCTTCATCTCGTCGGCCGGCATGTTCCGGGACTGGGCGATGCCGGCGACGGCGTCTGCGACGCCGTCCGAGTAGGTGGGGCCGCCGAGGATCGTGTTGACGGTGACCTCGGTTCCCCGCGTCAGCTTGGAGAGGCCGTTGCCAAGGGCGATCATCGCCGCCTTCGTCACTCCGTAGTGCACCATGTCGGCGGGGATGTTCACGCCCGATTCGCTGCTGATGAAGATGATGCGGCCCCAGTTCCTGTCGAGCATGCCTGACAGGAACTGGCGCGAGAGCCGGACGCCGCTCATGACGTTGACGTCGAAGTAGCGCTGCCACTCGTCATCGGAGACAACCTCGAAGCGGTCGAGCCCGAAGAGACCGACGTTGTTGACGAGGATGTCGAGATCACCCAGTGATCCCAGCAGATCCTGGACCTGAGCGGCATCGCTGAAGTCGGCGACCCGTCCGGAGACTTCCGCGTCCGGCAGTTCGGCGCGGAGCCGCCGCAGGGCGTCCTGGACGCCGCTCTCGCTGCGCCCGTTGATGACCACCGTGGCGCCCTCACCGAGCAGTGCGCGCGCTACGGCGAAGCCGATGCCTTGTGTGGAACCGCTGACGAAGGCGGTCTTGTCTTTCAGTCGCAGGTCCATGAATCTTCTCGTTCCTGTGGTGCCGTACGGGCCGCATTGACTTTCCTGAGCAAGTAAAACTAGAACGGGATGACTTTCTCAGTCAAGTCATCCGAGGTAGGCTGGTGCCATGTCACGACTCAGCAGCGACGACCTCGAAACCTGGTCAGCCCTGGCCACCGTCCTGGAATGGCTACCGGCTGCCCTCGACACGCAGTTGCAGCGGGACGCCGCGCTGACGCACTTCGAATACGGCGTGATGTTCGCGCTTGCCCATGCCGATGACCGCACCCTGCGGATGAGCACCCTGGCCGGCTACTCCAACAGCTCTCTGTCTCGCCTCTCGCGCGCGGTGGCCCGCCTGGAGACGAAGGACTGGATACGCCGGGCGCCCGACCCGACCGACGGTCGCTTCACTCTCGCCATCCTCACCGACGCCGGCGAGCGGAAAGTCGAACAGGCCGCCCCCGGGCACGAGGCCACCGTCAACCGGCTGGTCTTTGATTCCCTGACCGCTGCCCAGACGCGGCAACTGCGCGACATCAGCCGGCGCATCACGACGGCCATCCGCTCCGAAGACGGCTGGACACTGCCCCCCAAGGCAACCCCGTAAGCGGGTCGTGCTCCCGATCGCGTCGATGTACTTCGTGGTCCAGAGCCGGTATTCCCTGGCGTGACCTGCCGGAACGCTACGGATCGTGGAAGACCGTCTATGAACGGCATCGCCGCTGGCCGGCGGACGGCACCTGGGCCCGCCGCCTCCTGCGGGCGGTCCAGGCCGACGCCGACCTTGCCGGGCTGATCGACCGGGGCATGGTCGGCGTCGACTCGACGTCCTGCCGGGTCCACCAGCACGCGGCCGGCCCCCGCAAGGCCAGGCCGCGGGTTCCGAAAGGAGGACGACGCCCCGGCACCACCGCCCCGATGAGGGACTCGGGCGGTCCCGGGGCGGTCTGACCTCCAAGATCCACCTTGCCGGTGAAGGCGGCTGCCGGCCCATGGCCTCCAAGTCAGTGGGGTGATGCCCCGCACATGATCGAGGTCATGGAGCGGATCAGGGTTCCCCGCCGACTGGTCGGGCGGCCCCGGACGAGGCCCGATCACGTCAGTGGCGACAGGCATACAGCTCCCGTCGAATCGCCGCTACCTGCGAAGACGACACATCCGGCACACGATCCCCGAGCCGAAAGACCAACGGGCCAACCGCCGGCGCAGAGGCAGCGCGGGCGGCAGACCCGCCGGCTTCGACCGCGAGCGCTACCGGCGCCGCAACCAGGTCGAGCGGACCATCAACCGACTCAAGAACTCCGTGCGGTCGCCACCCATCACGACAAGAGGGCCTACGTCTTCCATGGCACCGTCACCGCAGCGGCAGTCCGCTTATGGCTCCGCCCATGATCCACCGGACACGCCTCAACGGTCCGCGTCGCGGGCGCGCAGCAGCCGGCTGATCTGCTTGACGAGTTCGTCGTCGCTGCTGACCCGGGCGCCGGAGACCAGCGCGCCCAGCCGCTCCGCGGTCTGGAAGTCGTACGCCCGCTCCGCCTCCTCGCCGGGGACGTTCGCGTACTCCTCCTTGGCGCGGAAGCCGACGGTCAGGTCCACCACCTTGGCGATGATCCAGGTGAGGAGGAACGAGAAGGCGATCACCGAGACGATGGCGACGAGCTGTTTGCCGAGGAGTCCCCAGCCGCCGCCGTAGAAGAGGCCCTTCTTGCCGCTGATGCGCGCGGTGGCGAAGAGGCCGACCATGATCAGGCCGATCAGCCCGCCGACGCCGTGCACCCCGACCACGTCGAGGGTGTCGTCCACGTTGAAGCGGAACTTGAGGGTGATGGCGAAGGCGCACACCGCGCCGACGACGAGACCGGTGATGACGGCCCCGAGGGTGTTGATCTCGCCGCAGGCCGGGGTGATCGCGACCATGCCGGCCACCGCCGAGGAGACGACGCCCATGGTGGTGACCCGGCCGGTGCGCCACTTCTCCACCAGGGGCCAGGTGATCATGGCGCCGGCGGCGCCGAGCTGGGTGTTGATGAAGGCCGCGGCGGCGGTGCCCTGGTCGCTGAGCGCGGAACCGGAGTTGAAGCCGAACCAGCCGAACCACAGCAGCCCGACACCGATGACCACCAGCGGGATGTTGTTCGGGCGCTCCTCGCGGCGGGCGAAGTCGCGCGGCGCCCGCAGCACCAGCGCGACGGCCAGTCCGGCGACGCCCGAGTTGAGCTCCACCGGGAGCCCCCCGGCGAAGTCGAGGGCGCCGAGGTGCTTCACGATCCAGCCATCGGGGTCGAACACCCAGTGGGCGATGGGGATGTACACGATGAGCAGCCAGAGCACGACGAAGACCAGCCAGCCCCTCATCGTGGCGCGGTCGGCGATGGAGCCGCTGACCAGGGCCACGGTGATGACGGCGAAGCCCATCTGGAAGGTGCTGTAGACGTAGGTGGGGATGTGGCCCGTGAGGGTCGTGAGCCCGATGTCGTGCATGAAGACGTGATCGAGGTTGCCGATGAGTCCGGCGCCCCCGACGTCGGGACCGAAGGCCAGGGTGTAGCCGATGACCCACCAGACGAGCGTGCCGAACGCCAGCGCGGCGAAGCTCATCTTGATCATCATGAGCACCTGACGGGTGCGCACCATGCCGCCGTAGAAGAACGCGAGACCGGGCGTCATCAGCAGCACCATGGCGGTGGAGGCCAGCAGCCAGGCGGTGTCGCCGGAGTCGTACGCGGCCGGCATCGGCGCGGGAGCGGTGTTCATCGGCGGATCCCTCGGGTCGTGGGGGCGGGGCGGGCTACGGTTTGCGCAGGTCGGGTGCGGGGTGGCCGGTGAGCAGCCGGCGTACGGCCTGGTGGGCGGCTCGCTGCGCGGCGGCGACCAGGACCGGGCTGTCGTCCAGGACCCGCGCCCAGGCGCCGCAGTCGTGGGGCAGCACGCTCACCCCGTGGAGCACGCCGAGCCCGTCGAGCGCCTCGTGCAGGGCGTCGGCCAGCGCGGCGGCCGGCACGCGGTCGGTCACCGCGTAGAGCGTGGCCACGTGGTCGCGGCCGGCGAAGACCCCGGGGCCCACCACGCCCGCGCCGTCGTGCCCGGGGGCGAGCCGCAGGGTGTCCAGGGCGAGGAGCGCGCCGTCCGGCCGGGCGATGCGCAGATCGGTGGCGAGCACCCGGTAGGCGTGGCGCTCGCCCCGGGCGAGGCGGCCCGCGGTGACGGTCTCACCGAGGACGACGGTGGCGCCCGGGGCCACGGTGACCTCGGTGCGCTGGTAGAAGCGCGCGTCCCGGAACGGGATCAGCGGGTCGGGCAGGTATTCGACGTAACTCCCGGCCTCCGCCGTCAGATGCACCCGCTGGCTCGCGTAGTCGTGCTCCATGCGGAAGATCTTGGTGGCGGCCTGGGTGGTGAGGTGGACCTCGGTGTCCGGGCCGCAGCGGAAGTCCATCCGGTAGCGGTCCGCCTGGGCGATCCCGCCGCCGGTCGCCATCATGTAGACGTAGCTCATGCCGGGGCGCGCGGGGTCGATCCACAGCGGCCGCATGATCTGGAGCGGGGTCTTCTGGTAGCGCTCGACGAGTTCGGTGCGCTCGCCCCGCACCGCGAAGGCCAGGTCGAGGATGCCCACCTTGGCCGGGGAGCCGGGGGCGAGCGTGTCCGGCACGGAGGCCAGGGACGCCACCTCCGGGGGGACGCGGACGGGGGTGTAGTAGTCCTCGGCGAGGCGGTCGGCGCGGGGCCGGTGCGGGGCGAGCGTCATGTCAGATCAGCACCTTGCGGCGCGACTCCAGGAAGACCGCGATGTCGTCGATGCCGACGCCGGTCAGGCAGTCGGTGAGGACGACGGGGCGCTCGCCGCGGACGCGGTGGGCGTCGGACTCCATGACGCCGATGTCCGTGCGGACGTACTGCGCGATGTCGATCTTGTTGATGACGAGGAGATCGGATTCGGTGATGCCGGGGCCGCGCTTGCGGGGCATCTTCTCGCCCTCGGCGGTGTCCAGTACGAAGAGGAAGAGGTCGACGAGGGCGGGGCTGAACGTCAGGGTGAGGTTGTCGCCGCCGGACTCGTAGAGCAGGGTGTCGACGTCCCCGAAGCGCTCCAGCATCTCGGCGCCGGCCGCCAGGTTCATCGTGGGGTCGTCCCGTACGGCGGTGTGCGGGCAGGCGCCCGTCTCGACGCCGACGACCCGCTCGGGTTCGAGCACGCCGGCCAGGGTCCGGCGGACGTGCTGGGCGTCCTCCTGGGTGTAGATGTCGTTGGTGATGACGGCGGGGCGGTGGCCGCGCTCGATCAGGACGGGGACCAGCGCCTCGATGAGGGCGGTCTTGCCGGAGCCGACCGGTCCGCCGATGCCGACCCGCAGTACGTTGTCGTCCATGGTGCTCCTTCGGGGTGTGGGGTGTCAGCTCGCGAAGAGCCGGGCCTCGGCGCGCTCGTGGCGGCCGGACATGACGTCGGAGGCGAAGACGGTGGCACCGAGGTCGTCGAGGTCGCGGCGCAGGGCCGCCTCGACGGTCTCCTCGATGACGGGGGCCGCGCCGCGCAGCAGGGTCTGCGCCGTACGGTGGTCGGTCAGCCGCAGCCGCAGCGCGGCACCCGCGAAGCTGACGCAGAAGGCGAACAGATCGGCGGCGACGGCCTGCCGGGCCGGGACGCCGGTCGCCGCGTAGATGACTCCGGCGGCCACCGCCTGGGTGCCCGGTGCCTCGCCGCCCGTGACGCGGGCGAAGTAGGCGGCGATCTCGGGGCGGTCGAAGACCTCGCTGCCCAGGTCGAGGAGCTGGCGTCCGGTCCGGGTGGCCGCCTGGCGCATCTCCCGGCCCAGTTTGGTGGCCAGCAGATGGTGGTCGACGCGGACGACGGCGTCCGGCTCGCCCGCCGCCGTCGCGCGGTGGGCGAGCGCCAGCGCGGTGGCGTCGGCGGGGCCGACGCCGTGGAGCAGCAGGTCGTTCAGGAGGTCCGGCAGGCTCGCGGCGTCGACGGCCCCGGCCTGGGCGTACCCCTCCAGGCTGTGCGACAGCGTGTAGAAGCCGCTGGGGAAGGCGGAGTCGGTCAGCTGGAGGCTGACCAGCAGGGGCCCGAGGCCCGCGCCGGTGCCGCCACCGGTCACGGTGACGGCCTCCTCGCGGGCTTCGCTCTCGTTGCGGTACATCGCCCCTAGACCAGGAAGTAGAGGTGGTTGAGGGGCAGCGTCTCGGCCGGGTCGATGGTGGCGACCTTGCCGTTGAGCGTGACCTTGAAGGTCTCCGGGTCGACCTGGATGTCCGGCAGGGCGTCGTTGCGGACCATGTTGTGCTTGCCGATGGTCCGGGTGCGGCGCACCGGGAGGACCTTGCGCTCCAGGCCGAGCGCCTCGGGAACCCCGGCGGCGATGCCCGCCTGCGACATGAAGGTGGCGTGCGTGGCCTGGTGGGCCTTGCCGTACTGGCCGAACATCGGCCGGTAGATCACCGGCTGCGGGGTGGGCAGCGAGGCGTTGGGGTCGCCCATCTGCGCCCAGGAGATGATGCCGCCCTTGATCACCATCTTCGGCTTGGCGGCGAAGGAGTGGATGGGCCAGAGCACGATGTCGGCGAGCTTGCCCTTCTCGATGGACCCCACGTGGTCGGCGATGCCGGAGGCGATGGCCGGGTTGATGGTGACCTTGGCGAGGTAGCGCAGCACCCGCTCGTTGTCGTTGCGCTCGGAGTCGCCCTCCAGCACGCCGAGCTTGTCCTTGCAGTGGTGCGCGATCTGGAAGCAGCGGGTGAAGGACTCGCCGACGCGGCCCATGGCCTGGGAGTCGGAGGAGACGATGCTGATCACGCCGAGGTCGTGGAGCACCGATTCGGCGGCGATCGTCTCGGCCCTGACCCGGCTGTCCGCGAAGGAGACGTCCTCGGGGATGTCGTGGCTGAGGTGGTGGCAGACCATCACCATGTCGAGGAGTTCGTCGACGGAGTTCTTGGTGTACGGCAGCGTCGGGTTGGTCGAGGACGGCAGGACGTTGGGCTCGCCGGCGATCCGCAGGATGTCGGGGGCGTGGCCGCCGCCCGCGCCCTCGCTGTGGAAGGTGTGGATGGCCCGGCCGTCGATCGCGGACCGGGTGTCCTCGAAGAAGCCGCTCTCGTTGAGGCTGTCGGTGTGGATGGAGACCTGGACGTCATGGGCGTCGGCGACGTTCAGCGCGTTGTCGATGACGGCCGGGGTGGCGCCCCAGTCCTCGTGCACCTTGAGCCCGCAGGCCCCGGCCTCCACCTGCTCGTTGAGGGCGCCCGGGAGGCTGCCGTTGCCCTTGCCCATGATCCCGAGGTTGACCGGCAGGGTCTCCGCGGCCTGGAGGAGCTTGGCGATGTTGTACGGGCCGGGGGTGCAGGTGGTGCCGTTGGAGCCGTCGGAGGGTCCGGTGCCGCCGCCGATGAGCGTGGTGATGCCGTTGGTCAGCGCCTGCTCGGCCTGTTGCGGGGCGATCAGGTGGACGTGGGTGTCGATGGCGCCCGCCGTGGCGATCAGGTGCTCGCCCGCGATGGCCTCGGTGCCGGGGCCGATGACGAGGTCCGGGTCGACGTTGTTCTGGGTCTGCGGGTTGCCGGACTTGCCGATGCCGACGATGAAGCCGTCCTTGATCCCGATGTCGCACTTGACGACGCCGACCATCGGGTCGATGACGACCACATTGGTGATGACGGTGTCCAGGGCGCCCTGCGCGGCGGTGGCCTGCGGGTCGGCGGCCATGCCGTCGCGCATGGTCTTGCCGCCGCCGTAGACGACCTCGTCGCCGTACAGTCCCTCGCTGTAGTCCTTCTCGACCTCGACGACGAGGTTGGTGTCGGCGAGCTGGAAGCGGTCGCCGACCGTCGGGCCGAACATGTCGGTGTACTGCTTGCGCGGGAGGATGGGCATCAGCGCGAACCCTTCTTCTTTTCCTTGGCGGCCTTGGCGGACTTGGAGCCCTGCGAACCCTTGGGGTCCTGCGAACCCTTGGAACCCTGCGCACCCTTGGCGCCCTTGCCGGACGTGCCGCCCGCCCCGGTGTCCGCGGCGCCCTCGAAGCCCTGCTCGATCGCCTTGCGGACGGCCTCGAGCCGGGCCGGGTGGGAGGCGAGGCTGCCGTTGAGCAGCCCGCTGAAGCCGACGAGGCGGCCGGTTCCGGCGTACGCGCAGAGCTCGACCTCGCGCGAACCTCCGGGCTCGAACCGCACGGAGGTGCCGGCGGCGATGTTGAGGTGCATGCCGAGCGTCTCCTGGCGGTCGAACGCCAGGGCCGAGTTGACCTCGAAGAAGTGGTAGTGCGAACCGACCTGCACCGCCCGGTCACCGGTGTTGCTCACCGTGACCTTGAGGGTGCGGCGGCCCGCGTTCAGCTCGATGGGGTCCTTGCCGTACAGATATTTCTGACGGAACGTCATGCGATGCTCCCGATGGCTCGGTCCGCGCCAGCGGCGGACGGGTGATGGTGGTGCGGGTGCAGGTGCCCCGGTCCGTGCGGGCCGTGGCCGTGCGCGTCGTCCGGGGGATGCGGGTGCGGGTGGCCGTGCGCGTGTCCGTGGCCGTGGTCGTGGCCCTCGCCGGGCGGGTGCGTATGGGAGTGGCCGTGGTCGTCGGCGGCGGTCAGACCGGCGGCGATGCCGTCGTCGCCGTGGTCCCGCCACCGCCGCCGGGCGTCGGACACCCGTTCCGCGAGCACCCGGCGCAGCGCCTGCAGCGAGAGCAGCGGACCGGCCAGGTCCACCGGCACCGGCCCGTCCGCCCCCGGCACCTCCGGCAGCGCGAACGCGGCCGGCAGCAGCGTCACCCGCCGCGCGCCGAGCAGCCGGCACCGCCGGACTCCCTCGGCCGGATCCGGGTCGCCGCCGGAGAACGCCACTTCGACGAGGCCCGGCCGGCCGTGGCGGCGCACCAGGGCGGCGACGCGGTGGAGTTCGGCGTCCTCGAACGGGTCCCCCGCCGGGGCGGTGACCAGCAGCGCCGCGCTCTCCTCCACCCGTCCCGCCGCCGCGCGCAGCCAGCCCACGAGGTGCTGGGCGGTACCGAAGGGCGCGGCGAGCAGGACGGTGCCCCGCTCGCCGGGCGGGACCGCGCGCAGGGTGCGGGCGGTCTCCGCGACGAGTCCGGGCTCCCGGCCCAGCGTCATGGGGACGACGACGGTCTCCTCGCCGCGGCGGCCTCGGGCGGTGACGGTCCGGAACAGGGCGCGTCCGGCGGGGACGACGTTCACCCCGTCGGCCGCGAGGCCGTCCAGGGCGCTCCCGTCCCCGGCCTCGTGGCCGCGGACGGCGATGACGGCGCCGCGTTCGGCCACGGTCAGCCGCCGATGGGGTCGTGGCAGGACACCAGCTTGGTCCCGTCCACGAAGGACGCCTCGACCTGGAGCAGGCCGAGCATCTCCCGTACGCCGTCCATGGTGTCGGCCTCGCCCACGACATGGCGGCCCAGCTCCATGCAGTCGGCGACGCTCTTGCCGTCGCGGGCCGCTTCGAGGATCGCCTCGGTGATCAGCGCCACCGATTCGCTGTAGTTGAGCTTGAGTCCGCGGCTCTGGCGTTTGCGGGCCAGATCGGCCACGACGTAGACCAGCAGTTTGTCGATCTCGCGGGGGGCGAGGTTCATCGTCAGTACCTTCCTCGGGTGTACGGGCGGGAGGGGGCGGGTCCGGTGCGGTCAGTCGCTCCGGCGCAGACGGGGCAGGAGCGGCACGGCGGCCAGCAGGGCCCAGGTGGTGAGGATGAAGGGCCAGGTGAAGGTGTGGCCGCCGAAAGGTTTGAAGAAGGAGGTCAGCGAGGCGGTGAGCCCGGTGCTGGCGGCCGCGCCGAAGAGGGCGTAGACGCCCGTCCAGACGGTGTTGGCCATGAAGACGGCGCCCAGGGCGATGGCGACGAGCACCGCGTTGTAGCCGTAGATGCCGTTGGCGATCAGCGCGGTGGGCGCGCCGAGGAGCCAGGCGGCGAAAATCCCGGCCACGCTTCCGGCGGCGGCGTAGAGCACCACGCGCAGGGAGGCCAGGGCCAGGCCGACGAGCATGATCAGGCCGACGTACCAGCTCTCGACCAGGAAGATCTGCGAGACGTTGTTGAAGAACGCGTGCCACAGGGCGTTCCACGACATGGCCGTGTCCCCGCTGGTGGTGCTGGAGACCGCCTTGGGCGCCCCGTTCCAGACACGGGCGAAGGACGGGGCTCCGACCACCATCACGCCGGAGACCAGGCAGAACGGCGCGGTCATGGGGGTGAGCCGGTACGGGGTGAGGAAAGTGGCGAGGGTCGCCATGAGGATGGTGCTCATGACGGCGCCGACCACGGTGAGGACGTACGTGGCGGGGTGGTGGCCCAGCGAGGAGACCAGGGCGATACCGGTGAGGCAGCCGGCGAATCCCTGGAGGCCGAGCGCGATGCTGCCCCGGTCGACGGCGAGCGCGTAGGCGGTCGCCGTCGCGATCAGGGTGCCGAGCGTGGCGAACAGGCCGGTCTCCCAGCCCGCCACCCAGAGTCCGGCGAGGATCGCCGCCCCGGTGAGCAGACTCGACTGGAAGTCGACCTGGCCGACGCCCCTCAGGGAGGCCAGCAGATATGCGGACGGCTGACGGCTCTCCAGCCGCCGGACGATGTCCGGCTCGGCGAGGGGCATGACGTGCTCCAAGGGCGCGACAGATGATGCCCCAGCGCGGACACGATGTGGCATATGACGACATAAGCCATCCACGCACAGAGTGAGACGATTATCACCCTGTGTGCGTGTCCGATAGCCCAGTCAGGTGCGGTCCCGGCCCTTCGGGCGCGCTCAGCCCCGTGCGCGCGTCCCGCTTCCCTAGGTTCGCGGCATGCGCCAGAAGATGAGGTTGCACCTCCGCACCCACCCCGACCACCACCCCGGGGTGCAGTGGTCCGTCGTGGCCGTCGTCGCGGTCGGCGGCGCCGCCGGAGCCGCCGCGCGGCACAGCGCCGAGGACATCTGGCCGAACGCCGCCTCGGCCTTCCCCTGGACGATCCTGCTGGTCAACACGGTGGGCTGTTTCCTGATGGGGATCCTCATGGTCACGCTGAAGCTGCGCTTCCCGCACGCGCCCCGGCTGATCAGCCCGCTGCTGGGAACCGGGGTCCTGGGCGGCTTCACCTCCTTCTCGCACTACACGGACAACGTGCGCCAGCTCTTCGAGAACGATCAGCCGGGGTACGCGGTCGGCTGCCTGGTGCTGACGGTGGTGTGCGCGCTCGCCGCCGTCACCGCTGGCGCGCTCGCCACCCATGCCGCCTTCGGGCGCTCCTACCGCACGGAGGGCGACGCCCCGTGACCGACATGCTGCTCGTCCTGGCCGGGGGTCTGGTGGGGGCGCCGGTGCGCTATCTGCTCGGCGTCGACGCGAAGTTCCGCCTGCACAGCGCCTTCCCGTGGGGCACCTTCACGGCCAACGCCGCAGCCGCCCTGATCCTCGGCTTCCTGGCGGAGGCGGTGACCGACGGCGATCTGAGCACCCGGCTGAACCTGCTGCTGGCCACCGGTTTCTGCGGGGCGCTGTCGACCTGGTCGACCTTCTCGTACGAACTGCTCACCCTGACCTCCGCCCGCCGGCTGGTCCTGGCGGCGGGGTATCTGGTGGTCACCGTGGCCGCGGGCGTCGGGCTCTCGTTCGGCGGGGCGGCCGTGGCGGACGCGGTCTTCTGACCCCGCCGGAAAAGGGCTCCGGCCCCGTCCCTGTGCGGGGCGGGGCCGGAGCCGGTGTGACCTGGGGGGGCGGAGCACTCAGTCGATGCCAGGCAGGATGTGCGGCTCGGCGAGGTCGTCCTCGTAGCCGGCCAGCCGGATCGGTGCGGACCGGGCCCAGACCTCGATGTTGCGGAGCGGCTCGGGCCGGCGGGCCCGCTCTCCGCGTCGTTCGGCGGGCCGGTTCTCGTGCTTCGTCAGTTCGGGTGTGGTCACCGCGCACTCCTTTGTGTCGCGTAGCCCCGGGCGCAACCGACGCTACGGCGTCATATCCGGTCGTCGACCGCCCATGGTGCGGGGCAGGGCAGGATCAGTTCGGTCGCGGTGGCGCCGGGTGAGAGGCGGGACGGCGATCCGGTTGACGGACCTGTCCCAGGACGGCCGAGGGGTCTTCGTGGATCCCTTGGTGGCGTCCGTTCCCCTCAGCCTAACCAAATGAGCGCGTCCCTGCTCGATGGAACGTGTGCAGTGAGTCACTTTCGGCCATTGTCCAGGGAAAAGACCCGGCCGGAAGAGGTTCCGGCCGGGTCTGCAGAGGTCCCTGCGCCGCCCGTCGGCGGCTCCGCTCACCAGTTGGCGGGCGCGTAGTCCTTCAGGAAGCAGCCGTACAGCGCCTCGCCGGACTCGCCGCGCACGATCGGGTCGTAGACCCGGGCGGCCCCGTCCACCAGGTCGAGCGGGGCGTGGAAGCCCTCCTCGGCCAGGCGCATCTTGTCGGGGTGCGGGCGCTCGTCGGTGATCCAGCCGGTGTCGACGGCGGTCATCAGGATGCCGTCCTTCTCGTACATCTCCTGGGCGCTGGTGCGGGTCAGCATGTTCAGCGCGGCCTTGGCCATGTTGGTGTGCGGGTGGCCGGCGCCCTTGTACCCGCGCCCGAAGACGCCCTCCATCGCGGAGACGTTGACGACGTAGGCGTACTTCGCGGCGGTCGCGGCCATCGCCGGACGGAGCCGGCTGATCAGGATGAAGGGCGCGGTGGAGTTGCAGAGCTGGACCTCCAGCAGCTCGATCGGCTCCACCTCGTCGACTGTCTGGATCCAGCTGTTGGTGGAGTGCAGGTCCGGGACGAGCCCGCCCGCGTCGATCGCGGTGCCGGCGGCGATGCGCGCCGGCGACGCCGACCCGCTCACCAGCGCGAGTTCGGTGACGTCCTGTGCGGTCAGCGCCTCCGAGCGGGCGGCCGGCAGCGCGGCCACCCGGTCCACCGAGCCGCTGCCGAAGGTGCCGATCACCTCGGCCGACGGCAGTTCGCCCGCCGGCAGCGGGGCGGACTCGGCGGCGACCAGCTCGCTGTATGCCCGCGGCGAGCGGCGCACCGTCTGCGCGGCGTTGTTGATCAGGATGTCCAGCGGCCCCTCGGCGGCCACGGAGTCGGCGAGCGCGACGACCTGGGCCGGGTCGCGCAGGTCTATGCCGACGATCTTCAGCCGGTGGATCCACTCGTCGCTGTCCGGCATCGCCTTGAAGCGGCGGATCGCGTCGTTGGGGAACCGCGTGGTGATGGTGGTGTGGGCGCCGTCGCGCAGCAGCCGCAGCGCGATGTACATCCCGATCTTGGCGCGTCCGCCGGTGAGCAGCGCCCGGCGCCCGGTGAGGTCGGTGCGGGCGTCGCGGCGCGCCCGGTTCTCGCGGGCGCAGTCCTGGCAGAGCTGGTGGTAGAACGCGTCGACCTCGACGTACCGCGTCTTGCAGACGTAGCAGGAGCGGGGGCGGCGCAGCACGCCCGCGATCTCCGAGGTGGCCGTGGACGAGGGCAGGACGCCCTGCGTCTCGTCGTCGATGCGCTCGGCGGAGCCGGTCGCGGTGGCCTCGGTGACGGCCTTGTCGTGCGCGGTCTTGGCGGCCCGGCGCTCCTGGCGGCGGCGCTGCTTCACGGTCCGGTAGATGCCGGCCGTGGCCCGGCGCACCGCGATCGCGTCCGGGTGGTCGATCTCGATGGAGTCGAGTTCGTCGAGCACGCTCAGGCAGACGGCCAGCCGCTCCGGGTCGATCCCGGGACCGAATTCCTCGATGCCGGGCGCGGTCTCCGGGCTGTCCTCTGTCACCGTCATTGCCGTTCCTCTGTCTGTGTCCCACGTGGCGGCGAACGCCCCGGTCAAGTCTGCCATGGGCCCGGGGCTGCTCCGTATCGGTCGGATCGGGGCCGCGAACGGGCCGCGCACCGGCCGTTTCCGCCGCAGATGCGTCACATATGCTTCGCAGCGACACGGCGGCGCGAGGCCCGGGGGGCGGTACGTGAGGGAACTTCCTGCGGGCACGGCGGAGGTGTCCCCGGTCCCCGTCGACGCCGTCCACGCCCAGCCCGGTCCCGCGGGCGGCGGTTCGGTGTGGGACGTGGACGCCGTGATCCTGCTCGTCGAGGACGACGCGGGGGACGCGCTGCTGGTCGAGGAGATGCTCGCCGACGGCGAGCTGGACTCCGCCCCGACCTGGTGCCGGACGCTGGCCGAGGCCCAGGCGTTCCTGGCCGGCTGCCGTACGCCCTGCTGTGTGCTGCTCGATCTCCATCTGCCCGACGCGGTCGGCGTGGACGCCGTCACCCGGCTCGTCGCCTCGGCCCCCGACGCCGCCGTGGTGGTGCTGACCGGCACGGCCGAGGCGGACACCGGGCTCGCGGCGGTGGCCACGGGCGCGCAGGACTATCTGGTCAAGGGCCGGCTCGATCCGCAGGTCCTGGCCCGCTCCGTGCGGTACGCGCTCCAGCGCAAGCAGGTCGAGCGGGCGGCGGGAGCGCTGCGCGCCAACCGGCTGATGGCCCGGGAGAACGCCCGGCTGGAGCGCGGACTGCTTCCGGTTCCGCTGCTGCGCGACGGCGGTTTCGAGTCCGTGGCGCGGTACGAGCCGGGGCGGGCCCACGGGCTGCTGAGCGGTGACTTCTACGACGTGGTGCAGACGTCCGACGGGACGGTGCACGCGGTGATCGGCGATGTCTCGGGGCACGGGGCGGCGGAGGCCGCGCTCGGGGTCTGCCTGCGGGTGGCCTGGCGGACGGCGGTGCTCTGCGGGACCGACCGGCTCGAACAGGTCCGGGTCCTGGAGGAGATCCTGGTCGCCGAGCGGTCCGACCCGCATCTGTTCGCCACGCTCACCTCCGTGTCCTTCCCGCCCGGCGGCGACCGGGTCGATGTGGTCAGGGCCGGGCACCCCGGGCTGCTGCTGCGCAGCGGCACGTCGGTGAGCTGGTCGGAGCCGGATCCGGGACTGGCCCTCGGGGTGCTCCCCGGCACCGGCCGCTGGACGGTGTCCGAGCTGGCGCTGCCCGCGGACGGGCGGATCGTGCTGTTCACCGACGGGCTCTTCGAGGGGCGCACCGGCCCGAGGACCCGGCTGGGCGAGGACGGGCTGCTCGCCCTGGCCCGCCGGAACGGGGCGCTGGGCGCCCGCCCCTTCGTCGACGCGCTGGTCGCCGAGGCGTCGAGGGCCGCCGCCCCCTACGGAGGGCTCGCCGACGACGTGGCGGTGCTGCACCTCGGCTGGGCACGCGGGGGTGCGTGGTGATCCGTCCGCGCCCCTCGACGGATCCGTACCGCCCGGGCGCCCTCGCCCGGCTGTCCGTACAGAACTGGGTCCATCTGATCCTCGGCGGCTTCGTGCTCGTGGTGTGCGGGGCGCTGGTGGCCGGAGCGCTGGTCATGTCCCGGATCTCCGACCGTACGACGGAACTGGTGGACCGGATCCAGCCCGCCCGGTCCTCGTCCTTCCAGCTTCAGAACGCCCTGCTCGACCAGGAGACCGGGGTCCGGGGATTCGCGCTGACCGGGGACGACTCCTTCCTCGACCCGTACCAGGCGGGGCAGCGCGCCGAGCGGGAGCGGCTGGACCGGGTCCGGACGCTGGTCGGTGACGAACAGCCCTTCGCCGGCGATCTGGACCGCATCGAGGCCGCCGCGCGCGGCTGGCGCGCCCATCACGCGGAGCCGCTGATCGCCGCCGTCCGCGGCAGCGGTCCGGCCTCGGAGACCTCGCGGCCGATCCGGGGCAGCAAGGACGGCTTCGACGCGCTGCGCCGCCTCTACGCCACGCAGCAGGACCATCTGGACAGCGCGCGCGACCGTGCCCGCGCGGATCTGGAGCGGGCCCGCACCACCCGGGACCAGGTGGTGATCGGCCTGGTCGCCGTGCTGCTGCTGGCGGTGGTCTCGCTGAGTCTGCTGCTGCACCGGACGGTGGGCCGGCCGCTGAGCCGGCTGAGCGCCGCGTCCGACCGGGTGCGGGCGGGGGCGTTCGGCAACCGGATCGAGGTGCGCGGACCGTCCGACGTCCGGGCGGTCGCCGCCGCCGTCGAGGACATGCGCCGGCGCATCGTGGACGAACTGGCCGAGTCGCGGGAGCGCGAGGCGCTGCTGGACGGGCAGGCGCAGGAGCTGCGGCGCTCCAACGCGGAGCTGGAGCAGTTCGCCTATGTCGCCTCGCACGATCTCCAGGAGCCGCTGCGGAAGGTCGCCTCGTTCTGCCGGCTGCTGGAGAAACGGTACGCCGGTGAGCTGGACGAGCGGGCCCGCCAGTACATCGACTTCGCGGTGGACGGGGCGGCCCGGATGCAGGTGCTCATCGACGATCTGCTGACCTTCTCCCGGGTGGGCCGGGTCCACGACCGGTGGCGGACGGTCTCGCTCGACTCCTGTCTGGACCGCGCCCTGGCCGATCTGGCGCTCGCTGTCGAGGAGGCCGGGGCCGTGATCGTCCGCGAGGCCCCGCTGCCGGAGGTCACCGGCGACCCGACCGCGCTCGCGATGGTGTGGCGGAACCTGATCGGCAACGCCGTGAAGTTCCGGCAGCCCGGGGTTCCGTGCCGGATCCGGATCGACTGCGTCCGGGACGGCGAGACCTGGCGGCTGTCGGTGACGGACAACGGCATCGGCATCGCGCCCGAGTCGGCCGAGCAGGTCTTCGTGATCTTCCAGCGGCTGCACGGGCGGGACGCGTACGAGGGCACGGGCATCGGGCTGGCGCTGTGCCGCAAGATCGTCGAGGTCCACGGCGGCGGGATCGGGATCGATACCGGGCACACCGGGGGGACCCGGGTGCGCTTCACGCTGCCCGTCGGCGAACAGCGCCCGCGACCGGCCGCGGACCGCCCGGACCCCGCCGCCTCCGTGCCCGCTCCGGGTGGAGCCGCGTGAGCGCCGGGCGGATCTCCGAGGATCCACCCGCCCCGGTCCGGAGTGGGACGGCCGTGCGCGGGTATGCGCACGCCGAGACATGGTCACCGACCTCCCCTGCGTCACCCTGGCGGGAGCACATGAACGAACAGGTCACCTCCGGGCCCGCCGGGTGTCCCGACGGGGACCCGACGCCCGAGGTCTTGCACAGCGCCGAGGTGTTCGACGGCGAGCCGGGCTGCATCGCCCGCGCCCGCGCCCTGGCCGACCACTTCCTCGCGCGGCTGGCGGCGGAGCTGTTCGCGGTCTTCGGCGAGCACACCCGCAGCGATCTGATGCTGGCGGTGAGCGAGCTGATCACCAACGCGGACCGCTACAGCCAGGGCCCCTATCTGCTGGAGCTGGAGGGCACCGCGCAGCGCGTCAGCGTGACCGTGTACGACAGCAGCTCCTCCCTTCCGCACCTGTACGCCCCCGATCCCACGCGCCCCGGCGGGCACGGCATGGAGATCGTCGTGGCGGTCTGCGACCGGCTGACCGCCGAGCGGGTGCCGGTGGGCAAGCGCATCCGGGCCGAGTTCCAGCTGAGCAGCTGAACGCCCGAGCCGTGGGGCGGGCGGGACGCCGCCCGCCCCACATCCACCCCGCCGGCGCGGCGGCTCAGCCCCTCCCGGCGGCGCCCGGGCGTCCGCGCGGCACCTGGTCGAGGGCGCAGTCGCCGCACAGCCCGCCGCCCGGGACCCGGTAGTAGAGGCAGCAGGTGCGCCGCCGGAAGCCGGAGGCGTGCGGCGCGCCCGTGCCGCGCAGGCGCGGATCGTCGAGGAGCGCGGCGGCCAGGGCACGGGCGCGGGCCGCGGCGTCCGGCCGCCCGTGCGTACGCGCCCACGCCGCCAACTGCCCGGCGGCGCCCGCCAGGGCGGATCCCGCGTTGCCCCACAGCAGCCGCTCGGACACGGGGGTGTCCCGGCGGACCGCCGCGACGAGCGGGACGAGATGGCCGTGGAGGACCGTCTCCCGGATCCGGTCGGCGGTGCCGGGCAGACGGGTGTCCCCGTCGAGCCTGAGGTCGTCGGGGGCGGACGGCCCCGGGTCCCAGCACAGCAGCTCCGGCCGCAGGTCGGGGAAAGTGCCCGTGAGCGCCGCGGGGCCGAGCGCGAGCGACCAGAGCCGGGCCGCGAGACCCAGCTGCGCGACGGAGGCGGCGACCCGCCGCTCCGGCGTTCCGAGCCGCCGGGCGACGCTGTCCAGGCGGGCCGTGAGCGGGGCGTCCTCCCCCGCGTACAACCGGCTCAGCGGACGGTGCGCGCCGCCCGGCACCGGGGCGCTCGCCCCGGCGAAGAACCCTCCCGGGCCCGCGTCCTCGCCCTCCGTCATACGGTCGCCGCCTCCCTCTGCCCGGTCACCCGCCGTGGCCCGACGGCCACCCGCCGTGCCACGGGTTCGCCGTTCACCGTACCGTCGCGCGGTGATCGTTCTGACGTCGGCCGCGAGGAGGACTACCGTCGGGAGGAGGACACCCGGGCTGCTCCCGTACTACCAAAGCAGTACGTGAAATCGCCGTCTCAGGGACGACGACGCGGAGGCTTTGAAGGGAGATCGTGGTGTACATGAGTTCCCTCGCGCTGTCCGTGCTGCTGTCACTGGTCTCCGCGGTCGCCTACGCGGCCGGGGCGATCGTCCAGGAGCGCGTGGCGGCGGCTTCCGAGGACGGCGGTTCCCTCACCCCGCTGCGCAACCGCGTCTGGTGGGCGGCGGTGGTCCTGAACGGTCTCGGCGCGCTGCTGCACGTGGTGGCGCTGGCGTACGGACCGCTCAGCCTCGTCCAGCCGCTCGGCGCGCTGACCATAGTCTTCGCCCTGCCGATGGCCGCCGTGTTCGTGCGCCGCAGGGCCGGTGCGACCGCCTGGCGCGGCGCGGTCATGGCGACCGCGGGGCTGGCAGGACTGCTGGCGCTGACCGGGAGCGCGGACGGGCACGCGCTGGGTGGTCCGCAGCAACTGATGCTCGCCGTGGTGACGTTCGGCGCGGTGGCGGCGCTGATGCTGCTCTCGCGGGCCATGCGGCGGCCCGTGGTGCGCAGCGTCGTCCTGGCCGGTGCGGCGGGCGTGGCCTTCGGGATCGCCTCGGTGTTCACGAAGACCGTGGCGATGCGGTGGACCTCCGGTCAGGTCGGCGAGGGCCTGCCGTCGCTGCTGGTGATCGCGGCGCTCGCGGGGGCGGGGCTGCTGCTGTCCCAGGCCGCGTACCGGGGTGCCGGGCTGACGGCGCCGCTGGCCACCGTGACGGTGGTCAATCCGGTGGTGGCGGCGGCGGTCGGTCTCACGCTGTTCGGCGAGCAGTTCCGGCACGGCACGGTGGGGACCCTGCTCGCCCTGGTGTGCGGGGCCGTCGCGGCGGGCGGTCTGATCATGCTCACCACCGAGCGGATGGGTGCGGAGCGCGCGGCGGACGCGTCGGCCGGGCCCTCCGATGCGGGGTCCGCCTCCTCGTCCACGCTCGCCACCGCCATCGCGCCCGGGGAGCGCGGGGATTTCGCCGGGCCCGCCGGCTCGCCGGTCCCGGCGGGCACACCGTCCGGCCGGCCGGACGGGCCGCCGACGGCGGAGGAGCCGGTCTTCCCGGACGCGGTGCCCCTGCCCGCGCCCCAGGATCCGAGGCGGCCCGCGGTGGTTCTGGGGGCGGTCCCGGCGCCGCCGCTGCGCCACCGGCTGTACCGGGTGGAGTTCGGACCGGCACCGGGTCCGGGCGGCGGCGCGCACACGAGCGCCGCGCCCGTGGGATCTGCCGCCGGGACCGGTGACGGGCCCGGCGTTCAGACGCTGACGCCGCCCGCCCTGAGGTAGGCCAGCGGGTCGATGTCGGAGCCGTAGCCGGGGCCCGTGCGGATCTCGAAGTGCAGATGCGGTCCGGTGACGTTGCCGGTCGAACCGGAGCGGGCGATGCGCTGTCCGCCGCCGACGTGCTGGCCGGAGCGGACCAGCAGCGAGGAGAGATGGGCGTACTGGCTGTACTTGCCGTCGCCGTGCCGGATGACGACCTGGTAGCCGTACGCCCCGCCCCAGCCCGCCGAGACCACCGTGCCGGACGCCACGGCCTTCACCGAGGTGCCGGTCGGCACCGGGAAGTCGACACCCGTGTGGTAGCCGCTCGCCCAGGATCCCGACTGGTGGTAGGGGGTACCGGTCCGGGCCGCGACCGGGGCGGTGAGCCCGGTGTGCTTCCGCGCCCGCTCGGGCTTGTGGCTCTCGGTCTTGTGGCTCTCGGTCTTCTTGGGCGCGACCGGATGGGTCTGCTTGGGCTTGGCGGCGGGTGCGGGGTGGGTCCGCTTCGGCGTGGCGGCCGGCTTGGGGCGCGCCTGCTGGGTGTGCTCGGGCCGGGCGGTCTCGGTCGCGGCCGGGCGGGCCGCCTCGGGCGCGGCCTTGGCCGCGCGCTTCTGGCCGGCGGAGGCGTCCTCGGCGTGGTCCGAGGACGTGGCGCCCTTCTTCGGGGGCGTGCCGGAGACCGTCCGCGCCGTTGTGCCGATGCTCAGCCGCTGACCCGGGAAGATGAGGTCCGGGTCGTCGCCGACGACGGAGCGGTTGTCCGCGTAGAGCCGCTGCCAGCCGCCCGTGACGTGCCGTTCGGCCGCGATCCCGGAGAGCGAGTCGCCGCGCGCCACGGTGTAGGAGTCGCGCACGCCGGGCACGGTCGTCGGGGTCGCGGCGGGGGCGGCCTTGGGAGCGGCGGGCGTGCGGGTGGCCGGCTTCGCCACCGGGGCCGTGTGCTCGGTCTGCGGGCTGATGTCGGGGGTGTCCCCGCCCCGGGACAGGCCCGCCTTCCCGGAGCAGACCGGCCAGGCGCCCGGTCCCTGGCCCTTGAGGACCTTCTCGGCGATGGCTATCTGCTGGTCCCGGGTGGCCAGGTCGGCGCGCGGGGCGTACAGGGTCCCGCCGTACGCGGCCCAGGTCGAGCGGGTGAACTGAAGTCCGCCGAAATACCCGTTGCCGGTGTTGATGTGCCAGTCGCCGCTCGACTCGCACGCGGCGACCTTCTCCCAGACGTCGGCCGACGCCGCGCCCGCGGAGGCGGCGGTGATCAGCGGGAGGGCGATGCCCGCGCCGCCGGCCGTGACCGTCAGCGAGGCCCGGTTGATGCGGCTCGGCTGGTACTTGCGGTGCCGTCCGTTCGCGGCCATGGTGTGGCTCCCCCACTGCTGTAGGACACGTCGCAAGCGGTCAACTTATGTGCAGACAACGGGTGATGACAAGGGCACAGCGCGTTCCGGCCAACCCGTCCACCAGGGGCGCACGGGGCGTCAGCGGAGCGCGAAGGTGGTGGGCGGGGCGGTGCCCACGGAGCGCGCGGAAGCTCCCGGGGCCCGTCCGGTCACCCGGGCGGTGAGGGTGAGCAGGCGTACGCCGCCGTCCAGGGCGCGGGCGCCGGCGAAGCGGAGCCGGAGCGGACGCGCCGAATCCGCGGGCAGGGCTCCGATCGGCAGGGTGAGCGTGTCGCCGCCGAGGGAGCCGTCGTCCGGCGGGGCCACGTCCTTCCAGCGCCCGCCGTCGTCCCACTGGACGCGCAGCTCCGCCGTCACCCGGCGGTTGTCCGAGCCCGGACCGCAGGTGCCGGCGGACTGCGGACCGTCGAGTCCGCTCACGCAGGCACGGAACTCGGCCAGCGCCGTGGCCTGCGGATAGGCGGTGCGCGAACGGTTGGTGACGGTGTAGCGCACCTCGGTCCACGGCCCGTCGCCGAGGGAGGCCGGTTCGTGGAGCTCGGCCCTGCCGAGCGACAGCGCCACCGGGTGCACGCCCCCGTGCGCCCGCACGAGCGTGCGGGCGCCGTCGGACACGCTGATGTCCAGCGGGAGCGCGTCGCCCTCCGCCCGGGGTCGCCCGTGCGGCGTGAAGCCCAGGAAGGCGGTCGTGCCGCCGTGGGGCAGGCCCATCCGGAACGTGCCGGACGCGCCGCTCCCGTCCTTCCTGAGCGGCAGCTTCGTCCAGCCGTGGCCCGACTTCTCCTCCACGTCCGGCAGGGGGTCACCGGAATGGCCGGATCCGATGTGCAGCCGCACGACGACGTCCGGGCGGGCGGCCGTTCCGTTGGAGAGACGCAGCATCAGGCCGAGCCAGTCGTCGGACGGGCTCATCTCCTCCAGCTCCAACGAGACGGCGCCGGAGGCCGAGGGGCCCGGTCGCGGACCGGCTCCCCCTCCGCCGCACGCCGCCACGAGGGCGAGCGCAACGAGTACGACCGTGCCGCGCAGCCCTCTCGCGCCTCCACCCGACATGGCGCGCCCTCCCCCGGAACCGACGACCGCAGGCATCCTAGGCCACTTCCGCGCGGTGGACCGGGCATCGCGGTACGGGCGTCACGGTCCCCATTGACACGGTCGGCGTCGGCCAGCGACGCTGGGCGCGACATCCTGGGAGAGCGCTCTCCGATCATGGGGGCGCGGTGCGCGAAGGAGCACGGCCGCCATGACGGACGAAGAGATCGACGCGTTGCTCGACAAGCTCGACACGGCGGGAAAAGTGCGGCTGCTGACCGGCGCGAGCACCTGGCGCACCCGCGGTGAACCGGCGATCGGGCTGCGGCAGCTCACCCTCTCCGACGGGCCGGCCGGAGTGCGCGGCGAGACCTGGGACGAACGCGAGACCTCCCTCGTCCTGCCCTCCCCGACCGCGCTCGCCGCGACCTGGGACGAGCCGCTGCTGACCGGCCTCGGCGCACTGCTCGCCTCGGAGGCCCGCCGCAAGGGGGTCGACGTACTCCTCGCGCCCACGCTGAACCTGCACCGGTCGCCGCTGGGCGGACGGCATTTCGAGTGCTTCTCCGAGGACCCGCTGCTCACCGGGCGGACCGGTGCCGCGCTCGTCCGGGGCATCCAGTCGGGCCGTGTGGCGGCCACCGCCAAGCACTTCGTCGGCAACGACGCCGAGACGGACCGGCTGACCGTCGACGTCCGCATCGACGAACGGACGCTGCGCGAGGTCTACCTCGCCCCGTTCGAGGCCGCCGTGGACGCCGGGGTGTGGGCGGTGATGTCCGCGTACAACCGGGTGGAGGGCGTGACGATGTCCGCCTCCCCGCTGCTGGAGCACCCGTTGAAGGAGGAGTGGGGGTTCGACGGGACGATCGTCTCCGACTGGGGAGGCGTGCGCACCCTGCTGGACTCCGCACGCTCCGGCCAGGACCTGGCGATGCCGGGCCCGGAGGGGCCGTGGGCGGCGGGGCTGCTCGACGCGGTGGAGCGGGGGCTGGTGGACGCCGCGACGGTCGACGACAAGGTGCGCAGGCTGCTGCGGCTGGCCGGACGGGTGGGCGCCCTGGGACCGGAGCGTCCCGCGCGGCGGCCGGCCCCCGCCCCCGACGCCCGCCGCGCGCTGCTGCGCCGCGCCGTCTCGGCCGGCGCGGTGCTGCTGCGCAACGACGACGCGCTGCTGCCGCTCGACCCGGCGGCCCTGCGCTCGGTCGCCGTGATCGGTCCGCACGCCACGGCCGTACGCGTCCAGGGCGGCGGCAGCGCCGAGGTGTTTCCCGAGAGCGTGGTCACCCCGCTGGCCGGGATCGAGAAGGCGCTGGACGGGGTGGCGGCCGTGTCCTACCGCCCCGGCCTCCCGCCGTCGCCGCGTCCCGTCCCGCTCGGCCGCGACCGGGCCCGCGATCCGCGCACCGGCGAACCCGGTGTGCTCGTCCGGCTGCTGGACGAGCGGGGCCGCGAACTGCACGCCGAACACCGGCTGTCCGGGCGGATCGTCGAGCCGTCGGTCCCGGCCGGCCCGGCCGCGGCCGTGGAGATCCGCGCCCTGTTCCGGCCGGGCGCGACCGGGGAGTGGACCTGGGCGGTGGGCGGCTGGGGCCGCATCTCCCTCTCGGTGGACGGGCACGAGGTGCTGAACGGAAACTTCCCGGTGGACAGCGACGATCCGACCCGGGTCCATGTCGCCCCGCCGCTGCGCACCGCCCGCGCCGCGCTGACGGCGGACCGCGAGGTGGAGGTGGTGGCCCGGCGCGCACTTGCCCCGGGCTCCGGCGTGGCGACGGTCCTGGCCGCCGCCCCTCCCCCGTCCGATCCGGGTCTCGCACGGGCCGAGGCGGTGTCGGCGGCCCGGGTGTCCGACGTCGCCGTGGTGGTCGTCGGGACGACGGAGCAGAGCGAGTCGGAGGGGCACGACCGTACGGACCTGGCTCTGCCGGACGGACAGGACGCGCTCGTACGGGCCGTGGCACGCGCCAACCCGCGCACGGTCGTCGTCGTGAACTCCGGAGGCCCGGTCGCCCTGCCCTGGCACGAGCGGGTGCCCGCGCTGCTGCTCGTCTGGTTCCCCGGGCAGGAGGCCGGTGACGGTCTGGCGGACGTGCTGTTCGGGCGGTCCGAGCCGGGCGGCCGGCTGCCCACGACCTGGGCCGCCGCGCAGCGCGACGTCCCCGTCCTCACGACCGCGCCGGGTCCGGACGGAACGCTGCGCTACGAGGAGGGCCTCCACATCGGTCACCGGGCCTGGCTGCGCTCCGGCGTGGCCCCGGCGTACTGGTTCGGCCACGGCCTCGGGTACACCGACTGGGCGTACCAGGAGCTGTCGACCCCCGCGTCCGTGGCGTCCGGGGAGCCCTTCGACGTCCGCGTCCGGGTGCGCAACACCGGGCGGCGGCGCGGTCGCGAGGTGGTGCAGGTGTACCTGGCGCGGGAGGCGTCGGCCGTGGAGCGGCCGGTGCGCCGGCTCGTGGGATACGCGGCGGTGGAGGCGGACCCCGGCGAGAGCACGGTCGCGGTGGTCCGGCTGGACGCGCGCGCCCTGGCCCACTGGTCGCCCGAGCGGGGCGGCTGGGAAACGGAGCCGGGCGGATTCACGCTGCTCGCAGGGCGTTCGGCGGGTGATCTGCCGCTGGCCGCGGGGGTGGTGGCCAGGGCTCCGGCGGATTCGCCCGGGAAAGGATCCGGTAACGGTTCGGAGCACGATGGAGAGCGCTCTCCGCTGGTGCTATAAATGCGCTCATGACGGATGACCCGAGACCGGCCGGCACACCCACTCTCGAAGACGTGGCGAGGGCGGCCGGGGTCTCCCGCGCCACCGTCTCCCGGGTGATCAACGGCGTACGCAATGTGGACCCGGTGATCCAGGAGACGGTGCGCCGGGCGGTCTCCGAGACCGGTTACGCGCCCAACCGGGCCGCGCGCTCCCTGGTGACGCGCCGCACGGACGCCATCGCGCTGGTGGTGTCGGGGGCGGGCGTGGAGTCCGAGCCGGTCGAGGGGGCGGAGGGGACGGAGAGCGACGACGGGGCGTCGTTCACCGCCCAGGTCTTCGCCGACCCGTTCTTCGGGCGGGTGGTGACCGGGGTGGTCAACTATCTCCGGCCGCGCGGGATGCATCCGGTGCTGATGTTCGCGGAGACCACCCGGGCGCGCGAGGACGTGGTGTCGTTCCTGCGGCAGGGCAGCGCGGACGGCGCGCTGGTGGTCTCGACGCACGCGGAGGACCCGCTGCCGGGCCTGCTCACCGACGCCGGGCTCCCGGCGGTGCTGTACGCGCGCCCGGCCCGGCCGGTCCGGATCAGCTATGTCGACCTGGCCCACCAGGACGGTGCCCGGCTGGCCGCCGAACATCTGCTGGCCCGGGGCTGCCGCCGGGTGGCGACGATCGCGGGTCCGCTGAACGTGCCCGCCGGCCAGGAGCGGCTGACGGGCTTCAGCGAGGCGATGGCGCGGCACGGCCACGCGTACACCCCGATCGCGGAGGGGCGGTTCACCCAGGAGAGCGGCGAGGCGGCCATGGAACGGCTGCTGGCCGAACACCCGGACATCGACGGGGTGTTCGCGGCCAACGATCTGATGGCCGTGGGCGCGTGCCATGTCCTGCGGGAGCACGGCAGGCGGGTGCCCGAGGACGTCGCCGTGGTCGGTTTCGACGACAGCAGCGCGGCGTCCGCCTGCCGGCCGCCGCTGACGACGGTCCGCCAGCCGGTGGAGGCCATGGCGGCCGAGATGGCCCGGCTGCTGATCGAACGTCTCGGCACACCGGACGGCGCCGCGACCTCGGTGATCTTCGAACCGGCGCTGGTGGTGCGGGAATCGGCGTAACCGCGGTCCTGCCGTGCCTCGGGGTCCTCCGTTCGGACCGGGCCGGATCGGGGAGCGCGCCGCCGCGTGTTGTGCGGGGCGGCGCGGCCGTAAAGGATCGGAGGGTAGCGGTGGATGTGGATCGGGGGCCCTGGTGAGCGTGACCGAACGGATTCTTCCCCTCGCGGGTGTCGCCCTGGGCGCGCTCCTGTCGTGGGCGGTGAGCAGCCTGAACGAGCGGGCGAAGTGGCGCAGGCAGCAGTCCGTGCGGTGGGACGAGCGGCGTCTGACGGCCTATGCGGAGTACGCCCACGCGGTGAAGGAGCTGGCGGCCCGCTACCACATGGTCGCCGCCGCGCAGGGGCTGGTGACCGGGCCGATGGAGCTGGAGCCGACGCCGGAGGTGCTGGCCGAACTCGGGGAGATGGAGTCCCGTCGCTCGGCACTGTCGGAGACGCTCGGGCTGCTCGGTGACACGGAGGCGAACACCGCGTCGAAGACCGTGGACCACTGCCTGTGGCGGCTGGAGTGCCTGGCCCGGGGCGTTCCCCTGGAGACCGAGCAGAACTGGGACGAGGCCCTTCAGGAGTTCCGCGCCGCGCGGAGCCGGTTCGTTGAGCACGCGCGGGCGAGCCTCGGTGTGCGGGGGGCCGCGGCCCGGGACGTGCCCTGGCCCGCGGAGTGGCGTCCCGCCTCCCGGACGCCGTCCTGAGCCACGGCCCTCCTCACCTCGTCGCGTCCGGCGCGGAACGGGCGCGGTCCCTGCCGCGTACGGTGTCGGCGGCCGTGCGCAAGCCGGGGGCCGGGGCGGCGGGCCGCGGTTCGGGCGACGGGCGGCTGCCGCCCCGGGCCAGGAAGTCCGAGAGGGGCAGCGTGGCGGCGCCGACCGTCACGGCGTCGGGCCCCAGGCTTCCCATCTCGATGGTGGTGCGGGCCGCCGCGTGGCGCAGCGCGTACTCCTCCGCGTAACGGCGGATGTCGGGCAGCAGATGGGGGCCGATGAGCAGTCCGGCCCAGCCGCCGATGAGGATCCGCTCGGGCAGGAAGAGGTTGATCAGGTCGCCGAGGGCCGCCCCGAGGCATTCGGCGGTCTCGTCCAGGAGGGAGACGGCCAGCGGATCGGGGTCCGCCCCGTCGTCCGGGTAGGCGGCGGTGAGCAGGGCGGCGAGCGCGGTCTCGTCGTCGGCGTCGGCGGGCAGCGGGCCGCCGGCCTCGTGCCAGCGCCGGCGCATGGCCTCGGCGCCGGCGTACGCCTCCAGGCAGCCGATCGAGCCGCAGCGGCAGCGGCGGCCGCGCAGTCGCACGGTGGTGTGGCCCCATTCGAGGGCCATGCTGTCGCGGTCGTCGTCGAGCAGGTCGCCCCGGTTGACGCAGGCGTTGACGCCGGAGCCGATGAGGGCGATGGCCGAGGCGCCCGCGCCGCGTCCGCCACCGAACCACATCTCCGCCTGGCCGAGCGTCTTGGCGCCGTTGTCGATGAAGAAGGGCACTTCGGCGGGGACCTTGACGGCGTCGCGGAGCAGCCGTTCGAAGGGGACGGCGCTCCAGTCGATGGTCTGGCCGTGGACGACCGAGCCCACGTCCCCGATCGCGCCGTCGGGGGCGTCGCGCTCGATGATGCCGGGGACGCCGATGCCGATGCCGAGCAGTGAGCGCGGGTCGGCCCCCGCGTCGCGCAGGACGTCCGCGACGCCGCTGCGGACATGGCCGACGATGCGGTCGACGTCGTAGCCGTGCTGGGCCAGCAGGCGTTCGGTGCGGGCGAGTTCGGTGAGCGCGAGGTCGAACAGCTCGACCCTGATCCGGGTCTCCCCGATGTCGATGCCGACGAGCAGTCCCCCGCCGGGGGCGACGCGCAGGAGCGTACGGGGGCGGCCGCCGTCGGAGTCGACGACACCGGCCTCCTCCAGCAGGCCCTCCGCGACGAGTTCCGCGACGACGTTGCTGATGGACCCCGAGCTGAGCCCGGTGGCGGGACCCAGCTCCTGGCGGCTCAGCGGGCCGTCGAAATACAACCGTTGCAATACCCGGGCCCGGTTGCCCCGTCGCAGGTCACGCACGGTCCGTCTGTTGCGCTCAGCCATGTGGCTCCTTCCCTTCCCGCAACATACCGCGACCGCGGGACTTGACGCGACCTTCCCTCACCTCTTAAATCACGTCATAAATTAAGACCTGAAGGTCGTTCGGTTCCCGGACACGGCCTTCCTCCCCGGAAAGGGGCCATCCCGTATGCGCACCATCAGAGCCGCGGCAGCCGCCACCCTCGCCGTCTCCATCGCCGCCGGAGTCACCGGCTGCGGCGGCGGCACGTCCTCGGGCGGCAGCAACGATTCACCCAAGACCCTCACGTACTGGGCGTCCAATCAGGGCCCGAGCATCGAGGCGGACAAGAAGATCCTGACCCCCGAGCTGAAGAAGTTCGAGGAGCAGACCGGCATCAAGGTCAAGCTGGAGGTCGTGCCCTGGGCCGACCTGCTCAACCGCATCCTCGCGGCCACCACGTCCGGCCAGGGCCCGGACGTCCTGAACATCGGCAACACCTGGTCCGCGTCCCTCCAGGCGACCGGCGCGCTGCTCCCCTGGGACAAGGCCAACTTCGACGCGATCGGCGGCCGGGACCGCTTCGTCGACTCCGCGGTGGCCTCGGCCGGCGCCGAGGGCAAGGACCCGGCCGCGGTGCCCCTCTACTCCCTGGCGTACGCCCTCTACTACAACAAGAAGAGCTTCGCCGAGGCCGGCATCACCAAGCCTCCGGCCACCTGGGACGAGCTGGTCGAGGACGGCAAGAAGCTCTCCAAGGACGGCAAGTGGGGCCTGGGCGCGGAGGGATCGAACCTCTCCAACAACATCCACCAGACCTTCGTCCTGGGCCGGCAGCACGGCGCGGACTTCTTCGACGCCGAGGGCAAGCCGACCTTCACCTCCGACGGCGCCGTCGCGGCCGTGAAGCAGTACATCGACTTCATGGCCAAGGACAAGATCATCGCGCCCGGCAACGCCGAGTACGCCCAGAACCAGTCCCTGACGGACTTCGCCAAGGGCAGGACCGCGATGGTGCTGTGGCAGGCCGCGGCCTCGACCTTCGCCTCCCAGGGCATGAAGCCCGAGGACTGGGGCGCCGCCCCCGTGCCCGTCCCCTCCGGTACCCCCGGCCAGGGCGAGAACGTGAACTCGATGGTCGCGGGCATCAACATGGCGGTCTTCAAGAACACCAAGAACCTCGACGGCGCCAAGAAGTTCGTGAAGTTCATGACGAGCGACGCCGAGCAGAAGCTGCTCAACAAGACCTACGGATCCATCCCGCCGGTCAAGGCCGCCCAGGCCGACGCCGCCTTCTCCGCGCCCGACCTGGCGGTGCTGCGCGACACCCTGGCCAAGAGCGCCGCGCCGCTGCCGCAGGTGCCCAACGAGTCGCAGTTCGAGACCGCCGTCGGCACCGCCGTCAAGGAACTGTGGGCCGATGCCGCGGCCGGACGTTCCGTGACCACCGAATCCGTCAAGGCGCGCCTCGAAAAGGCCCAGCAGACGATGCAGCAGTAAGGCAGCTTCATGACCGCCACCGTGACCACCGACCACCCGAAGCGGACATCGGGCGGGGTGACGAGCCGGGGCACCGGGGATGCGCGCGGGAGACTGCCGCGCATCCCCGACCGGATCCGCCAGGGCGGACTGCCCTATCTCCTGCTCCTGCCGGCCGTCCTGCTCGAACTCCTCGTCCATGTGATCCCGATGATCATCGGGATCGTGATGAGCTTCCGCCGGCTCACGCAGTTCTACATCAACAACTGGGGCGGGGCGCCCTGGAGCGGCTTCGACAACTACAAGGTCGCCGTCGACATCAACGCCCCCATCGGCGAGGCACTGCTGCACTCGTTCTTCGTGACCTGTGTCTTCACCTTCTTCGCCGTCGGCCTGGCGTGGCTGTTCGGTGTCGCGGCGGCGATCATGCTCCAGGAGAACTTCCGCGGCCGCGGCATCCTGCGGGCGATCTTCCTGGTCCCGTACGCGCTGCCCGTCTACGCGGCCGTGATCACCTGGGCGTTCATGTTCCAGCGGGACAACGGGCTGATCAACCACGTGATCCACGACCAGCTCGGGCTCACCGACCAGCCGTCGTTCTGGCTGATCGGGGACAACAGCATCTACGCGCTGATCATCGTCTCGGTCTGGAAGGGCTGGCCGTTCGCCTTCCTCATCGTGATGGCCGGCCTCCAGAACATCCCGCGCGAACTGTACGAGGCCGCCTCGATCGACGGCGCCGGCATCTGGCAGCAGATCCGCAAGATCACGCTGCCCTCGCTGCGCCCGGTCAACCAGGTCCTGGTCCTCGTCCTGTTCCTGTGGACGTTCAACGACTTCAACACCCCGTACGTACTGTTCGGGAAAGCCGCGCCTTCGAGCGCGGACCTCATCTCGATCCACATCTACCAGTCGTCGTTCGTCACCTGGAACTTCGGCACCGGATCGGCGATGTCCGTCCTCCTGCTGCTGTTCCTGCTGCTCGTGACGGCCGTCTACCTGTTCGTCACCTCGCGCGGAAGGAAGGGCTCCCATGCCTAGCCACGCCCAGCCGGCCGCGCTGCCGGCCTCGCGGGGAACACGCTCGCGCCCCCGTTCCCGCACCCGTTCGCCGATGGCCGCGCCGCAGTCCTTCCTGTGGACCCGTCGCGTCGTCCTGACGTTCCTGGCGCTCTTCGCGCTGCTGCCCGTCTACGTCATGGTCAGCAGCTCGCTCAAGCCGCTCCAGGACGTGTCGGGGAAGTTCCACTGGATCCCGTCCGGGCTGACCGTCAAGCCGTATTTCGACATCTGGAAAACCGTTCCGCTCGCCCGCTACTTCGTCAACTCGCTGATCGTGGCGGGCACGGCGACGGTCCTCTCGGTGATCATCGCGGTGTTCTCCGCGTACGCCGTGAGCCGCTACAAGTTCCGCGGCAAGCGCGTCTTCACCGTCACGGTGCTGTCGACGCAGATGTTCCCGGGCATCCTCTTCCTGCTGCCGCTGTTCCTCATCTTCGTCAACATCGGGAACAGCACCGGGATCGCCCTGTACGGCTCGCGCGGCGGACTGATCCTCACGTATCTGACCTTCTCGCTGCCGTTCTCCATCTGGATGCTCATCGGCTACTTCGACTCGATCCCGAGGGATCTGGACGAGGCGGCGCTGGTCGACGGGTGCGGACCGCTCGGTGCGCTGTTCCGGGTCGTCGTCCCGGCCGCGGTGCCCGGCATCGTCGCCGTCGCCGTGTACGCGTTCATGACGGCCTGGGGCGAGGTGCTCTTCGCCTCCGTGATGACCAACGACACCACCCGCACGCTCGCCGTCGGCCTCCAGGGCTACGCCACGCAGAACGACGTGTACTGGAACCAGGTCATGGCCGCCTCCCTCGTCGTCAGCGTGCCGATCGTCGCCGGGTTCCTGCTGCTCCAGCGGTATCTGGTGGCCGGCCTCACGGCGGGAGCCGTCAAGTGACCGCAAAGGAAAGGAATCCGGTGAACCACCTCAGTGCCCTTCCGGCCGGCTTCACCTGGGGCGTGGCCACGGCCGCGTACCAGATCGAGGGAGCCGTGGCCGAGGACGGCCGCGCACCCTCCATCTGGGACACCTTCTCCCACACCCCGGGGAAGACGGCCGGCGGCGACACCGGCGACGTGGCCTGCGACCACTATCACCGGGTGCCGGAGGACATCGCCCTGATCAAGGAGGTCGGGGCGGGCGCCTACCGCTTCTCGATCGCCTGGCCGCGCGTCGTCCCGGGCGGCGACGGCCCCGTCAACAAGGCCGGCCTCGACTTCTACGACCGCCTCGTCGACGGCCTCCTGGAGTCGGGGATCACCCCCTTCGCCACCCTGTACCACTGGGACCTGCCGCAGGCCCTCCAGGACCGGGGCGGCTGGACCGTACGGGAGACGGCGGAGCACTTCGCCGCATATGCCTCGGTCGTCGTGGACCGGCTCGGTGACCGGGTCAAGGACTGGGCGACCCTCAACGAGCCACTGTGCTCCGCGTGGATCGGCCACCTCGAAGGCACCATGGCCCCGGGTCTCACCGATCTGACCGCGGCGGTCCGGGCCTCCTACCATCTGCACCTGGGCCACGGCCTGGCCGTCCGCGCCATCCGCGCGCTCTCCCCGGACGCGCGGATCGGCATCGTCAACAACCTCAGCCCGGTGGAACCGGCGACCGACCGCGAGGCGGACCGCGCGGCCGCGTTGCGCGGCGACGGCCACACCAACCGCTGGTGGCTCGACCCGATCCTCGGGCGCGGCTACCCGCAGGACATGCTCGATCTGTACGGAGTCGAACTCCCCGTCCAGGACGGCGACATGGAGCTGATCTCCGCACCGCTCGACTGGCTCGGCGTGAACTACTACTTCCGCCAGGTCGTCACCGCCGACCCGGCCGGCCCCGTCCCGCACGCCAAGCAGGTGTACCTCCCCGGCTCCCGCCACACCCACATGGACTGGGAGGTGCACGCCCAGGGCCTGGAGGACCTGCTGCTGCGCCTGACCGAGGAGTACGGCGTACAGCGCCTCTACGTCACCGAGAACGGCTCCGCCTACCAGGACGTCGTCCTCCCCGACGGCTCCGTCCACGACCCCGAGCGCACGCGCTACCTGGAGGAACACCTCTCCGCCTGCGCCCGCGCCGTCCGCAAGGGCGCCCCGCTGGCCGGCTACTTCGCCTGGTCCCTGCTCGACAACTTCGAATGGGCCTACGGCTACGACAAGCGCTTCGGCCTCGTCCACGTCGACTACGCCACCCAGCGCCGCACGGTCAAGTCCAGCGGCCGGCGCTACGCCGAGCTCATCCGCGAGGCCCGCGACCGCCGCGCACCCTGACCCGCCCCACCCCGACGGCCCCCGGCCGCGACGGACCACCGCCGCCGCCGGGGGCTCCCGCGTACCGGTCACCGGCGGCCCCCCGGACCCCACGACGGGCGCACGGCCCGGCAGGACGCGGTGGCGGCCCCCACCGGACCGCGCCGCGTGTCAGGCGCTCTCCGGACCGGTCTCCGGCTCGCCTCCCTCCTCGCCCCGGGCCCGCAGGCGGGCCACCCGCTCCTCCGACGCGATCCTGAGCCGCTCGGTCTCCGCTTCGAGGGTGTCCTTGCGGCGCTGGGTCGTCGCCTCCAGCTTCGCCCGGACCACGGACGCCGCCGCCGTCACGGAGGCCGCGACGGCCCCGCCGGCGAGGACCTCGTTCATCAGCTCGGTCTCGGACTGCCGGGCGACCGCCTGGGCGGCCGACTCGACGACCCCGGTGTCACCGGGACGGGCGCCCGTCACCACGTCGGAGGCGGGGCCGTACCGCACACGAATGGACTTGGTGGCGACCGTGTCCTCGTCGGAGGGGACGAGCGGGGGGTCCGTGGCGTCCGGGTGCCGGCCGAACTCCGCCACGGCATAGGGGAATTCCAGCGCCCGCGCGAACGAGCGGGCGATCTCCGCGGCCTGTTCGTCGAGGTGGATCACGGCGGTCAGACAGCGCTGCGCCGCCACCCAGTCCACGTCCAGGGCATTCTCCGCCGCGGCCGTCAGCAGCCGCCGCACGGTCGTCCGTACGGGAGTGTCGGCGAGGGCGGTCGTCCGGTCCAGCGCCGCCCGGAGATCACGGGCGACCGCGTCCGCCCGATCGGTTGCGTCCATACGGACAGCTTCCCCCGCCACGGCCCGCCGGAACAGCGGAAGTCCGGCATCCGACCGCTCTCACCCCGGCCCGTCCGCCTCCCCCACGGCGGCCGGCCAGTGCTCCAGGAGGTAGTGCAGGGCCTCGACGCCGCGCTCCCAGGACGTCTGGACGGAGCGGGCCGCGCCGAAGCCGTCGGCCGCCTCCAGGGCGGCGAAGCCGTGGAAGGTGCTGCGGAGCAGACGTACGGCGTCGGTGAGGTCGGGTTCGGTGAGCCCGTAGGCGCGGAGCATGGACGCGGTGGTGTCGAGCGTGCGGTGGTACGCGGGAGAAGCGGCGACGATCTCGGGGTCGACGCGCATCTGCGTGGCCCGGTAGCGGCCGGGGCACTCCAGCGCGAAGGCGCGGTAGGCATCGGCGAAGGCGGTCAGGGCGTCCTTGCCGGCCCGGCCGGCGACGGCCGCCTCGATGCGGTCGATGAACTCGCCGGCGGCGAGCAGGGCGACCCGGGTGCGCAGGTCCTGGAGGTTCTTCACATGGGAGTAGAGGCTGGCGTCCTTGACGCCGAAGCCCCGGGCCAGCGCGGAGATGGTGACCTGGTCGAAGCCGATCGCGTCCGCGAGATCGGCCGCCGCCACCACGACCCGGTCGGTCGTGAGCCCCGCGCGCGCCATTCCGTACCCCCACAGCCCTGCTGCCTAGACCCCTTAGTTTTGCCCCGAATATACACAGCCGCGTCCGGACGGCCGGGCGGCGCGTGGCATCCGCGTCGCTGAACAGGCCGTCCCGGGTCCCGGTATCCATACTGGACAGCGCGGCGCGCCCCGCGCGCCTCCCCCCGGCGGCACCGCCGCCTCCCCCCACGGATGGCAGGTGTGGACACATGAGCGGCACTGCGCGGATCGGCGTCACCGGGCTCGCGGTGATGGGCAGGAACCTGGCCCGCAACTTCGCCCGCAACGGCTACACCGTCGCGGTGCACAACCGGACGGCGGCGAAGACCGACGCGCTGGTCGCGGAGTTCGGTGAGGAGGGGGAGTTCGTCCCGGCGCACACCCCCGAGGAGTTCGTCGCGGCGCTGGAGCGCCCGCGCCGGCTGGTGGTGATGGTCAAGGCGGGCGAGGCGACGGACGCGGTGATCCAGGAGTTCGCCCCGCTGCTGGACGAGGGCGACATCATCGTCGACGGCGGCAACGCGCACTTCGAGGACACCCGTCGCCGGGAGAAGGAGCTGCGCGGACGCGGGATCCACTTCGTCGGCGCGGGCGTCTCCGGCGGCGAGGAGGGCGCGCTGAACGGGCCGAGCATCATGCCGGGCGGCAGCGAGGAGTCGTACGCGGCGCTGGGGCCGATGCTGGAGCGGATCGCCGCGAAGGCCGACGACGGCGCCCCGTGCGTCACCCATATCGGCCCGGACGGTGCCGGTCACTTCGTGAAGATGACGCACAACGGCATCGAGTACGCGGACATGCAGCTCATCGGTGAGGCGTACCAACTGCTCCGCGACGTCGCCGGGTACGAGCCCGCGCGGATCGCGGAGATCTTCCGTACGTGGAACACCGGGCGCCTGGACTCGTATCTGATCGAGATCACCGCCGATGTCCTCGCGCACGTCGACGCGGCGACCGGCCGCCCCTTCGTGGACGTGGTGCTCGACCGGGCCGAGCAGAAGGGCACCGGCCGCTGGACCGTCCAGATCGCCCTGGACCTGGGTGTCCCGGTCTCGGGCATCGCGGAGGCGGTCTTCGCCCGCTCGGTCTCCGGCCACGCCGCGCTCCGCGAGGCCTCGCGCCACCTCGCGGGGCCGTCGCCCCGCCCGCTCGGCGCGGACGAGGCGGCGGCCTTCGCCGACCGCGTCGAGCAGGCGCTGTACGCGTCCAAGATCGTCGCCTACACGCAGGGCTTCCACGAGATCGCGGCCGGCAGCGAGGAGTACGCGTGGGGCATCGACCTCGGCAGGGTCGCCGCGATCTGGCGGGGCGGCTGCATCATCCGGGCCGCGTTCCTGGACCGGATCACCCGTGCGTACGAGAAGCGGGCCGACCTGCCGAGCCTGCTCTCCGACCGGGGTTTCGCCGAGGAGATCGCCGCCGCCCAGGACGACTGGCGCGCGGTCGTCGCCACCGCCGCCGCCCAGGGCGTCCCCACCCCCGCCTTCGCCGCCACCCTCGCCTACTACGACTCCCTGCGCGCCGACCGCCTGCCCGCCGCCCTGACCCAGGGCCAGCGCGACTACTTCGGCGCGCACACGTACCACCGCACCGACCGGCAGGGCACCTTCCACACGCTGTGGGGCGGGGACCGGAGCGAGGTGGAGCGCTGACGGGAGCCGGGGTGCGCCCGGCTCAGCCCGTGCCGTCCGGGCGGCGGTGGACGCTCACCGCGTAGCCGCCGCCCTCGTACGGGGCGGCGTCCCAGGTCGCGAAGCGGTCCAGAGGGGTCAGGCCGGCGGCGGCGCAGGAGGCGTCGTAGTCCGCGAGGGTGAGGGCGGGCGGGACGGGGAGGTGGGCGGCGTCCAGACCGAAGCCGGCGACGAGGAGGCCGCCGGGGCGCAGGGCGGCGGAGAGGCGGCGGACGACGGCGGGTTCGGTGCCGGGGGCGAGGAGGGCCATGACGTTGCCCGCGGCGACGACGAGATCGAAGCCGGGGGCGATACCGAGGGCGGCCGGGTCGAACGTGGCGAGGTCGGCGTGGAACCAGGGCAGGTGGGGGGCCTGCTCGCGTGCGACGGCCAGCATCGAGGGGTCGACGTCCACGCCGACGCAGTCGTATCCGAGTTCCGTGAGCCGGAGGGCCACCCGGCCGGTGCCGCAGCCGGCGTCCAGGACACGGGCGCCCGCGGGTGCGAGGGCGGCGCAGAGGCGCGCCTCGCCGTGGACGTCCTTGCCGCTGCGGGCCAGGGCCGCGAAGCGGGCGGCGTAGTCCTCTCCCGAGGTGTCTCCGGTCAGTTCCGTCCAGCGGTTGCTCATGCGGCCCACTGTAGACGGGCCCCGCGACGGCCCGGAGGAGCGGCACCGTTCGCTCCTCCGGGCCGGGCGGGAGGGGGTCAGCAGCTCCCGAGGTCCTGCCAGACCCCCCACTCACCGGTGGAGCCGGGGATCTCGTTCTGGGTCCACCACTTGGCCTTCCAGGTGTGGCCCGCGTACGAGACGGTGGCGCCTCCGGTGTAGACGGATCCGCTGTTCCACGCGGCGGCGGTGCAGGTGCCGGTGGGCGGGGGTGTGGTCGGCGGCGTGGTGGTGGGCGGGGTGACGCCGGCGAAGCGCACGGCGTACTTCGCGAAGTCCCAGTCGGACTGGACCACGCTGCTGCACGTGCCGGAGGTCTTGCCGTTGTTGTCCGGCGGGCTGCACTGGCGGTCGCGGTTGAGGGACCAGAAGGTGAAGCGGTCCATGTGGTGGGTGGTGGCGAAGTCCAGCACGGTCTGGAAGTCGGCCTGGGTGAAGTACTCGCCGGTGTCGCTGCGGCCGTTCATCCCGGAGAAGCCCTCGTGGGCGTAGGCGGTGGCCTCGTCCCAGCCGAAGGTGGAGCGCAGGATCGCGTTGAAGTGGGTGAGTGCGCTCGTCTGGGCCGCGGCCCCGTTGAAGCCGCCGTCGAAGGGCATGATGGAGAAGTTGTTCGGCGTGAATCCCTGCACCTTGGCCTCGTTGAGCATCTGCTTGCCGAACCAGCCGGTGCCGTCGGCGGTGGCGGCCGTGGTGACGGAGACGTAGAGGCCGGGGTTGTTCTGCTGGAGGATCTTGGCGGCGCCGATCTCGCGGGCGATGGCCGCCGTGTTCTCGTACTCCGGTTCTTCCAGGTCGAAGTCGATCGCCTTCAGCTGGTACTTGGTGATGACCTGCTGGTACGCGGCGGCGGTGGACGCGGCGTCGGGGCAGGTCTGGCCGAGTTTGGTGCCCCCGTAGCCGCCGGCGGAGACCGAGACGTCCCCGCCCTTGGCCCGGATGGCGCCGATGACGGAGGCCACGGCGGTGTCGGTCGAGACGGGCGACGTCCCGTCCCAGGTCGGGCTGCACCCTCCCCCGTTCGGCGCGAGCACGAACGCCAGCTGGAACGCCTTCAGTCCGGAGGCGTCCATGATCGCGCCCGCGTCGGGCGGGTTGTTGTCGTGGGGCATCAGATAGGGCGCGGCGGCGTACCAGCGGGTGCTGAGCGCGGTGTCGGCTGCGGAGGCTCCCGAAGCCTGCTGAGCGGCGAAGGCGGCGAGGCCCGCGGTGGCCAGCGCGGCCGTGGCCGCACCACAGAGCAGAGCGCGAAGACGCTTCATAGGGGCTCCTGTCGGAAGAAGGTTCCGCCAGAATCGAAGCGTGACGCATTCACGTCAACGTGTTGGCCTAGACCATTGCCCAGTCTTGAAGATTGCCGCGGCGGACGGCGCGGGGGACGCCCCGCCGCGCTCCGTCACGGAAGGAGCCGGGCCGCCCGTGAGCCGGCCGGCGGCCTCCCCCGCGTCCGGTTGTCAGGCGATCCGCTTGAGCAGTTCGTCGGCGAGCGGGGCGGACGACGCCGGGTTCTGACCGGTGATCAGCGTGCGGTCGGCGACCACGTGCGGGGCCCACGGCTCGCCCTCCTGGAAGTCGGCGCCCACCTCCACCAGCCGGTCCTGGAGCAGCCACTTGGCCCGGTCCGCGAAACCGGCCTGGCGCTCCTCGGCGTTGGTGAATCCGGTGAGCCGGTATCCGGCGAAGGCGTTGCCGCCGTCCCCCCGCACCGCCGCGAGCAGAGCGGCGGGGGCGTGGCAGACGACGCCGAGCGGCGTCCCCGAGTCCAGCGCCCGCACCAGCAGCCGGCCGGAGTCCGCGTCGACCGCCAGGTCCTCCATGGGGCCGTGGCCCCCCGGGTAGAACACGGCCGCGTAGTCCGCCGGGTCGACGTCCTCCAGCTTCAGCGGGGTCCGCAGTTCGCTCATCGCGGCCAGCGCGGCCGCCACCCGGTCGGCGCTCTCCTGGCCCCCGTTGGCCTCGGCGCCCAGGCTCCCCGCGTCCACCTCGGGCACCACGCCCCCGGGCGTGGCGACGGTGATCCGATGCCCGGCCGCCGTGAACCGCTCGTACGGGGCGACGGCCTCCTCCGCCCAGAATCCGGTCGGGTGCACCGTGCCGTCGGCCAGGGTCCAGTGGTCGGAACCGGTCATCACGAAAAGGATCTCTGCCATGTCATGCCTCTCGGTGGGCCGGAACGCGCGACGCCCCGGCGTGGTGTGCGACGGGCGGCCCACCGGTGGTCCGCCCGCGCGCCGACGCCGTCGACCGTACGGCCCGAGACCGCCGGTCCTCCAATAGGATCGATGACGTGAGCGATAGGGAATCCGATGGGATGACGGGAATGCGGCAGACGGCTGCCTCCGGTCCGCTGGATCTCCCGCTCCTGCGGACCTTTCTGGCCGTCCACCGCGCGGGTTCCTTCACCGGGGCGGCCCGTCTGCTCGGGCTGTCCCAGCCGACCGTGACCGCCCAGATCCGGTCCCTGGAACAGCAGGTGGGACGTGAGCTGTTCGAACGGCGGGCCAGGGGCGTGGTCCCGGTGCCGTACGCGGACTCCCTCGCCTCCCGCGTCGGCGCCCCGCTCGACGCCCTCGCGGCGGTGACCGGCGACGACGCCTCCGGCACCCCGCCGGAGCCGGGCCCCGTCCAGCTCGCCGGACCGGCCGAGCTGCTCTGCGCACGCGCGCTGCCGGCGCTCGCACCGCTGGTGGCCGAGGGCGTACGGCTGCGGGTGACCCCGGGGCTCACCGACCCGCTCCTCGACGAGCTGCGCGCGGGCCACCACGACCTGGTGATCGCCACCACCCGGCCGCGCGGGCGCGCGCTGAGCGCGGACCCGCTGATGGACGAGGAGTTCGTGCTGGTCGCGGCCCCGGAGACCGCCGCCCGCGTCGGGGGCGCACCTGCCGTCGCCGCCGACGGCCCGGCCGCCCTCCACGCGCTGCCGCTGGTGACGTACGCGGAGGACCTGCCGATCGCCCGTCGCTACTGGCGCCATGTCTTCGGCCGGCGCCTCACCCGGCCTGCGGCCGTGACCGTGCCCGATCTGCGCGGCGTGCTGGCCGTGGTCCGCGCGGGAACCGGCTTCACGGTCCTCCCCCGTTACCTCTGCGTCCAGGAGCTGGCCTCGGGCGAGCTGGTCCTGCTCGCCGACCCCGAGGACCCGCCGATCAACACGGGCTATCTGGTGCGCAGGCCCGGCGCCTCCACCAACCCGCACGTCGAGCGGGTGAGCGAGCATCTGCTGCGGGCGGGGCGGGGCTGGTAGCCGGCGGGCCTCCTCTCAGCCGGCCGTGCGGACCGCTGAGCCCCTCAGCCGGCCGTACGGTCGGCTCAGCCCTTCTCAGCCGACCGTACGGGCACGCAACGCCTCCTGGAACCAGGCAAGTTCCGGGCCGAGCGGGTCCGGGGCGGGCCAGCGGTTGACCACGGCGAGCAGCTCGGCGTACCGCTCGCGCCGAGGGTCGTGCGCGGTCTCCAGCCGGTCCAGCAGCCGCCGGCGGAGCGCGGCGTCGTCGGGGCGCCCGCAGTGGGCGGCGTACGCGGCCGTCACCGCGTCCACCACGGACCGCGCCCGCGCGGACCGGGGATCGACGCCCTCCCCGTGCGCCGGAGCGGCGAGAGCGCACACCACCGTCTCCGGGTCCGGCCTCAAAACGCCCTCGCCGTGCGCGCCCCGGTCATCGACGTGATGGCCGACGATCCTGCCCATGAGCTTCCGGAACGCGGCGTCGCCGGAGAGCTCGGCCAGCTCGATCCAGGCCGCGACCTCCGCCTCGGCGGGATCCTCGGCCAACTGCGGCGTCATCGACCGGGCGATGCCCGTCAGGCCGGGCGCCCGGCCCCGGTCACCGAACACCTCGTCGAGGAACGCCCCCGTCAGCGCCCGGCGTTCGTCCTCGGTCAGTGCGGCCAGTCGGTGCATCAGTTCCCACTCCTCGGGGGTCGCGTCGCGTGCCGCGGCGGTCATCAGGACGGCGCGCCGGGCACCCAGCTCCCGGATCCGCTCGGCAAGCTCCGCCGCGTGCGCCTGCGCGATCTCACCGGGCGGGGTGCCCCGGTCCAGGGCGTCCCGGATCGTCGCCACCCCGATCCCGAGCGCACGCAACGTCCGCACCCACCGCAACCGGGTCACGGCCTCGGGGCCGTAGCGCCGGTAGCCCGCCGGGCTCCGCTCGACCGGCGGCACGAGACCCCGGTCCGAGTACGAGCGCACGGCCTTGACCGTGAGCCCGGTCCGCCGGGCCAGCTCACCGATCGAGAGAAGCGCGTCGCCGTTCATGGGTCCCACATTGCCGTCTCCCCCGGGGGGAGACTCAAGAGGGGCGGGGGCCGGGGTCCCCCGAACGGGTGAGCCGGGATGCGGTGGCGGCCGGGACGTGGGTAAGTGGCAGCGGGTCCCGACGTCCTCGTCCGCGACGAGGTCGCGGACGCACGCCGTCGTCGCCGAGCCAGCGCATGGAGCCGCCGCATGTCCGAGACTCCCGGGGAAGCACCGGCGGCGCAGCCGGTCGTCTCGCCCCTGACCAGCGCGGCCCTTGTGCTGGTCGCCACGATCGAGCCCGGCGGCGAGCGGGTCGTGCACGAGGCGCTGCCGGACCTGGCGGCGTTCGCCCGCTCGATCGACTTCCGCTACCCGTCGGCCGGGCTCGTCTGTGTGACCGGTTTCGGCTCCGGCGCCTGGGACCGGCTGTTCTCCGGCCCCCGGCCGGCCTCGCTGCACCCGTTCCGCGAACTGCACGGCCCCCGCCACCACGCCCCGGCCACCCCGGGCGATCTGCTGTTCCACATCCGGGCCGACCGGATGGACGTGTGCTGGGAGTGGGCGTCGCGGCTCATGGACCGTCTCGGCGGCGCGGTGAAGATCGTCGACGAAACACACGGGTTCCGCTACCTCGACCACCGCGATCTGCTCGGCTTCGTCGACGGCACCGAGAACCCGGTGGGCGACGACGCCCGCGCGGCGGCGCTGGTGGGCGACGAGGACCCGGATTTCGCCGGCGGCAGCTACGTCATCGTGCAGAAGTACCTCCACGATCTGACCGCGTGGAACGCGCTGTCGACGGAGGAGCAGGAGCGGGTGATCGGCCGGACGAAGTTCACCGACGTCGAACTCGACGACGACGTGAAACCCGCCGACTCGCACGTCGCTCTCAACACCATCACCGACCCGGACGGCACGGAGCGCGACATCCTGCGCGCCAACATGCCGTTCGGCAGTTTCGGGCAGGGCGAGTTCGGCACGTACTTCATCGGGTTCGCCGCCGATCCGGACGTCACGGAACGGATGCTCCGCAATATGTTCCTGGGCGATCCGCCCGGTACCCACGACCGCATCCTCGATTTCTCGACCGCGGTCACCGGCACGCTCTTCCACACCCCGAGCGCCGACTTCCTCGGCGCTCCGCCGCCGTTGCCCGGTGCCGCGGAATCCCTCCCCCGGCCGGAACCGGTGTCCGCCCCGGTGGGCGGGCCCGTGGCCGCGCCGGTGGTCCGGGACGGTTCGCTGCGCATCGGCAGCCTGCAAGAAAGCGCCCAGTGATGAACAACCTCCACCGCGAACTCGCCCCCATCACCCAGGCCGCCTGGGACCAGATCGAAGAAGAGGCCCGGCGTACGTTCAGCCGCCATCTCGCCGCCCGCCGGGTCGTCGACGTCAGCGACCCCGGGGGCCCGACGCTGGCGGCGGTGGGCGACGGCCATCTGCGCGACATCGACCCGCCCACGCCGGACGTCCTGGCGCAGGCCCGTACGTCGATGCCGGTCGTCGAGTGGCGGGTCCCGTTCACCGTGACCCGGGCCGCCGTCGACGACGTGGTGCGCGGCTCGGACGACAGCGACTGGCAGCCGGTCAAGGACGCGGCACGCACCTGCGCGTTCGCCGAGGACATGGCGATCATCGACGGGTACGCGGCGGCCGGCATCACCGGCCTGCGCGACGGCTCCTCGCATACGGCGCTCCCGCTGCCCGCCGACGCCCGCGCCTACCCCGCCACCATCAGCCAGGCCCTGACCCAGTTGCGGCTGGCCGGTGTCGACGGTCCGTACCGTCTCCTCCTGGGCGCGGACGCGTACACCGAGGCGACCGAGACCTCCGACCACGGATACCCCGTCTTCACCCATCTCGCCCGGCTCCTGGAGGACCCGATCCTGTGGGCCCCCGCCGTGAAGGGCGGCGTCCTGCTCTCCACCCGGGGCGGCGACTTCGAACTCTGCCTGGGCGAGGACCTGGCCATCGGCTACCAGGACCATGACGCGACGGAGATCCGGCTGTACTTCCACCAGTCGTTCACGTTCCGCATGCTGACCCCGGAGGCGGTCGTCCCGATCATCGCGTGACCGTCCGGTCGCGCAGCGCCGCCCCGTCCGACGGGACGGCCGGCGATCCGCCGGGCACTCGGTGGCGTAACCGCTGCTGGACAGCCGCCGGCCCCCGGTCCCGGGTGCCGGGGTTGCGCGTGCCGTCGGTGTGCCCGGCCGTGGCAGCGAGCGAGACCGCCCATGGGCGGTCCCGCTTCCGCGGCCCTGGGGGCTCCGCCCACGGTGGGCGCGCTCCCCGCGGCCGACCGCCCCGCACGCCCGCCCGCTCGTACACGGGGAGGCGGGCACGTTCCTCGTCCTCGGGTGCCCGAACGCGCGCCCGCTCGTGCACGGACGGCCCGCAGGCCCCCCGCCCCCGTGGTCGGAGGTCGGGAGCCGTGCCGGGCGGTGGCCCGGGTCAGACCGGTGAGGGTTCCGGTTCGGGCGGCGGGACCGGTTCGGGGTCGGGCGAGGGCGGCTGGGGGATCGGGTCGGGTGCCGGTCCGGGTGGGGTCGGGGAGGGCGGCGTCGGGGCGGGGCCGGGCGGGACCGGCGTGGGTTCCGGGAACGGCTGGGGCGGGCCCGGCATCGGGCCCGGGGTCGGCGCCGGCGGAACGGGGTCGGGATAAGGGTGGGTCATCACGGACCTCCGGTCGATATCGGTGGATCTCTTCCACCGTCTCCCGGAGCGGCTGCCCGCGCCCGCCGAGTCCACACGTGGAGTGGACGCCCCTCCCCCGGCCGGCTCAGCGTCCGACGGCCGCTGCGGCGTCCAGACCGGCCCCGGGGCTGGTCAGCACGGGGATGCCGGTGGATGTCCGGTCGGCCGCGCCCGCCATCGAGACCTGGGCCAGCACGATGACATCGGCGTCGGTGACCGCGTCGGCCGCCGTGGCCACCCGGTCCAGATAGCCGTCGCGGTCGCCGGCCTCGAAACGCTCCCAGGCCCCTTCGACCACCAGGGTCCGAACCTCGACGTCCTGCGCTCCGGCCCGGTGCGCCTCCTCGGCGAGCAGGGCGCCGGTCGGCCCCACCGTGGCGGGATGCGCGACGAGCACGGTGATCCGGCGGGTCCGTACGGCCTCGGCCGCCATGGGCCGGTCGACGCGCAGCACGGGGCGGCCCAGCCGGGCCCCGGCCGCCTCGGCGATGCCGCCGAGCGTGGAACAGGTGCAGAGCACCGCGTCGGCCCCGGTGGCGAAGGCCTCCGCGACCACGGCCTCGATCTCCTCCGCGACCGCGTCCGGCCCGAGGGCGCCCGCCCGGCCGAGCAGGTCCTCGTACACACGGTGGCGCAGGTCGAGCCCGGGGTGACGGGCGTCGCGCAGGGCATCGAAGACCGGAATGTGCACCGGCGAGGTATGCAGCAGAACGAGGCTCATCCGCCCCACGCTATCGGCGCCCCCGGAACACGATCCCCGGGGGCGCCGAACGCGTCCGTACACGTCGGTGCGCGTCGGTGCGCGTCAGTAGAGCTCGGGACGGGCGCGGAGCTGTGTCTTGGCCCGCTCGACCAGTTCCGCCGCCGGGGCGGGTGCCTCCTCGGGGTGGCGCGAGGCCCACTTCGCGGCGTACGGGCAGAGCGGTACGACGGGCACACCCTCGCGTGCGGCCATCGCGTAGAACTCCCTGACCAGGGCGCCACCGATGCCCTTGCCCTCGTGTCCCGGCTCCACGATGGTGTGCACGGCGACCAGCCCCGCGGGCGTCCCGTCCATCACGAAGTAGACGATGACCCCGGCGGCCTCGCCGTCCACGTACGCGAGCAGCTTGCCCGCCGCCCGGTCGTCCCGGATCTCCGGGGTGATCGGTCCGGTCTGCTCTGCCATGGCGGATGCTCCCTCGCTGAATGGAGCGCGTCAGCGCGCCGCGGGCACGGCGTGCGGACTGCGCTCGGTGTCGGATCCCGGCACGGGGGCGGAGGCGTCGGCACCCAGCCCGACGATTCGGTTCCCCGCGTCGACATGGACGATACGCGGAACGAGCGCCCGCGCCTCGGCATCCTCCACCTGCGCGTAACTGATGAGAATGACCAGGTCACCCGGGTGCACCAGATGCGCGGCAGCACCGTTGATCCCGATCACCCCGGAGCCCCGCTCCCCCTCGATCACGTACGTCTCCAGCCGGGCCCCATTGTCGATGTCGACAATGTGCACCAGCTCACCGGGCAGCAGATCGGCGGCTTCCATCAGCTCCGCGTCGATCGTCACGGATCCCACGTAGTGCAGGTCGGCCTGGGTGACGGTGGCGCGGTGGATCTTGGACTTGAACATCGTCCGTATCATGAGGTACTCCTGAGAAAGAGGCTCCCTGCCCGCATTTTTTGCAGGTCAAGGGCTGTTTCGACAGCGTACAACGGGGCGCGTGTCGGGGCGGCTGTCCGGAGGATTCTCGCGGCTCGCGCTCCCGTCACCCATCGGCTTGACGTGGCTGTACCGGAACACGGCCCATCCCGCGTCAAGCGCGCAGCCCCTGGCCGACACCGCAGCGGCGGCCCTCACGGCCTTCGGCCACGCCACCCCCAGACACACCCTCGACGTCACGCAGGGCGGCGCACGCTGCCCACCCGGCCGGTACGCTCACGGATCTCCGTCCCCGGACGGAGCCCGGCCCCGGGGCACGATGGCGACGGGACACGAGGCGTGGTGCAGGGCTCGATGGGCCACCTTGCCGATTTCCAGCCCGACCAGCCGGCTCCTGTGTCGCGCGCCCACGACCAGCAGGTCTGCGGCGGCCGAGCGCTGGGCCAGCACCCTGTGCGCGGCCCCCTCCACCGGACTCCTCCGCAGACGCACTCGAGGATGTTCACGCACCATCGCGGCCACGGCCCGGTCGAGCAGCTCCGAAGCGCTCTGCGCGTGCTCGGCGACGTCGCCGGTGAGGAGGGGGTGCTCGACCGGTTCGTGCGCCGGCCGACGCCAGGCATGGAGCACTTCGAGCTCCACGTCCCGGACTGATGCCTCGCGAAACGCGAACCGCACAGCGGGCGAATTCACGTCTTCGCTCCCGACGCCCAGCAAAATGCGCTGATGCCGGGCTTCCAGCGCCTGCCGGTCGCCCCTGACGACAACAACGGGGCAGTGGGCACGCGCGGCCACAACGAGACTCACGGAGCCCAGAAGCAGGTCGGCGACGGCGTTTCTCCCCCGAGACCCGACGGCCAGGACGGCGGCCTCGTCCCCCTCCCTGAGCAGACCCTCCGACGGGCCTTCGGCGAGTACCTCCGTAGTGACGGTGAGCCCTGGCCGGCGGCGGCCGGCCCGTTCTCCGGCGGCCTCGACAGTGCTCTCCGCCAGGACCTGGTCGGCAGGCCGGTCTGTTGACCCGGTCGGTGCGGCCCCCTCGTACCGCTCCCACGACGAGGCGTACACAATGCGCAACGACCATCCGTGCCAGGCCGCTTCATCGGCGGCCCAGTCCACCGCGACGAGGCTGGCGTCCGACCCGTCCACTCCTACCACGAGGGGAAAATCCATCGTCCCCACCGCCTTCCCGGTGCGAGGTGGATCGAGTCCCAGCCTCGCATCGGAGTCCGCTCAGGAAGAGAGCCGACCGGCCCCCATGCGTACCCCTCCCGACGGCTTCGCTTCCGCACCCTTTCGGACCGAAGGCCCTCTGCGCCGCTGCGAACCGGCCGGCAGCCTCCGAAGGGCCGAAAGCCCCCGCGCAGACCCGTTCCGCCCCCGCCCCACGGGTGCGGACTTCGCACCGGAGTGGGAGGCAAAGCGAACGGCGTACTTCCAAGGAGGACCGTCATGCGGCATCGCACCGGGGCAGGAGCCGTCCTCCGCCCCATTTGGCGGTCACCGGTCGGCACATACAGGCCGGAGCTCGCTGTCCGCCGCCCGCTCCCGGCCGGCTGCCCACCTCCGTTCAGGCATGTGCTCCGGAGGCGCCCGAATCGATCCCGACCACGGGAACGGCGCCGCAGAAGGGACGAACGGGCCGGGCCATGACCTCGACGGCTCATGCGCCGGGGCTCCGCGCCGCCTCATCGTGGAGGAACAAGGCACCACGACCGTACTCGGAGGTGCGCTGTGCCACGCCCCGTGACCGTCGGCCTGAACGGAACACCGGCAAGCCTCGCCGCCGCCTTCTGGGGCGCCCGCGAGGCAAGCATCAGGCACCTTCCCCTTCGCCTGGTCAGCGCCTGGGAATGGCAGCCCTACTCCCACGCCCCACTCGCCGGAACCGAAATGCCGGAGCAGTGGTCGCGTCGCCTGCCCGGGGAAGTCGCCGCCCAGTTGGCGCCTCGATTTCCCGACCTGGAGATAGGTACGCAGCAGCTCACCGGGCCACCCCCCGAGATGCTGTGCAGAGAGGCTGCCGAGGCCGAGCTGTTGGCCATCGGGACCGCGGGCGTCGGAGCCCTTGTCGGCTTCGTCATGGGATCCGTCGCGATGGCGACGGTCGCCCACTCGCACCGGCCCGTGGTGCTCGTGCGGCCGGAGGCACGGGTGCAGCCGCGCGACGATGGAGGCCTGACGCAGCGCGTGCAGGACGAGGGGCGACGGGACATCGACGGACCGGTGGTGGCCTCCATCGACCTGGGTCCCGCCACCGATGGCGTCCTGCGGTTCGCCTTCGAAGCGGCGTCCGTAAGCTGCCGAAACCTGCGGGTCGTACACAGCTGGAACCCTCCGGTGGGCTACGTGCAGGACATAGGCGGAGGCCTGCTCCGGCGAGCCGATAGCGCAGCCGAAGGAGCGAACATGATGCGCTCCCTGCTGGAGTCGGATTCGAAGAAGCACCCGGACGTAACCGTGATTCAGCACGAGGAGATCGGATCGCCCTCGCGCCGCATCGTCGAGGCCGGGGCCTCAGCGTCGCTGGTCGTCATCGGCAGGCGAACGAAACGATATTGGCCGCGGAAGCCGCGGATCGGGCATGTCGCCCACGCGGTTCTGCACCACTGTCCGGCCCCGGTCGCAGTTGTTCCGCAGGACTGATCACGCGCCCATCCGGTCCCCTTCGGGGAAGAACGGCCCCTGTCTGTGCCCATGTCCGCCGTCCGAAGCTGGAGGTGCAGCGCTTCCGCACAGATGTGGTACGTACGACCGAGACCTGGAGGAGCGTGTGAGTGATTCTCCGTACACCGTCAGCGACGTCATGACCCACACCGCCGTCGCGATCGGCACTCGTGCACCGTTCAAGAAGATCATCCAGCTGATGACCGAGTGGAGGGTCAGCGCCCTGCCCGTTCTCGCGGGCGAGGGCCGTGTCGTCGGTGTGGTGTCGGAAGCCGATCTCTTGCCGAAGGAGGCGTTTTCCCGGAGTGAACCCGAACACCCCGGGCACCTCGACGAGAGCTCGAAGGCGGGTGCGGTGCTGGCCGGGGATCTGATGTCGAGTCCTGCCGTGACGGTTCACCCGGACGCGACGATCGCCGAAGCCGCTCAGATCATGGCGCGCAAGCGGGTGAAAAGGTTGCCCGTGGTCGATGGCGCTGGACTGCTGGAAGGAGTGGTGAGCCGAGGAGACCTGCTCAAGGTGTTCCTCAGACCGGACACGGAACTCGCCACGGAGATCCGGAACAGCGTGCTCGGGCAGATCTCACCACCGCTTCGGATCGATGCCGCGGTGCAGGACGGTGTCGTCACTCTCAGCGGCCCGCTGCAGGACAGGTCCCTGGTCCCCCTGCTGGCCCGAGCTGTCCGGGCTGTCGAAGGCGTGGTGGACGTACGTATGGATCTTGACGAGAACCCGCCGGGCGCCTCGGCACGGACATAGCGCCGCGGCGGGGTGCCAAGCCTTCCCGAGTGCGCCGGTCCCGTCCCTGAGACAATGCCCGTAGGAGGGGCAGAGAGCCGACCGACCTCCAGGGGCGCACATGTCCGATACATCGACCGTCCCGGCCGAAGCGCCGGTCCGCGTCTTTCTGCTCGACGACCACGAAGTGGTCCGCAGGGGACTGCGCGACCTTCTGGACTCCGCGCCGGGGCTCGAAGTGATCGGCGAGGCATCCACCGCCGCCCAGGCACTGGCCCGTGGACCTGCGCTCAGGCCCGATGTCGCCGTGCTCGACGTCAGACTTTCCGACGGGGACGGGATCACGGTGTGCCGGGAACTGCGCTCGCGCATGCCGGACCTGGCGTGCCTGATGCTGACCTCCTTCGACGACGAGGACGCCCTGCTCGACGCGATCATGGCGGGTGCCGCCGGGTACGTGCTCAAACAGATCAACGGCTCGGAGCTGGTGACAGCCGTTCGGACCGTCGCGAAGGGCCAGTCGATGCTGGATCCCGAGACCACCGCCCGGCTTTTGCGCTCCGTAAGGGGTCCCGAGGCCGGCAGCACCCCGGAGGACGAGAGGCTCTCCGGGCTGTCCGACCGGGAGCGTTCGGTTCTCGACCTCATCGGCGAGGGACTCACCAACCGTGAGATCGCCAAGCAGCTGTATCTCTCCGAGAAGACCGTCAAGAATCACATCTCCCGGCTCCTTGGGAAACTGGGAGTGGAACGCCGCGTTCAGGCTGCCGTCATCGCCACGGAGGTGCGGGAGCACAGGGCGCAGGAGAAGTGACAGGTTCCTGACGCCGTAGAGCATCAACCGTTCGGACGAAGGCGCATGCCGTTCAGCCGTCCTCCGGAAGCAGCGGGACCCGCCACTCCAGCACCGTGCCACCGTGAGGCTTCGGGCGCCGGCTGACGGACAGAGCCCCGCCCAGCCGCTCCGCCCGCTCGGCCAGGTTGCGCAGACCGCTCCGACGGATTCCCTCGGGCAGCCCGACGCCGTCGTCGGTCACGGTCACGGTCAGCATTCCGGCATCCGCGACGACCGCCGCCTCGACCTGAGTCGCCCGCGCGTGACGAGCGACGTTGCTGAGCGCCTCGCCGATGACCGCGACCACGTGATCCGCCACTTCTTCGGCCACCTCCGTATCGATCAAGCCCTCCATCCTCACGGCCGGTGCGAACCCCAGGGGCCGCCGCGCGTCGTCCACTGCCCGGAGGACTCTGGATCTGAGCTTCGGGGGGCCTCCCGCCGTCTCGTGTTCTCGAAGGCCGAAGATGGTGCTCCGGATAATCTTGATGGTGGCGTCCAGGTCGTCGATGGCCCGGTTCAGCCTCTCGGCACCTTCGGGGTGCTCGACGAACGGACGGGCACTCTGCAGCGTCATGCCCGTCGCGAACAGGCGCTGGATCGCCAGGTCGTGGAGATCACGAGCGATCCGGTCACGGTCCTCCAGGAGACTCATCTGTTCTGCGTCCCGGCGGCGGTCGGCCAGTTCGAGGGCCAGGGCTGCCTGCCCGGCGAAGCTCGGCAGTGCGGTGACCTCCGCACCGGTGAAGACCGGTCTGCCGCGATGTCGCGCGAGGACCAGAACCCCACTCAACTTCTCCTTGGTTCCGATGGTCACAGCCACAGCGGGCCCGAAGCCCTGCCATCTCTCCGGCTGCTGCGTGATCCTGGCATCGGCTTCGACGTCCGCGACGGTGACGAGCCCGTCCCCCGCGAGCGCCTCAGCAGCGAGCGTCCCCTGGCAGTTCGGCAGAACGATGCCTCGATGCGCCTCGGCCCCCTCCCCCAGAGCGATCGATCCGGCCAGCTCCCCGTTCGGCCCGACGAGATAGAAAGCTCCCAGATCGGCACCGACGATGTCCACGGCCTGTTCCAGCATTCCTTCGAGCACCTCGGCCTCGGCGGCACCGGACAGCAGCGCGCTCGTGAAGTCCGAACTGGCGGCCAGCCACTGCTGCCTGCGCCTCCCCTCCCCGTACAGGCGGGCGTTCTCGATGGCGATGCCGGCTGCCACGGCCAACGTGGACACGACGGCCTCGTCCTCCTCGTCGAAGTCCAGCGCCCCCCGCTTCTCTGTCAGGTAGAGATTCCCGAAGACCTCGTCCCGGACCCGGATGGGCACGCCGAGGAAGGAACGCATGGGCGGATGATGGGCCGGGAACCCGTACGAGGAAGGGTGCTCCGAGAGCTCTCTCAGCCTCAGTGGAACCGGGTGCCGGATCAGTTCACCAAGGATCCCGTGACCGGAGGGGAGAGCGCCGATCTGTTCGCGCACCTCGTCGTCGATGCCGACGGGAAGAAACTCGGCGAGCCGCTCGTCGTTCCCGATCACCCCCAGGGCCCCGTACCGTGCGTCGACCAGACTGACGGCGGCCTCGACGATCCCGCGCAGAACATGTGGCAGATCGAGTTCCCTTCCCACCGACATGACCGCGTCGAGCAGTCCGTTCAGGCGGTCCCTGGTTCCCCGCACCTCATCGATACGGCCCTGGAGCTCTGCCAGAAGCTCGTCGAGTCTCAGACGCGGAAGCCTGGCCGCCGAGTCCTCATGGTCACCCCGCCCCATGGGACACCTCCGCCGACAGATGAGGCCGGACAGCGCGGATACGCGCGTGCTCCCAACCTAAGCCCGACCGCCCGTCGGATCATCTCGGGCGTGCCTCGCGTCACTCCGGGTGACGCATGGCATCGGGGAGCGAGGAGTCCGCGCACGCGTATCTCGGCCTCACCCGGCGGGGATGGTGATCACCCGACAGTGAGCTCGGTGCGGGCCGTGCACGACGGAGGCGACGCGCGCTCCGCGGTATCCGCCCCGCCCTCCGCGTCCCGCACCCGTCCCCTGTCCGGTACGGCGACGAGGCCGACCGAGGGATGCCGCGAGCCCATGAGCGGGAGCATGCCTCGCGGCCCCGTGCAGGGTGTGCGGACGGCCGGGCCGTGGGCCGTCCGCAGGCTTTCGGTGAATGCCGCGCCCGGTCGGGGCGAGAAGAGGTACCAAAGGCTCCTTCCTGCCCCGGCCGTGCCGAAAGGAACCACCGCAACGCGACCTTTCGGTCCGGGCGACGGACCGTTCGGCCTCTCCTGCGTCCGGCGTTTCCGTCGGACGCTGGAGGTGAGAAGGGGTGCTCATGCGCAACCAGTACCTCCATGAACCTGTCGGTCGGCTTCTGTTCCTGAGGCAGACCCGCCCGTGAAGCCGATAAGCACATAGTGAGAACAGGACACCCCCATGTCTACGGCCAAGGACGACGCGGCAGTGGTGACGGCGCTGGTTGAGGACGCCGTGACAGCACCGTCCATGCACAACGCCCAGCCCTGGAAGTTCGTCTTCTCCTCCGGCACGGGAGTACTCGCCGTTTACGGCGACCCGGTCCGGGCCATGCCGGTCGGCGACCCGGAGAACCGCGGACTGCACCTGGGGTGCGGAGCCGCGCTCTTCAATCTTCGCGTCGCTGCGGCCCACCGCCGCTGGGCTGCCCGACTGAAGCTCCTTCCCCACTCGTCGGATTCCTGGCATCTGGCTGATGTGTTGCTTCAGGAGACCGACTCCCCCGAGACGGAGTTGTCAGCGCTCCATCCGGCCGTACGGCAGCGTCACACGAGCCGGTTCCCCTTCTCCGACGAACGAATTCCGACGGCGATACTGGACGGGCTCTCCGCAGCGGCGCAGCTGGAAGGGTGCCTGCTCACTTTCCCGGGAGCCTGGCACACGGAAACCGTCATGGAACTCGTCCACGACTCGGAGCTCTTCGAATCGGCCAGTACCTCGATGCGTGAGGAGATCGCCGCCTGGACACGCACCGGCAGGGCGGGTGACGGGCTGAGCACCGACGGGATCCCCACGGCCGCATTCGGCCCGCGGCAGTTCGGTGTCAGCGCTCCCACGCGGGACTTCGATACTCTGCACGGCGAGCCGCACCGCGCCGAAGCCGTCTTCGAGAAGCGACCCCAGATAGCGCTGCTGGGCACGGTGAAGGACAGGCCCGTGGACTGGCTGCGGGCAGGCCAGGCCCTTCAGCACGTACTTCTGAGGGCCACTCTGGATGGGCTCGCGACCTCGCTCATGTCGCAGCCTCTCGAGTGGCCCGAACTCCGGTCCTTCGCGCGCGACCCCGGCTCCGCCGCGGGCTTCGTCCATATGCTGCTCCGGCTCGGCTACGGCCCGTCGGGAGCCGTCACACCGCGTAGGCCGGTCGACGAGGTCCTGACCATCAGCTGACACCGTACCCAGGACCCGCGGGAACAGGCGCCAGGCGCTCTGCGTCCGGCGTCACGGGAAGCGGAACCACCGCTCTTCCCCGGCCCTCACCGTCACGCGTCGCTCCGCGGGAAGCAACACGACGAGCGGCCCCAGCGAAGAGGCGGGGACACTGATGCCGATCCGGCCGGACTTCATCCGGATCCGAATACCACGATGTCCGTGAAAACAGAGAGTGAAGGAGAACCGGGGGATCTCCGGCAGCACCACGGGATCTACGCGAAGCCCTTCGGATCCGGCCTCCAGACCGGTCACCCCACGCTGGACCATGTCCAGAGTGCCTGCCATGGCACCCAGGTGTACGCCCTCACCGGTCGTACCGCCCTGCAGGTCCGCCACGTCGCTCAGCAGCGCTTCCTCCACGTAGTCCCACGCTTCCGGACCCTTCTCACGGGCGAGTACCCAGCCGTGGACAAGGCTGCTGAGCGTCGAACCGTGGCTGGTTCGCCTCGCGTAGTACTCGACGGTCTCGCGCCACACCTCGTCGTCCAGCCGGTATCCGAGTCTGGCGAACAGTGCGGCAAGGTCGGAAGGCCGGAAGAGATATCCGAGCATGAGAGTGTCTGCCTGCTTGGACGCCTGATACCGGTTGACCGTGTCTCCTTCCGCCTCCAGGATCCGATCCAGCCTGCGGATGTCCCCGTAGCGGCGGCGGTAGTGCGCCCAGTCCAGTTCTTCGAGCAGGCCGTAGCCGTCGAACTGGCTGACGACGCCTCGGTGGAAGGGGACGTACATGCGGCGGGAGATATCGTCCCAGTGGTCACGTTCGGTGCCGTCCAGGAACAGCTGCTCCATCAGTTCCCGACGCCGCGCCTCGGGCAGTTCGTCGAGCAGGTCGAGGCCACGGGCCATCACCCACGCGGCGGTCACGTTGGTGTAGGCGTTGTCGTCTATGCCCGCGGTCGGTGCGTCCGGATAGGCGTCGTGGTATTCGTCCGGACCGACGACTCCCTGTAGCCGGTAGCGCCGCCGGCCCTCGTCATAGGTGGCGGAGCCTGCCCAGTAGCGGGCGACCTCCAGCAGGATCTCCGCCCCGGCGGAGTGCAGGAATCCGCGGTCGCCCGTGGCCTGCGCGTAGCGCCACACGTTGAGGGCGACGGCCGACCCCACGTGTCGCTGGAGGTGGGAGTGGTCGGGCAGCCAACGGCCCGATCGGGGGTTGAGGTGCAGCGACTGGGTCTCCTCGCGCCCCGAAGCGGCACTCTGCCACGGGTACATGGCCCCTGCTTCCCCGGCTTGTCTCGCCGCGGCCCGGGCTGCGGGCAGCCGGCGGTGCCGGTACATGAGCAGCGCCCGGGCGACCTCGGGAAAGTGCATCGTCACGTAGGGCAGTACGAACAGTTCGTCCCAGAAGACGTGCCCCCGGTACGCCTCGCCGTGCAGCCCCCTGGCGGGCACGCCGACGTCCAGCTCCGCGGAGTGGGCCGAAAGCGTCTGCAGCAGGTGGAAGAGATGCAGGCGCAGAACGTGCCCCGTTTCTCCGGGCACGTGCAGCTCGGCCTCGTGCCACAGCCGCCGCCAGACGGACCGGTGTGAGCTCAGCAGGGCGGAGAAGTCCGGTGCGTGCGCCACGTCTTCCACGGCGGCTGCCAGGGGGTCGCTGGCCGGACGGTCGCGTGAGGTGCGCAAGGCCACGGTCTTCACGACAGCCGCAGAGCCGCCCGGAGTCACCGGAAGCACATACCGCTGCACTGCGGTGGTCGCACTGTGGTCGTCGACGGCCTGTGCCGAAGGGACGGTCTGAGTGCGCGCTGCCAGCGCGATCCGGACATCTGATTGGAAGGTCCGGCAGGTGAGCCACGCGATCCGTTCGGGCTCCGTCCCGGTGCGGTGAGCCCTCAGGTGGTTCCCGTCGAGCTCGCGGTAGCGCTCGACGCCGGCATTGCTCACGGCGCCGTCGAGAACCGATTCGACTTCGAGTGCCCCCTTCCAGCCGTAGGCCCGGAAGATACTGCGTTGTGCGGCGAGTCGCGGGTTGCCCATGTGGACGATCCGGTGGTGGGTGACGCGCAGACCACGGCCTTCGGCGTCCTGGAAGAACAAGCGGTGGGTGAGAGTCCCGGCACGGAGGTCGAGGCTGGCGTCGTACCGTTTCAGGTCCGCGGAGTCGGGGGTCAGCCACTCGCCGGGGGCGCCTTTGTCGGGCAAACAGCGGTAACGCAACAGCGTCCAGTTCGGCAGGTTGACCATGTCTTCGTTCTGGACCTGCCGACCGGCCACCACGGAGGTGAGGCGGTCGTAGCACCCTGCAAGATAGGTCCCGGGGTAATGCGCGCTGTCCGCACGGCACTCAGGAGCGGAGCCGCGGGTGGCGAATCGTCCGTTGCCGAGGGTGCACAGAGCCTCGGCAACCTTCTCGGTCTTGGGGTCGTAGGCGTCGTATTTCCAAGTCCAGGCCGCTGTCATGGAGGTACTCCTGGCAGGTCCCCGATCAGTTCGGTCAGGTCTCGCACGACAAGATCGGCGCCCCGACCGGCCAGCGCGGACGCCCGGCGGGGGTCTGCCGTGCGGTCCACTCCCACGACGAGAGCGAAGTCTCCGCGCCGTCCGGCCTCGACTCCGGCAACGGCGTCTTCCACCACCGCAGTGTTCCCCGGGTACGCCCGCAGCCGCGATGCCGCCTCCAGGAACAGGGCTGGATCCGGCTTGCCGGGAAGCCCCAGCCGTTCCGCCTCCCCGCCGTCTACCACGGCCGCGAAGCGACGGCGGATGCCGGCCGACTCCAGGAGTTCCGTGGCATGTCGCGACGCGGATACAGCGGCACACATCATGCCGCTCCCCCTCAGAGCGTCGAGTGCCGGGACGACGTCGGGGAAGGACGCCACTGCCCTCGATCGAACCATCTGTGTGAACGCCTGCTCCTTACGCGCGGCGACTGCCCACACGCTGGCACAACCGGGCGGGTCGTCGGCGTTTCCGACGGGCAGTGCGAGACCTCGGGCCTCCAGGAAGGCGCGGGCCCCGTCGAACCGCGCCTTACCGTCCACGAGCCGCCTGTACTCCCCGTCCGCGTCGAAGAACGGCTGCCTGTTCTCCCCGGATGCCAGTGCCTCCAGACAACCGTCGAAAGCGGTCTTCCAGGCTGCGGCGTGCAAGGACGCGGAGTCGAGCAGCACACCGTCCGTATCGAAGGCGACCGCGCGCACGTGCGAGGCACCGCGGGAACTGCTCATCGGCCGGCCGGGGCGGGTCGGCTGACCGCGTTGTGCTGCGCATCCCCGAGGGCCACCTTGAGTGCTCCGGTGTCGGCCGCACGGCCGAACACGTCGTACGCCTCCTCCATCTGTCCCAGTTCGAACCGATGGGTGACCAGCCCCGCCGTCGGGAGCCTCCCGGCCGCCAGCAGGCGCAGCAGCATCGGGGTGGACGAAGTGTCCACGAGACCGGTGGTGATGGTGACGTCCTTGATCCAGAGGTCTTCCAGGTGCAGGACGGCCGGCTTGCCGTGCACACCGATATTCGCGACGCGGCCGCCCGGCCGGACCATGCGCGTACACATCTCGAACGAGTCCGGGACTCCCACCGCCTCGATGACGACGTCGGCACCCAGCCCGTCCGTCAGGTCCGCCACAAGCTGCACGGGGTCCTCGTCGGCGCGTGCGGTCGCCTCCGCACCCAGGGACCGTGCAGCGGCCAGTCGCGCTTCCGCCAGGTCCACGACGATGACTCGCTCGGCCGAATAGAGACGAGCGGCGACCGTGGTCGCCAAGCCGATGGGACCGGCGCCCACCACCACGACCGTGTCACCCGGGCGTACCGCCCCGTTGAGGACGCCCACCTCGTAGGCGGTGGGGAAGATGTCGGCCAGGAGTACGGCGTCGAAACTGTCGACGGAGCTGGGCAGGGGGTGGACCGAAAGATCGGCGAAGGGCACCCGTACGTACTCCGCCTGTGTGCCGTCGATGGTGTGCCCGAGCACCCATCCGCCTCCGCCCCGGCATTGCCCGTATCTGGCCTCACGGCAGAAACGGCACCGCCCGCAGGAGGCAATGCAGGAGATGAGCACACGATCGCCGGGGCGGACGCTCCGTACGTCACCCCCCGTCTCCACGACGGTGCCCACGGCTTCGTGGCCGAGCACGCGCCCTGGCTCCACCTCGGGCACATCACCCTTGATGATGTGCAGATCCGTCCCGCATATGGTCACCGCGTCAACCCGCACGATCGCGTCGCCGGCGTCCTCGACGTCCGGATCCGGCACGTCGTCCCATTCGATGTGGCCAGGGCCGCGGAAGAGGAGTGCCTTCATGACGTGGCCTGCTTCCTGTCTCTCGTCAAGAGGTCACGGCCAGATTCACCCTTGGCCCCGGGAACGCGCATGGGCCGACCGGTCCCCAGGAGGGCCCCTGGGGACCAGTTCGCTCCGTTTCGCCGGATGCGACGGTGGAGATGCCCACTCAAGCCAAGGGGTGCCCATGTCCCCAGCGATTCCTCCCCCCGTCCGCACAGTTCCCCGGCCGGCGCTGCTCACGTTCCTCGGTGGTGTGGGCACCGTGACCGGAAGCAAGTTCCTGATCGAGGGCGACCGCTCCCGCATTCTCGTCGACTGCGGCCTCTTCCAGGGCTTCGCGGACCTGCGGCGCCGCAACTGGGGAAAGTTCGCCCGGGAAGCACGCGACATCCACGCCGTCGTCGTCACCCATGCACATCTGGATCACTGTGGCTACCTGCCCAGGCTCGTACGGCAAGGATTCAGAGGACCGATTCTCATGAGCGCCGACAGCGCCCGCCTTGCGGCAATCGTCCTGCGGGACAGCGCCCGCCTCCAGATGGAAGCCGCCAGGAACGCGAACGAGCACGGCTGGTCGAGGCACCACCCGGCCGAGCCCTTGTACGACGAGGCCGACGTGGAGAAGACGCTGACGTACTTCGACCCGCTGCCTGTCGGCAGCGAGACCGAAATCGAGGCCGGCACCCGCGTGACCCTCCACCGTGCCGGTCACATTCTCGGCGCTGCCTGGGCTCATCTCACTCTGGAGGACGGACACAGCCTTGTGGTATCAGGAGACCTCGGCCGTCCGGGACACTCTCTCCTCCTGCCCCCCGAGCCGTTCACCGGGGCCGACGTGCTGCTGGTGGAGTCCACCTACGGCGACCGTCGCCACGACCTGGAAGGCGGCCGGTCCGACTTCGCCTCGGTTATCGACCGCACCGTGTCGCGTGGAGGCACCGTGGTCATTCCGGCCTTCGCGATCGACCGCACGGAAGTCGTCCTTCACGAACTTGCCAGGCTACGCGGCACCGGGTTGCTGCCCGGATCCGTGCCCGTCTTCGTCGACAGTCCCATGGCCCTGGCCGCCTTGGACGTGTACCTGGACGCAGTGCGCCGCCGCTCCTCCGAGGTGCGACCCGAGGTGCTGGACCAGGGTCCGAGGTCCCTGAGCCCGGAACCGTTCCTGGCCGCCCGGACGGTGCGGGAGTCCATCGCCATCAACAGGGCGCGAGGGCCGTGTGTCATCGTCTCGTCCGCGGGCATGGCAACGGGCGGCCGCGTCCTTCACCATCTCAGCCGGCTGCTGCCGGACCCCCGCAACACTGTGGTCGTCGTGGGCTTCGCCGCGGCCGGCACCCGGGCCAGAGACCTGGTGGACGGCGCACGCGCTCTCAAGATGTTCGGTGAGTACGTTCCCGTACGCGCCGAAGTGGCGGATGTGCCGCACTTCTCGGCCCATGCCGACGCCGGTCAGATTCTCGACTGGCTGCGCGGTGCCCCGCCCCCGCACACCACCTACCTCGTTCACGGCGAGGAGGCGTCGTCAGAGGCACTGCGCGCCCGCATCGACCACGAGCTGGGCTGGACCGCCGTCGTCCCCCGCTCAGGTGAAGCGGTCCTGATCCGATGACGATCGCCCCTGGCCTCACAAAACACCGTCCGTCGGCCCCGTCGGCGCCTCTGAAGGACACCACCATGGCCACACGCCCGTACAACGTCGCCGACGTCATGACGAAGAAGGTCGTGGCGGTCGCGCCAGGCGCCGGATTCAAGGAGATCGTCGAAACCATGGCCCGGTGGAAGGTCACCGCGCTCCCCGTTCTCGAAGATGATCACCGCGTCATCGGGGTCGTCTCTGAAGCCGACCTGCTCCCCAAGGAAGAGTTCCACGACCGAAGTCCCGGACTCATCGAGCAGATGCGCCGCCTGGGAGACACGGAGAAGGCGGGCTCGCTCTGTGCCGGAGACCTGATGACCAGTCCGGCCGTCACCGTGTCCCCGGACGCCCTTCTTCCGCAGGCCGCCCGTCTCATGGCAACCCACCACATCAAACGCCTCCCTGTCGTCGACATGGACACACTCGCCGGCATCGTGAGCCGGTCCGATCTGTTGAAGGTGTTCCTTCGACAGGATTCCGAACTCGCCGCCGACGTGCGGCATCAGGTCATCGAACGTCTCTTCCCCCTGCCCTCGGCAAACGCCCGGGCAGATGTCACCAACGGCGTCGTGACCCTGTCCGGCGAGGTGCACGACCCGACTCTCGTACCGGTGGCAGCCCAGTTGGCGCGGGCCATTGAGGGTGTCGTGGACGTGCGGTGCGAACTCACCGTCGCCGAATCTGCCTGAAGCAGCTCACCGGTGAATGCGGTGCCGCGCGCGTAGCAATTCGTCCGTGCCCCACACTAGGACGGCAAAGGCCGCACGCAGGACGACGACGTCCTGGGGGAGCGATGCCGTGCCGGATGCCGCGCTGGGGGCACGTAGACAAATAGGGCGGTGAAGGCCGACGCGAAGGCAATGCCCGCCAGCAGCCGTGGGCAGAGGGCGGCCGGACGGGGTGCGCACGTCGAGCGGTGAGGGCCTGCGCGGACCTGGCCTGGGTACGGAGACCCGGATGCGTTCCATGTGACCTGCCTCGTCGAGGCTGTGGACCGCGGCCCCTTGCCCCGCAGCACCGGGAGCGCCGCGGGCGGGGAGCATGCCGGTTGGTGGGGAAGCGGGCGTGGGCACGTCGTCGCGCACGAGTGAGACCTTCACGGCTCGTCACCCGCCGGCACGAAGTCGGGAGGGATGATCTCGATGGGACAGCGACCGTGGTGCAGCAGCGCATGGCTGACGCTCCCCAGGGCGGGCCCGCTCCGGAACACCCGATGCCTGCTGCCCATGACCAGCAGGTCGGTGTGGGCCGTGGCCTCGACGAGAACGCCGGGCACGCTGGTCGCGGTCTCGACCCGATGGGTGACCGTGAGGCCGGGGCAGCGTGCCCGGACGCGATCGGCCATGGCGGCCACCTCGTGCACCCTCTGCTCGGCGATCCCGCCGACATCGTCGAGCATGGTGGTGACGTTGCCGACGTGGGCCAGAAGGTTGCACACGCTCAGCAGGCATAGCGACGCCCGGCGAACCTGCGCCTCGGCGGCCGCGAACATCAGCCAGTCAAGATCGGACGCGCTGTACACGGCACCCGTAATCGCCCCCGTCCCGGCCCGGCCGCACTCACCTCGCACGACAATCACCGGAACCTTCGTCCGCGAGGCGACGCCCAGACTCACGGACCCGAGCAGTAGAGCACCGAACCCTCCCAGCCCTCTGCTCCCCACCACGATCGTTCCCTGGTTTCCTGCAGCCGCGTAGAGTCCGGCCACCGGCTCCTGCCGGCTCAACTCCTTCGTCACGGGCAAGCCGGGGAATTGTTCAGCCACGGCATCGGCGGTGCCCGCAAGCAGGTCTCGGGCCTTTTCGCGCGACGCCCGGATGGTGCCGGCCGACGAGAGGATGGCGCGCCGATCGGCGTCGCTCGCGTGAACGATGTGCAGCGGACTTCCGCGACGGTCGGCCTCCGCGGCCGCCCACAGCGCCGCTGCCCGTGCTTCCGGGGACGCGTCGACGCCGACAACCACGGCACCGAATTGCGGGACGCCGGTAGAGTCGCAGGTCATGGCTTCTCCTCGGGAGCGGCCCAGAGCTACCCCGCCACCCTCGCACCGACCGGCAGCTCACGAGGAGGGGCCCTTCGGCCCCGATCGAGACCTGTCGGCCCTCCTCCTGCCGGCATCGCCGGAGCGACGCTTTATCCATGCGTGGTTCCTCATCCGAGCCCGGGTTCGAGGAGGCTCAGTCATGACTCGTCACGTCGCCGTCGGAGTGGACGGCTCCACCGAGAGCACTGCGGCGGTCGGCTGGGCAGCCAGCGAGGCTGCGCTCCGGGAGGTACCCCTCCTCCTTGTCCACGCGGAGGAGACGCCGGCCGGCCCCGAGACACCAGCGGCTTTCGCCCGCGCGCAGGCCGAGCGGACCGACAGCCTCCTGGGCGACGCCGCAGACGGAGCCCGCAGACGGCACCCCGGCCTTGAGATCATCAAGAACGTCGCACAGGGCCGCGCCGCCGACGTACTCACTGCCGCCGCGAACAGTGCTGAGGTGATGGTGCTGGGCTCACGGGGTCTCGGCAGGGTCGCCGGATTCCTCGCCGGCTCAGCCTCGCTCCCCGTGGTCGCCGCATCACGCCAGCCGGTGATCCTCGTGCGGCATCCAGGCTCCACGGAACCGCCATCACCGGGTGAAGGCCGCGACGGCACGGGCTCGGGCATCGTCCTGGGACTCGACATCCGTCATCCGTGCGACCCGCTCATCGCCTTCGCTTTCGGAGAAGCCTCGCGCACGGGCCAGGAGCTCCGGGTCGTGCACGGCTGGTCCCAGCCGGCCGCCTACGGATATGCGGCCATCATGGACCCGGGCATCGGTGTGGAACTCGAGCAGCGCGTCACCGAAGGCCTCGCGGACATGATTCGGCCGTGGCGGTCGAGATTGCCTGAGGTCACCGTGTGGGAGAAGACCGTGAACGGACCCGCAGCCGCCGAGCTGCTCCACGCCTCGAGCGATGCCGCTCTGCTCGTCGTGGGGCGCCGTAGCCGCAGCACGCCCACGGGGCTCCGCCTGGGCCACGTGGCCCAGGCCGCCATCCACCACAGCAGCGCACCGGTCGCCGTGGTCCCGCACGAGTGAGTGCCCGGCACGGTCAGGACGGGGCCCGTGCCCGCGTTCCCGCCTCGGACGTCCCGTGCCCGCTGCTCAGCAGTCATCACCTGGAGCGCCGCTCACGATGATCCGCCGACCGGTGACGCGTCGCGGCGAGAGCATCATGACATGGTCGCGCCCGTCTCCTGCCCAGGGTGACGAGTAGGCGGACTCTCTGAGCCGACGAGCGACTTGCTCGTCCACCACACCGTGAACGGGCCCCACGAGCAGCACGCTCCATCCTCTGCTGAAGGCGTCGTCGATGTGATCGGCCTCGAAGGCGATCTCTGTGCCCTCGGCCATGGCGAGGGAGGAATGCTCCGCCGTGCTGAACATGATCTCGCCGTCCAGCACCTGATAGTTCACCGGGAACACGACCGGCCCGTCCGCGCCGCCCAGAGCCACCCTCCCCACGCCGTGGTCGCCGAGCAGGGCCCAGGAGTCCGACGCGTCCAGTTCCACCATTCGGGCTCGCCCAGCCGCTCTGGCAAGCCCTGCCGGCAATTCCCCGGCCGCGCCCGTCAGCTCCTCGACCGTTGTTTCGAGGGCGTTGGCCAGCCGGAGGAGAAAGCCGATGCCGGGTGACGTGGAGGAGTACTCCTCCACGTACTCGATGTAGCCGGGCGCCGCTGCTGCCCGCAAGGCGACCTCCTGCCTGGACAGGCCGAGCTGCTTGCGACGCGTGGCAACACGTCGGCCGATGTCGCCTCTCGCCGAGTGCGGTTGTGAGGGCATCCCCGGAGCTCCCTGTCCATCGACACACGTCGTACGAGTACAGAACAACGCTAGCGAGAGTCGGAGCCACGCGCAGTCCGGGGCAATACCCTGTCCGTCTCGACCGAACGGGCGAGGCGTCAAGGCTGCTGCTCGGCTGACGGAGCCGAAATCCTCGATGCGGGATCCGGTGTCACCCGCGCTTCGCACGCGGGAACGCCACACGGCAGGATCGGGACAGCCCCGTTCCCCATGCCCTGCGGCTACGACTCCGTCGAACGCGGCTGGGTGCTCGGGGTTCGCGGGGTGAAGAGGGGTGCCAGGAGAGCAGCAGAGGCGAGGATGGCGAGTGCGGCACGTAGACCGTCGATCCTGGCCTCCCTGTTCGCACCGTGTACCGCACGCGCCACGTCCTTATCGAGCCGGCGAGCGCCGTACCGATCGAGGCCCCGAGGTGGGTGACGGCGTTCTGCACGCCGCCGACTTCGGCGCCCTGTGCTTCAGGCACCGCGGACACGGTGACCGACACGAGCTGGGACGCCGGCGCGCCCATGCCGAGCCCGATCAGCAGAAGAGGGACGGTGACGATCTCCGCACCGGCACCCGCATCGAGTGCGGCCATCAGGACCAGCGCGCCGGCGAGCAAGGCAAGGGTCACGAGCCGCACGACCCGGCGCGGTGAGACGTCCGGGAAGAATCGCGGGATCAGAACGGCTGCCGCCAGGAGTGTCACGGAGAGCGGCGATGCGGGCGTCGGCCGTGAGCGCGGAGAGGCCCAGGGCGATCGGCAGGTAGAGCGGCACGACAAAGAAGACGCCCGTCTGAACGAGGTACTCGAAGAAGAACATGGTCAGTCCTCCGGCGAGCTGCTTGTTGTGCAGCATGCCCGGATCAATGAGCGGCTCCCTGCCCAGCTCCGCGAGCCAGGCCCACGGCGCAGGAAGAGCCGGATCAGCAGCAGACCGGCCAGCATCAGCCACACGACCAGCGACACCCCGAGCCACGACGCCGCGCCCGGCTTCGGAGGGAACCAGCGCCATTCGTCCGAGCGCAGCACTCCGTAGACAAAGGCACCGAGTCCGAGCGCGGACAGCACGGCGCCGACAAGATCGACGCGCGGGCGCTCGCCGACCGGTGCATCGGCGATGCGGCGGGCGCGCACGAGAATACCGATCACCACCACGACCTCGCCGGCGAAGACCCAGCGCCACGAGAAGTACGTGGTCGCGACGCCGCCATTGAGCGGACCGACCGCGATGGCCACCGCCCCGCGGCAGCGACGAGACCATGGGCGGCCGACCCGCGTTCGGCGGCGAAGTTGCTTGCCACGAGCGCCACGATCGCGGGCAGGATGAGAGCCGCTCCGATTTTTACGAGGAACGACCAGCCGAGCAGCAGCACGGACATGTTCGGCGCCAGCGCCGTGGCGAGCGATCCGCAGCCGTAGACGGCGCTGCCGACCATGAACGTTCGCTTGCGGCCGGTCAACGCCCCTACCTTGCCACCGGGGATCATCAACATCGCCATCACCAGGGTGTAGGTCGTAATCGCCCCCTGGACGCCTGCGACGGTCGTCCCCACGTCCTCGGCGACCGTCGCGATGGAGACGTTCATGACCGAGCTGTCGAGGGCCATCAGGAACTGACCGGCCGCGAGTGTCATCAGGACGATGCGGACCGTTGACGCACTCTTGGAAGTGCTTGCCAGGGGCGCATCGTGCCAGCCGGCGCGGGATGAGCCCCCTCGCAACCCGCTCCGGAGATCCGCCGACCGGCGGAATGCCGGTCGCCTCAATGTCCGTCTCGGGCGGAACGGCGAAACCTTGGGGTTCTCACACGTGCCCGGGACGGCCGGTTCCCGTGCCGCTCCCTGAGATTGTCAGGGCCCACGCTGACCACGCGCCGACTTTTCTGACGCCTCGCCCGTTGGCTCCGACGAAGCCGCGGTGCTGAGTCCCCTGGTGCTCCGGGCGTTTGCGCGGTGCCGCTGACTGCCGACGATGGCGACCCCGCTCACCACCCCGCTGGCACCGGGCTCCGCACGCTCACTCGCGCCCTCACGGGCGCGCCGACCGCCCTGCTCGCCGCATTCTCCGCGCCCGAGCAGGAGAAAGGCCGCAGGGCACGGGATCCCGGCCCGACCCGCACTGCTCCCGCCCGATCGACCTCGCCACCTGGGGACAATGCCTTCGCCGTTCTAAAGGCCGATTGCGCTCTTGGGCCCCATGTAGGACCCGGCGCCCGGGAATCCTTCGCGGCACAACGTCGCAAACCGTGGACTGAATCCCAGGTCCGGCAGGCGGGTGAGCGGCACCCACTGGACCTTCCGGATCGGAGACGTGTCCGCGTCCCGCGCGACCGCGCCGATCTGCCCGCCTGTGCGGCGGGCCTCGAAGGTGATGTGCACGACGTGAGCCGAGGGCACGTCGCAGACATACAGCAGTCGGCCCACGTCGACGTGGAGGCCGGTCTCTTCCAGCATTTCGCGGACCAGGGCCTCTGCGAGGGTCTCCCCGTCCTCGACCTTGCCGCCGGGCAAGGACCACGTCCGGTGGCCTTCCGTGTCCTGGTCGAGGAGCAGTACGGCGCTGTCCTCGATGAGGATGCCTGTCACGCGTGTGTGGATCCGGCAACGGTAGTGCCGTCCAGCTCGCCCCCCCCCGGGTGAACATCGCGACCGCCTCGTGGCTCATGAGGTCCTGGCGCCGCGGATAGCCGCTGCGGCGGCGCCGGCTGTGCCCGGACCGTTTCGGGCCTGTGCGCCCGGACCGGCGTCGGGCCAGTGCGCGTGTATCGCGCAAGCCCCTGATCGGGTGCCCCAGGTCGCCAACCACTCGAACGTGTGAGTTCAGAAGTGACCAGGCAGGCGTCACTTACCCAGGAGGCAGGATCGCATTCACGTTCGAGATATTCACCCGTCCGAGGCCGTTACGACTCCGAAGTCGGCGCGTTCTTAGAGCACCAGTACCAACTAACAGCCCGGCGGAGGACACACCATGAACACTGACCCCGTCCTCACTTCGTCGCCCCGGATTCGAACAGCGACGGCCGTCCATGGTCGCCGCCGAGCTCGAAGCCGGTCCCTGCCCCTCCTCGGACCGTCCTGCCTCCGGCGCCGTCGGGGCCGGCAGTCGCCCGGCACGGAGCCGTCATAGGCGGGCCCGCCGCAAGGCAGGCCCCTCGCTCCCAGCCCGTTCGTCCGCCCCCCCATGTGTCGAGGTGATCACGTGCCGCCCTTCCCTTCTGATGTCCGCGCCACTATCGAGGCCTATCTCAGCCGTCATGCCGAGGAACGAGGCTCCTTGGAGGGTCTGCTGGCTGTCCTCGACGCCGGCGAGGCGCCGTTCAGCCGCGCCATGCCCGGCCATGTGACCTGCAGCGCCGTCGTCATCGACCGCGACCGCCGGGTACTGCACATCGGTCATCGGGCGACAGGGCTGCTCCTGTGTCCGGGAGGCCACGTCGAACGGGAGGACCGCACGCTGCTCGCCGGTGCGCTGCGCGAGGTGATGGAGGAGGCGGGAATCGCTCCGGGGGCCCTGTGCCTGACCCCGCAGCTGCGGGACGCACCGATCGACATCGACGTGCACGACATCGCCGCCGACGCCGCCAAAGGTGAACCTGCTCACCAGCGCTACGACTTCCGCTACGTCTTCTGCCTCGCCGAGGAGGAGCCGCCGGTCATCATGCTGCAGGACGAGGAAGTGTCCGGCGCCCGGTGGGTCCCGTTGCCGGAGATCACCTCAACGACACTGCGTGCCAAGCTCCTGCGGGCCGGGGTGGACGGCCGGCCGGAACCGGTGAACGCGTCCGCGATCATCCACGACGGCCACGGCCGGTACTTACTTCACCTGAGGGACGCCAACAAGCCGGACATCTGGGAGCCGGGGTGCTGGTCGTTCCTCGGCGGCGGCCGAGAACCGCAGGACCGGACGCTGCTCGACACCGTCCGCAGGGAGTTGCGAGAGGAAGCCGAGCTCACGGTCGCCGGCCTGGAGCCGTACGCCATCGAGTGGGCCACCGGCATCGACGGGACGCGGGTGCCCGTGCAGGTCTTCACCGGCCGGTGGAACGGGGAGCCGGACCGTCTGCCGCTCACCGAAGGCGTGATGGTCGCCTGGGTGCGCCCCGAGAAGTTCCCGTACATGACGATGCTGTCTTCAACAAGGAACCTCCTCCAGCGGCACGCCGCCGAGCACCCCCCGACCGCCCTGGCCGCCCCAGTGGGTGCGGTCGCGACCGCACCGGCCGGGTCGCCACCGGGGACCGTTCCGAACGTGGTCGGCGTCCACCTCTATCTGGAACGCGACGGCCAGGTCCTGCTGGGGCTGCGCCACCCGGACTCCGCCTTCGCGGGCAGCACATGGCACCCGCTCGCGGGTCACTGCGAGGCGGAATCGGCGACCGCCTGCCTCGTGCGGGAGGCGTACGAAGAGGCGGGGCTCGTGATCGACCCGGCGGACGTCGAGCTCGTGCACACCGTCCACATGGTCAACCGGCCGGGCGCCACGCCCCGGATCAATCTGTTCTTCCGCGCCCGGACTTGGGAGGGCGTGCCCGAACTGAAAGAGCCGGACACGTGCGTGGCCTGGCAGTGGTGGAGCGCCAAGGACCTGCCCGAGCCGATCGTCCCCTACGCCCGCACCGCGATCGAGGCCGTCGCGGCGGGCCGGGCCTACAGCGAGCTGGGGTGGGATCAGTGACCGGGTTCGAATCCAGGGTCACGTATCGCGCCCGCTCCCCCATGGTCGGCCGGCTTGCGACGGACGGCCCCCTGAGCGACACCGGCACGCACCGGTCACCGCGCCGGAACACGGCGGGACCCAGCAGATCGCGTCCGGGAGCGGTCCGCGCGCCCTGAGGTGGGTTCTGCCTCCGCTCGCGCCGGTGCCCCGCCAACCCGCCAAACCCTGCCCGACAGATCATCCGACGGAGACCCTGTGAGCCTGTTCCATGCCACGGCCGACGCCTACAGTCGTCACCGACCCGGGCTCCCCGACGACGTCGTTCATCTGCTCGCGGGCACTCTGCGCGGCATCCACCGCCCGGCTCTGCTCGATCTGGGCACCGGAACCGGCCAGGTGCCGGCCGCCCTTCTGCCGGTCCTGCCTCCGCTCGCCCGCCTGGACCTGGTGGATGCCAATCAGGACATGCTCCACCAGGCCGATCTTGCCCTCCGCCCTCTGCTCGCGGGCCGGAGCGCCGCCTTCCATCCCATTCGGGCCGAGGAGTTCACGCGGCCCCAGGAGGGATACCAGGCTGATCTGGTCACCTGCGCGCGGGCCTTCCACTGGATGGACCGCCCGGCCGTCCTGGCCGTGGCCGAGCGTGTCACCGCCCCCGGCGCCACGCTGGCGATCATGGGTGACGGCAGTCTCTGGACCCATCCGGCGCCGTGGGCCGTAGCCCTGCGGGAGTTGATCCAGTCCTATCTCGGCGCCGAACGGCGCGCGGGAACCACCGGGGCTTACGCGGAACCGGAGCGCAGGTACGAGGACGACCTGGCCGAGTCGGCGTTCAGCGACATCGCGGAGCACCACGTCCCGTTCCGCCGCGTGTGGACCCCAAGAACAGTGGTCGGCTACCTGCGCAGCACCAGCTTCGCCCGCCCTGGCCTCTTCGGCGACCGGCATCCCCGGTTCGAGGCAGAGGCCGACGCCCTGCTGGAGCAGCACGCGGCACAGGAGAGCCGGCTCGTCGAGGACGGGGTGTTCGATGTTCTGCTCGCGCGCCGGCCGGGGGGTGCCACGTGAGCGGCGGTGCGCGGCACACGGTGCCGGTCGACGTGCACATGATCGCCGTCCGCGAAGGGGAGAAGGGGGCGGAGGTGCTGCTGTCGCGGCGGGCCGGGGCCGTCTACGCCGCGGGGCACTGGCACCTCCCGTCCGGTCCCGTCGACGGGCCCTTCGAGGACGTCGTCACCGCGCTCGTGCGCGAGGCGTACGAAGGGACGGGCCTGGTGGTAAATCCGGACGACGTGCGGGCAGCGGTCACCCTCCACCACCGGGCGCCGGGCGGGAGCGCGCGGGTCGGGTTCTTCTTCGAGGTCCGCTGCTGGTCCGGGACGCCGGAGGTCATGGAGCCCCAGGTGTGCGACGCCATGGGCTGGTTCGCGTTCGACGCCCTGCCCGAGCCGATGGCCGCGTACTGCCGCGCGGGGCTGGATGCCTACCGTGCGGGTGTCCCCATGGCGCTGCACTTCCAGGAGCCGGGCGACACGATCGCTCATGACCCGGCCGTCGACCGGATGCGCCGCGTGCCCGCCCCGGGGTCCGACGCGCAGCGGCCTGACAGGGAAGTGCGGGAGTTCTCCGAGCGTGCGGTGGGCCGGATCACGACCTGGACGGACGTGTCCTGGGCGCGTGAGGAGAGCCGCGTATGGCGGGCCCGTGGTGCCGAGGGCGGCACCTGGTACGTCAAGATCCACCAGAGCGACCGTTTCCACCGGCGTGAAGTGACCGCGCTCCGCGGCTGGGTGCCCGGCATCGGTGCCGCCGCGCCCCGGCTGGTGGCCGCCGACGCACTGCTGCGGGCCGTGGTGCTCACCGCGGTGGGAGGCCGCTCCCTGCACGGCGCCGCGTACACGCCCGAGCAGCAGCGCCACATCTTCCAGCGCATCGGACAACTCGCGGCCACCATCCACACCAGTGCCCCACCGCACCCAGCCACCATCCACACCAGCGCCCCGCCACACCCGGCCACCATCCACACCAGCGCCCCGCCACACCCGGCCGCCTACGCCCTGCCCCTGGGGAAGGTGGAGCGGCACTTGAACGGCGCCCGGCCCCATCTCACGGCTGGAGACGTGGAGTTCGTCCGCACCACGGTCGAGGAGGCCGCCGGCCTGCCTGCCCCGGACGTGGTGCCCACACACGGCGACTTCCACCTACGCAATCTGCGCTGGGACGAGGCCGCCGATGTCCTCTACGTCATCGATTTCGAGCGGTCGGAGGAAGGCCCGGCGATCAGGGACTTCGTGAGGCTGTCCGATGCCTGGCACGGCCGTCCCGACCTCCTGGACGCCGTGACGGAGGGATACGGACGTGTCTTCACTCCGGACGAAGCGGCCCACCTCACGGTTCTGTCCGCCCTGGATGCCGTCTCCGGTATCTCCTACGGCGCCGCCCACGACGACCCCGAGCTCATCGAGCGCGGCCGGCGCACACTGGCCCGGCTCCGCACCGCACAACGGCCCTGAACACGAGCACCGCCTACGCACGAGGAGCAGCACGTTGACGTACACAGCCCGCGACGAGTGGGAGAAGCACTTCAGCGACGGCGAAAACGTCCGACTGGTCGGTGGGCGGGAGACTGTCATCCAGCGCATCCCCGCCGCCCCGGTCCATGCCGACCATCCGCAGTACGCCCTCCACGCCGTGCACGCCCTCCACGCACCAGGATGGGAAGCGGTGGCCGTGCACACCGTCGGCCTCGACCCCGCCGGCGGCACCTCGATCGGCACGGCCGGGGTGGACCCGTTCACCGATACGGCCCGCACCGGGCGCCGCACGGGACTACAGATCCTGGACGCCGGAGCGGCCACCACGCTGCTGGGCGGGCCGGTATGACGACGCAAGCGCCTCCGACCTCGGTATTCGCCCCACCCCAGGAACCCTCCGAGCGTGCGCGGATGCGCCGGGCCCACACGGTGGGCACTGCCCTGTTCGAAGTCCGCGCCCAGGGGGCGGAGACGTGGGGGTGGCAGGGACGCACCCTCAGCCGCCGGGCCGACGGCCGTTGGCTGCGCGTGGTCGCCAGACCCGTGGACAAGGCGCCGGGGGCGACCTGGGACGGCAACGCGCGGGCGGACGCCCTGCTCCCCCGGTCGGTGCCCCGCCCGCGGCTGCACGACGTCGCCGAGTGGACCGCCGATGGGTACGTCTACCGCGCCGAGCTGTCCGAGTACCTGCCCCGGCCCGCCCTCGCCGCCGGGGGGCCCGTACTGGGTGTGGATCTTGATCTGCCTCCCTCCTGGTGGTCCGATCTACGGGAGGCGCTGGCCGCCACCGCGACGGTGCCGACCACTCGTACAACGGTCCGGCGGCAATGGATCGACCGGCACTTCACCCGCCTCCTCGGCATTCCGGCCCCGGCGCTCGTGTGGACCACCGGACACGGGGACCTGCACTTCGCGAACCTCATCGGTCCCCCGCTGGTCATCTGCGACTGGGAGGGCTGGGGGCGGGTCCCTGTCGGCTTCGACGCCGGGCTCCTGCACGCCTACAGCCTCCTCCGCGGCGAAACGGCGGCCCGGATCCGCCGCGAGTTCGCCCACGTCCTGGACACACCCGCCGGCCGGGCCGGTGAACTCGTCGCGCTCGCGCAGCTCCTTCAGGTCGTCGCACGCGGCGGTCACCCCGAACTCGCACCCCGCCTCGCGCGCCACGCGGAACACCTCACCTCCACCCCCGTACCGTGACCACTCCGGAGACCCCCGTGCATCCCAGCCTCCTGGCCGTGTTCGCGCACCCGGACGACGAGTCCCTTCTCGCGGGTGGCGTGCTCGCCCGGCATCACGCCGCCGGGGCCCGCACGGCTGTCGTCACCGCCACCTGGGCGCCCGACAGCCGACGTGCCCCGGAGCTCGCGGACGCCCTCACCGTTCTCGGTGCCGGCGCCCCGCGCCTGCTCGGCTACAACGACGCACGCAACCCCGAAGCCGCGCCCGGCCGGCCCCGGCTCGTCGACGCTCCGCTCGACGAAGCCGTCGGCCACGTCGTCGCCCACATCCGCGGCTTCCGCCCCGACATCGTCGTCACCCACGACGCGGTCGGCCAGCTGACCGGCCACCCCGACCACGTACGCACTCACCAGATCACCCTGCTCGCGGTCGAAGCCGCCGGTCTCGCCCACCTGCACCCCGAGGCGGGCCCACCATGGCAGCCCTCCGCGCTGTACGCCGCCACACATCCCGTCTCCGCCGTGGGTCCGCTCCGCGCGCTGCTCGAAGGCGTCGGCAAGAGCATCCTGGCGGTACCCGACTCGTACGTCACCACCACCGTCGACGTCACCCCCTTCACCGAGACGAAGTGGCACGCCATCAGCTCACACGCCGGGGAGATCGCGCGAGAGCGGCCCCTGCCCGGCATCCTCGCCCGTCTCCCCGAAGCGGACCGGCTCCGGTTCATCCGGACCGAACACTTCACGCGCCTGAACCCCGGCCCCGTGCGGGGTGACTCGGCCCACCTGACCCCCTGACCCCTTGCCCCCTGATCCCCTGACCATCTGGCCACCTGACCTGCCGATACGGGCATGCCCCACCGATCGAAGAGAGAGGCGTGACGATGACCACGACGTCCGCGCCCGACGAACGTCCAGGCGTGACGATGACCGACGAGGCGTACGGCGCGCTGCGCGCCTCCCACGCGCTGTGGGCCGGCACCTCGGTACTGATCACCGACCGGCACGGTCGGGTCCTGGTCCAGCGCGTCGGCTATCGGCCCACCCGTCTCCTGCCCGGGGGCGCGCTGGACCCGGGCGAGTCCCCCGCGCAGGGTGCCGCCCGTGAACTGCGGGAGGAGTTGGGCATCGCGGTGCCCCTCACACGTGGGCTGGCCGTCGACTGGGTGTCCCCGGCAGGGCGCAGGGCGTCTCCCGTCGTACGGTTCCCCGGTGAACTGCTGCACGTCTTCGACGGCGGCGTCTGGGACGAGGACCGGATCGCGGCCATCCGCCCGGCGCCGGGCGAGATCGAGGGCGTCGACTTCGTCGAACCGGCCGACCTGCCCGCGCTCATGTCCCCGGACGATGCCCGCCGCGCGCTGTCCGCCCTGCGCGCCCGCGTCAACGGCTCCGGCCCCGCGATTCTTGAGGACGGCGTCCCCCTCGCCCCCACCCTCCTCGACCGCGTGAACACGTTCACCCGGCACCGCGCCACCCACCACTGGCCCTGGCACGAAGGGCCCGCGCCGGCCGGGCTCCCCGTCCGCCAGAGCTGGGGGTGGCTCTTCGCGCCCGACGGCCGCGTCCTGGTACTCCTCGATCCTGCGAACGGCGCCGCCTGCCTTCCCGGCGGCACACCCGAGCCCGAGGACCACCAGGACCCCGCAACAACCCTCGTCCGCGAGGCCCTTGAAGAGGCCACCGCCCGCATCGGCCCTCCGGTTCTCCTCGGCCACCTGCCGGACCGGGAACACAGCGCCGGGCCATGCACACGCGTCCGCATGGGAGCTGTCCTCACGGACCTCGGCCCCTCCCGGCCCGACCCTGCCACGGGCCAGACCTACGTACGCGCGCTGGCCACCCCCGAGCAGGTCGTCGAGGTGTTCAACTGGGGCCCCGGCGCAGCCGACCAGCTCACCGCTGTCCACCACGCCCGAGCACGGTTCGGTCTCCCCCGCGCCGCGCGACAGCCCCTCACCGAACTGCCCGACGCCACCGACCTCACCACCCTGTAGCCCCCGGCCCGCTTCCGAAACGAGGACGCGCATGAGCAGCACCTCACCCGCCCCCGGCACCCCGGCCGTGCCCGCTCACCCGCTGCCGGCGGCACGCGCCGCGTCGGAGGCTCCCGCGCCGGTACGGACAGGGCACTGCCAGTGCGGCCGGATCTCCTACCAGGTCACCGGTGTGCCGGATGATCCGCATCTGTGTTCCTGTGTCCATGAGACGCGGATCTCCGGCGGGCCCGCGGTGCTGTGGGTGGGCTTCCCCCTGGACTCCCTGATCTGGACCGGGCCCGGAGGCGAGCCGAAGTGGTACGCGACCTACCCGACCCTCCGGCGCGGCTTCTGCCCCGACTGCGGGACGCACCTCGTGTCCGTGGCCGACGGCTCCCGCACGGTCATGGTGACCGGCTTCAGCCTCACCGACCAGAGCGGCATCGAGCCCCTCGGCCACTCCTACCGCGAGAACGCCGCGCCCTGGATGCATATCACCCTCGCGCCCCCTCCCGTCGTCCTGATGTCCGACCCGCGCGTGGCGGCCATCCCCGTCACCGACTGCGGCGAGCCGCTCGTCGACGTGCGCGGAACTCTGCTGGTCGACGACCGCCGCGCCGACGCCACCGGCGCGTACGCCCACCTGCGTCGTGGCGTCCTCGACCGGCTCGTCCACGCCGAGTCGCTTCTGGCCGACGGCCTGCGCCTGCTCTTCGTGGAGGGCTACCGGCCGCCCGACCTGCAGCGGCTGTACTTCGAGGAGTACGCCGGGGAGCTTCGCGCGGCCAACCCGGCCTGGTCCGACGACCAGGTCCACCGGGCCGCCAGCCGGTACGTGTCCCCGCCGGAGATCGCCCCGCACAGCGCCGGAGCCGCCGTGGACCTCACCCTCGTGGGCGCCGACGGCACCGAGCTCGACATGGGCACCCGCGTGAACGCCAGCCCCGAGGAGAGCGACGGCGCCTGCTACACGGACGCCGCCTCGATCAGCCCCCACGCCCGCGCGAACAGGGCGCTGCTGACCGATGCCCTGTCCACTGCCGGGCTGGTCAACTATCCGAGCGAGTGGTGGCACTGGAGCTACGGCGACCGGTACTGGGCCCTGACGTTCGGCCGGCCGGCGGCCACGTACGGATCTCGGCGCCTTGACTGACCGGGCCGCCGCCCGCCGGCGTCAGCGCTGGCGGCCTCCCCACCGGCAGGCCGGGGAGGCCGGGGCTCACCGGGGGTGACGAGCGCTCCGGCGAGCTGGACTCCGTAGAAAGTGACCGCCAACCAGGCGGTGTTGGGCTGGCGCGGGGCGACGATCTCGCCGGGCCGGACACCTCGTTCCCGTAGGCCCTGGGACACGCCGAGCGCGTGGTCGTCCAACTCGGCGCAGAGGCCGGCGAGGCGGGCGCGCATCGGCGCGGCGCGGGGCGGGGTGAGGTACGAGGCTTCAGGGGGTCGTGCTGTCCCGGTCGTCGCGCTCCGAGCGGGGGCATCGCGCCCGGACCCGTAGCTCCGTACCCATGGATCGACCGCGGAGGCGGGCCTCCCCCCGTCCCGGGGCGATGACAACTCGTCCTCTCTTAGCGCCAGTTGGGCGAACCCCGGCGGCCGTTCGCTTCCGTGTGATGGATCGGACTCTCGACGAATTCGGCATTCCTATCGTCAGCTAATATGCCTGGAGTCCGCGCGACGGGGCGGCTGCAGGGCGCATTTCGTGCACGGATGAATCGGTCGGACACGCCGCCCGTTCATCGGTGACCTGGGACCTGATCCGCAGGCGTGCGCACCGCCGTTCGAGGCGAGAAGGCGCTCTGCCCCGAGCGCCCCCCGCGTCGGCGCTGTTCCCGGGGGGCGGGGGCCACTGGAGCGCGGACGGTCTCTTCCCTCCGCCGATTCGCAGGGGCAAGGGGTTGGGGAATCGAATGAAGAGACGTTTCTGCATCATCGGCACGGCACTGTTGTGTGCCGTCTTCTGTGTGCAAGGGCCCGCCGTCGGGGCGGGCATGGAAGGGACGGCGACGGTCGCGTCGCAGGACAGCGCGGCGGAGTCGGAGTGGCCCGCCGTCGCTTCGGCCCCCGTGACCGGCACCGCCGGCGGGCCGCGTGCCGCCACCGCGGGCGCTGCCGGCACCGCCCCGCGCCACGACTACAACGGCGACGGCCGCAGTGACATGGCCTCCTGGTACGACTACTCCCAGGGGCAGGACACCATCCACACCTTCACCGCGCGGGCCGACGGAGGTTTCGCTTCGCCCGCCGCGGGACGGACGGCCCTCAAGGGCACCTTCTCGGCCGAGCGCATGAAGCGTGTCACGGGTGACTTCAACGGTGACGGCATCGGGGACGTAGCCGCCTTCTACGGTTACGACGACGGGACGGTCTCCCTGCTCACCTGGCTCGGCAGGGGAGACGGTACCTTCGCCGAGCACTTCACCTCATGGTCCGTGGAACCGAAGAACTGGACCTTCGACGCCATCACCGCGCAGGCCGGTGACTTCAACGGCGACGGCCGCGACGACATCGCCGCCTGGTACGACTACCGCAACGGCGACGACAAGCTCTTCACGTTCCTGGCGAACTCCGGCGGCGGCTTCGCCGCCCCCGTCTCCTCCTTCGCGCGCACCGAAGCCGACGGATGGGTGGTCGAGCGGATGAAGTTCGCCACCGGTGACTTCAACGGTGACGGCCGCGACGACCTCGGGGTCCTGGACAGCTACATCGCGGGCACGGTGCGGCTGATGGCGTTCACCGGCACGCCGGACGGCGGCTTCGCCGAGCCGGTGAGCGGCTGGCAGTCCACCGGCTGGCAGTTCGACCGGGTGAGCGTGGTCTCGGGGGACTTCGACGGCGACGGCCGCGACGAGTTCGCCACCTGGTACGACTACGCCGACGAACACGACGCCCTGTTCGCCTTCGGTCTCGACGCCACCGGCGGGTTCGCCGACCAGCGGGAGCTGTTCAACGCGCCGAAGGGATACTACGACCGGGCCCGCATGTACCTCGTCTCCGGCGACTACAACGGGGACGGTCGCGACGACGTCGGCGCCCTCTACGGCTACGGGGGCGGGACCGTCACGGCCCTCACCTTCACCGCCAGGGCCGACGGGACCCTCGTCGACGCGCTGCACAGTTGGAGCAGCACTGCCACGGACTACTGGACCTTCGCGCGGGTGGCGACGATCGAGCGCTACAACAGTTCACTGATCGCCTGTCCGACGCTCTTCGGGCACGGTGGATATCCCAGCGGGGACGAATCCTGGGCCCGGGACAAGGTCCGGGAGCCGAACCACCCCAGGGGCCTCGCCGATCAGAAGAGCTGGGGCGCGAACGGCGTGGAAGCCGATCTCCGGCTCACCAAGGACGGCAGCAAGGCCGTGATGTGGCACAACAGCTCGAGCAGGGGGCTGTCCGGCACCAAGTACGACATCGACAAGATGACGTGGGCCACCGGCGCCGAACAGCTCAAGGGCCGCACGATCTACGACGCCAGCCCGTATACCGGCGAGACCGTCTACACCTTCCGCGAGTGGCTGGAGAGCGCCAGGACCCAGCAGATGGCCGCTTTCGTGGAACTCAAGAAGGAAACGGCGCCGCTCCTGCTCCACGGCGAGGCGTCCGCCCTCGAGGCCGGCTGGAACGAGATCATCACGCCCCTCAAAGAGCGTGCCACCTCGCAGAAGATCATGATCTACACCCTGAGCGACGAACTGCGGCCCGAACTCGAAAAGCGCGTCAGGGCCGCCGGTCTCGGCACGATGCTGGAGAACCATCCCCGCTGGATCGACGATCCCGACTTTCTCTGGCAAGAGCCGCCTCCGGTGGCCTCGCTCCAGTACGCCAACTGGCAGTACAAGCTGAACAAGTTCGGCTCCCCGGTCACTTCGGTGCCGGTGGTCACCTCATGGACGAGTGACTTCGCGACCTGGGTGCGGGGGAAGTGCCGCTGAACCGGCGCCGTGCACGGCTCGTCGCTCCCGGCGGCCGGCCTCGGAAGACCCCGCACGACGTCACGACCACAGGTCGCGCAGGGCCGCGTTGACCTGGTCCGGGTGCTGCGTGTGCGGGTAGTAGCCCGGCACGCGCAGCCGTCGGGCGCCGATCCTGTGGGCGACGGCTTCCGCGCAGGCGAGCAGCGGCTCTCCGGCGTAGCGGCGGTAGAGCTCCGGGGCGTCCTCCCAGGTGCCCGAGACGACGAGCTTGGGCCAGGGGGCGGAGGCGAGTGGTTCCAGGGGCGGGTCCGCCTCCCATACGGGCCGTTCGCGCATCGATGTGGTGACGGCGCGCAGCCGTTCGGGGGTCGGGTCCGGCATGGGCATCCCGAGACCTTCGGTGGACTGGCGCAGGTAGTCCACCGGGTCGGGCTCCCGCGGGTCCGGCCCCTCCGGCCGTGCCTCCGGGCGCGGGCCTCCGGGGCCGGGCCCGGCCGAGCGGTCGGGCCCGGCCGGTGGGTCGACCCGGTCGAGCAGTTCGCGGATGGCGGGATGGCCGGGGGCGGCCCTGAGGGCGGACGGCTGGATGAGCGCGAGGGACCGGACGGCCCGGGGGCGTCGGCCCGCGGCGAGCATCGCGGCCAGGCCGCCGTGGGAGTGGCCGACGAGATGGGCCCCGTCGGGGCAGTGGTCGAGCAGCCGGACGAGGTCGTCGGCGTCGACCTCGAAGTCGCTGCGCGCGGTGTCGGGAGAGCGGCCGTATCCGCGCCGGTCCATCAGCAGCAGCGGGCGCTCGGCCGCGAGGGGGCGCTGGGCGGCGAATCCGTAGGCGGGGTCCTCGCCCCAGGTGAAGACGCCGTGCACGAAGACGGCGGGCGCGCGACGCGCTCCGGTCTCCTCGCCGGCCTTCCAGACGGTGACGTGCACCGGTTCCATCTGCGGTCTCCTCACACTCTCTCTGCGGCTCCGTCGATGACGAAGAAGCGTGTCGTGGGCAGGTCGGGGGGCGTCGGTGTGCCGGATCGGATGAGGTCGAAGGGGGCGGGGAAATGCCCCTGCCAGATCCGGCGCGACGCCTGTTCGGGGTAGGGCTCGGTCCTCGACCGGGCGTCCAGGACGCGGGTCAGCCGCCGGCCGGGATCGTAGGCGGGCCAGCCGGGACTGCCGGTGGCGGCGAACCGGGCCCATCCCCGCCGGAGTTCGCGTGACACCGCGAGGGCCTCGGGGGCGGGCTCGTCGCCGAGGAGCGCCGTGCCGGTCGGGCTGTCCGTCGTGCCGAACGCGAGGGGGACGTCGAGACTGTGGCAGGCACCGCCGACAGTCGGTGAGTCGAGGCACAGTTCGAAGAGGTACGCGTGGCCGCCCGCCGCCGCGTTCGCCTCGGCCAACTGCAGGGAGGGCATGCGGAACGTGGCATCGGAGAACACCGTCTCCAGGAGCTCTTCCGGGCTCCCGTGCGGGTGCGCCGCGCGGTAGGCGTCGGGACCGCCCGGCGCGGGGGCGAAGACGTCCAGAGCGGTCCGGGCGTCCTGCGCGGTGAACGTTCCCCGCCGGCCCGTCATGACGCTGAACAGCCGGAACTCGTCGCGCGTGTGGCCGACGAGAAGGTCGATTCCGGCGGCGCGGCCGGCGGCCAGGGCGGTCCAGGGGGTTTCGGGGAGGACATCGCCGTCGACGACGGGGCACACCGCGATCCCCAGGCGTGCGAGTCGTCCCCAGCTCTCCCGGTGGCGGGGCACGTCCAGGCACAGCGCGGTCAGCTCGTCGGCCAGGCGCTGCGGTGCCACACCGGCGAAGGACGCTGCGGTGGGCGCCACGCCGAGACGGTCCGCGAGGGTGGCGGTGACCTGTTCCGCCAGCGCGGGCGTGCAGTACATGCCGGGCACCGAGTGGGTGATGGCCCGCCGGAAGAGGCCACGCGCCGGTTCCCTCGTCAGCAGCGCGGCGACCGAGCCGGCTCCGCCGGACTGGCCCGCCAGGGTGACCAGGTCCGGATCGCCGCCGAACCGGGCGATGTTCCGCCGCACCCATTCCAGGGCCGCGATCTGGTCGAGCATGCCCCGGTTGGCCGGAGCGCCGTCGAGGAGGGCGAACCCCTCCGCGCCCAGGCGGCCGTTGACGCTCACCACGACGAGCCCGGTGGCGGCGAGCGCCGTCGGGTCGTACATCGGGTCGGCGGGGCTGCCCGCCATGAAGCCCCCGCAGGTGATCCACACCAGGACCGGCAGCCCGGCGCCGCCGGGGTCGGGCGTGCAGACGTTGAGCGTCAGCCAGTCCGTGTCCTTCGGTGGGTCCGCCCGGGTGGGCCCGGACTGCGGGGCGACGGGGCCGAACGCGGCCGCCTGCCGGATCCCCTCCCAGGGCCGGACCGGGACGGGAGCGGCGAAGCGGAGCGCGCCCACGGGCGGCCGGGCGTAGGGGATGCCGCGGAACACCGCGTTCCCCCGGAGCCGACGGCCCTCCACGACGCCCTCGGCGGTTCGCACACGCGGCTGCTCGGACATGTTGTGTCCTCTCCGAGAGGTACGGACAGGCTCCCCAGGGTTTCCGGTCAGCTGTATTATGTCAACCGTATGGGAACGAGGAGAGGAGCCGGACGATGCCGAAGCAGGTGGACCACCGCGAGCGCCGCGAAACGATCGCGCGAGCGTTGTGGAGGGTGGTGGAACTGCGCGGTGTCCTGCATCTGAGCGTGCGCGAGGTCGCACGGGAGGCAGGGATCTCCCACGGACAGGTGCAGCACTACTTCCCGTCCCGGCAGGCCCTGCTCGCCTTCGCGACGGACTTCGCCGCCGAGCAGACCGCGCGGCGCGTCGCCCGAGGCCTGGCGGACCTCGGTGACCCACCGCACCCGCGCGACGTCCTGCGGCTGCTGCTGACGGAGATGCTTCCTCTGCACGCCGACGCCCGCGCGACCAGCCGGATGAACGCCGCGTACGTCCTGGAGGCACTGCACGACCGGGAGGTGCTGGCCCGCACGCGGGACGCCATGCGCCAGGGGCGTGCGCAGGTGGAGCACGTGATACGTCGGGCGATCGAGGACGGTCACATCGGTTCCGACCGCGACCCGGCGGTCGAGACCGACCTGCTGCTCGCGCTCACCGGCTTCGCCACCCTGCTCGAACTGGAGGTGGTCGCCCCCGAGGACGCGCTCACGGCCGTGGACCGGCATCTGGACCGGCTGTTCGGCGGGAGCGCCACCGCGCCCGGGGGCGGGAACCCGGGCGCGGAGCGGTAGTGCGGTCCTGGCAATGCCGCCTCGGCCGTGGGTCCGGGGAGACAGGGAGTCCGGACGGAGTCCGGGGCCCGCGCCGCGCGGCCACGCTCCGCGAGTTGCCGCATGCGTGCGGTCACTCCACCATGGAGGTCTCGTCCCAAGACCGGCCCGGCCGGTCCCGCAGCAGTGGACAGGAGGGGTTCGGCACGTGGCCAGGTACTTCGAGAACGACGCCGGCGCACTCGTCCCCGACGCACTGTCCGGCTTCGCCCGTGCCCACGCGGGCCTCGTGGCGTACGACTCCGACGACGGGTTCTTCACCGCCCGGCACTCCTCGCCGGCCCGCCGGGTGGGGCTCCTGTCGGGCGGCGGATCGGGGCACGAGCCCCTGCACGCGGGATACGTCGGCGCGGGCATGCTCGACGCCGCCTGCCCCGGGCGGGTCTTCGCCTCGCCGCACAACCGGCAGATCTTCCGGGCCTCACGCGCGGTCGCGGGCCCGGAGGGCGTGCTGCACATCGTCAAGAACTACACCGGCGACCGGATCAACTTCGGCATCGCGGCCGAACGGCTCGCCGCCGCGGGCATCGGCTGCGCACGGGTCCTCGTCGACGACGACCTGGCCTCCGACTCCGGGAGGATCGCCGCGGGCCGCCGGGGCACGGGCGCCACCATGCTGGTGGAGAAGGTCCTGGGCGGCGCCGCCGACACCGGGATGGGGCTCGACGAACTGGTGGATCTGGGTACCGCCGTGGCGGGACGGTGCCGGACGCTCGCCGCCGCCTCCGCCGCCCACACCGCGCCCGCCAGTGGTGAGCCGGCGTTCGAGCTGCCGGCCGGGGAACTCGAATTCGGTGTCGGGATCCACGGCGAGCGGGCCGGCCGCACCAGGAGCCAGGGCGGCGTGCGGGCGCTGGTGGAGGAGATGGCCGGCGCCCTGCTGGACGCGTTGCGCCCCGGCACCGACGATCCGGTCGTGGCCCTGGTCAACGGCCTGGGTGCGGTGACCTCGCTGGAGCTGTACGGGATCTTCGGTGAACTGGGCCGGGTCCTCGACGGCCGGCGGGTGCGGCTCGCACGGCATCTCGTCGGTGACTACGTGACCGCGCTCGACATGCGGGGCTTCTCGCTGACCCTGATGGTCGCCGACCACGACACGCTGAGCTTCTACGACGCACCGGTCCGCACCCCGGCGCTGCGCTGGTGAGCAGCCCCATCCCCCGGCGGCCCGGCAACAGGAGCAGGAGGACGGCCCCATGACGACCACCGACGCGTTCGACGGGACACGGACCCGCGCGTGGATGCGCAGCTTCGCCGATTCGGTGTACGCCACCGAGGCCGAACTGACCGCGCTCGACCAGCAGGCGGGGGACGGCGACTTCGGGACCAATCTCGCGGCCGGGGTCCGGGCCGCCGGGCCGCTGCTCGACCGTACGGACGACTCGGCCGGGCCCTCGGCGGCCCTGGGCGTCGTGGCCACCTCCTTTCTCGATGAGATCGGCGGAACGAGCGGGCCCCTGTTCGGTCTGCTGTTCCAGTCGCTGAGCAGGGCGGCGGGCTCCGGTCCGCACCTGACGACGGCCGCGCTCGCGGACGGCACGGCCCAGGGCCTCGCCGCGATCCGCCGGGTGGGTGACGCGGCCCCGGGCGACAAGACGCTGGTCGACGCGCTGGATCCGGCGGCGACGGCGCTGCGGGCGGCGGGGAGCGCGCCGGCCGCGACCGCCCTGGCCGCGGCGGCGGACGGTGCCTGGCAGGGCGTACGGGACACCGCGTCCCTCACGGCGCGCATGGGCCGGGCCAGCTACCTCGGTGAACGGGCGACGGGCGTGCCCGATCCCGGTGCCGTGGGCATCGCCCTGTTCTTCGCCTCCGCGGCCGGTCCGGTGACCGCCCTCGGACCGCTGCTCCGGCCCGCCGGCTGACCACGCCCGCGCCGGTCCCGCTACGCCCCGACGCGCTCGCTGGCCCAGCGCACCAGCGTCGGGTCCGCGAGGTCCTCGACCCACAGGTCCGCCCGCTCGGCGTCGGGTCCCGGCGGGCGGTCCCCGATGCCGATGACGCGCAGGCCGGCCCGGCGAGCGGAATCCATGCCCGTGAGCGAGTCCTCCACGGCCAGGGCCTCGTTCGGTGGAATACCGCAGAGGCGGGCGGCCACGCTGTAGACGTCGGGCTCCGGCTTCGGCCGTACACCCTCGCCGGCCACCACGACATGACTGAAGAAGTCGAGGAGTCCGGCCCGGCCGAGGCACGATTCCACCGTCGAGCGGGGGCAGTTGCTCGCCACGGCCAGCGGGAGGTGCCGGGCGGTCGTCCGGACCAGGGCGGCGGCTCCGGGAATGGTCACGGGGTCCTCGTCCACCAGCGCGGTGAACGTGGCGAGGAGGGTGGACGCCATGTCGTCGGCGAGATCCGGCTTCCCGGTCTCCTGGGCCATGAGCGCGCCGCAGTCGGTGTAGTGCACGCCCTTGGCACGGTCGGCGAAGCCGGCCGGAGGCTTGAGGCCGAAGACCCGGAAGGTGGCGTTCCGGGCCTCCTGCCAGTGCCGTTCCGTGTCCATGAGGGTGCCGTCGCAGTCGAAGACGATGGCTGACGGGGACCAGGCGAGGATATTGCGAACTGTCATGTAACTGCCGTTCTCGGAGACTGCGCCGACCGTTTCGGGGTGCACGGATGCACGGGTGACAGAGAGATGCCGGAATACGGGTCCCGCATGCGCAGCGAGGAAAGCCGCGCGCATGGGCGCGGCCGCTGCGACCGCGTGCACGTTGCTGGGCGCGTCGTGGCGGACGTGGGTCGATGGTTCTGGCTTCAGCCGAAACATCGTGACGGTTACGTTATTTCGCGGCGCCTGATTTACGCAATCACCAATTCGAGTGCAAGGAAATACCCCGGACCATCACGCACCCCGCCGGGAACCCCACGCCACGCACCACTCCCCCACCGGGCTGCGGATTGCGTGAACCGCACCCCCAAGCGACGGGCGAATAATAGGATCTTCGCGCGACGCGACTGCGCCCTCGCGGAGAGGGGCCGCATTCCCTGACCGCATGGGCAGAACATGTGAACGAAGGTGGAACGTATATGCAGGACAGGGCTCGGGCTACCCGCACGGCGCTGCTGGAATCGGCGGCACATCTCTTTGCCGAACAGGGATACGCGGGAACGAGCGTCAATGACATAAGTGATCACTCGGGGAAAACCAGCGGCGCGATCTATTTCCATTATTCGAGCAAGGAGAAGCTGGCCCTGGCGGTGGCCCGGGAACAGTTCGCCACCTGGCCGCAGCTCGCCGCCTCCTACGCGGCGCCCGGAATCCCCCCGCTGGAGAAGCTGGTCGTCCTGAGCCTGGGTGTCGCGCACTCCCTCAGCGAGGACGTCATGGCCCGCGCGGGCGCCCGGCTGTGGGCGGAGCGCCGGGGCATCGACGCGGCCGTGCCCGCACCGTTCGGCGTATGGGCGGTGGCCGTGACCCGGCTCCTCGCCCAGGCGCGTACGCGGGGCGAGCTGGCGGCCGGGGTGAAGCCGGCGGACGCGGCCGTGACGCTGGTGTGCGCGTTCTTCGGACTGTGCACGCTGAGCGACGACCTGCCGGGCGGACGGAACTGGAGGGAGCAGTTCGAGCAGTGGTGGGTGCTGACGCTCACTTCCCTTCAGGCCGCACCGGATCCGGCCGGTCTGCTCGCCCGCGCGCGGGAGCGGATGCCGGCCGGGGCGTGAGGACGCAACGCCCTCTTCCCTGTGCCCGTTCGCGAACCGGCCGCCGGGGCCCACCGGATACAGTGCGCGGGACGGAAGCCCGGTCGGGGAGGGAACACGTGACCGACACCAGCCATACACGACGCGCCGATCCGGAGAGGCCGCACCCGGGGCCGAGTCGGCTGCGGCGCATCATGCGTTTCGTTCCGCTGGTCGCGCCGGTGCTGCTGTGGGCGGTGCCCTGCTGGGTGCTGCTGCACGCCGGACAGGGCTGGCCGGCCCCGGTCCGGTGGGCCGGGACGACGGTGTGCGCGGCCGGGCTGGTCGTGATGCCGGTGGCGATGATGCGGGGCCACGGGCGGCGGCAGCGGGACGGCGCCGCCATCCTCGGGGACGGTCTGCTGGGCGGCGGCTGGGTGCTGTTCACGTGGTCCGTGCTGCTCGGCACGGTGCTGCGGGCGGCTCTGGCCGCGGGCGGGGTCGGTACGGGGCAGGAGCGGGCCCGGATCGTGACCTGGGCCGTGCTGGGTGTGACGGCCGTGCTGCTGGTGTGGGGGTACGCCGAGGCGCGCCGGGTTCCCCGGGTGCGCCGGGTGGAGGTGGAACTGCCGCGGCTGGGCGCCGGCTTGGACGGCACCCGGGTCGCGCTGATCACGGACACGCACTACGGTCCGCTCGACCGGGTGCGCTGGTCGGAGCGGGTCTGCGAGACGGTGAACGGGCTGGAGGCCGATGTGGTCTGCCACACCGGGGACATCGCGGACGGTACCGCAGACCGGCGCCGCGCCCAGGCCGCACCGCTCGGCACGGTGCGGGCCGGCCGGGCCCGCGTCTACGTCACCGGCAATCACGAGTACTACAGCGAGGCCCAGGGCTGGGTCGACCTGATGGACGAACTGGGCTGGGAGCCGCTGCGCAACCGCCATCTGCTGCTGGAACGCGGGGGCGACACCCTCGTGGTCGCCGGGGTGGACGATGTCACGGCCGAGTCCTCGGGCCTGGCCGGTCACGGGGCGCACCTCGACGGGGCGTTGGACGGCGCCGACCCCGGCCATCCCGTACTGCTCCTGGCCCACCAGCCGAAGTTCGTCGACCGGGCGGCGGCCGCGGGCATCGACCTCCAGCTCTCCGGCCACACCCACGGCGGCCAGATCTGGCCCTTCCACCATCTGGTCCGCATCGACCAGCCGGTCCTCGCCGGCCTCAGCCGCCACGGCGAGCGCACCCTGCTGTACACCAGCCGGGGCACCGGGTTCTGGGGGCCGCCGTTCCGGATCTTCGCCCCCAGCGAGATCACCCTGCTCGTGCTGCGCTCCCCGGGCGCCGGGGGCGGCGCGTAGGGCCCTCTCGCGCCCGCCCGGAGAATTCTTCGGGCGGGCGCGATGAGTTCGCGCCCTCCCGGCGGTACGTACCGGTGGGCCTTTCCGGCCCTCGATACGACCGAGCACGAGGAGTGAGTCATGACCGAGACGCGATCGCACGACGAGGCGGCCATCAAGGCGGTTCTGGAGGGCGTCTACCGGGCGTGGGAGGCGGGGGACGCCGAGGCGTTCGTCGCGGACTACCGGGAGGACGCCACGGCGATCCTGCCCGGTTCGTACCGCAGGTCCAAGGAGGAGGCGCGGGCGAGGATGGCCGCCGGTTTCGCCTCCGTCCTCAAGGGGAGCACGACCGTCGACCGGCTGGAGAGCATCCGCTTCCTGGGCGGGTGCGGGGCGGTCGTCGTGAGCGAGACCGCGGTCCTGTTCCCGGGCGAGACCGAGGTTCCGGCGGGCCGTCCCGTGTACGCGACCTGGGTCCTGGAGAAGCGCGACGGTGCCTGGAGCATCGTGGCCTACCACAACAGCCCCGCCGCGGCGCCCGCTTCGGCGTGAGCCGGACCGCGCCCCCGCCCGTACGCAGGGCGGGGGCGCGGTGCGTCCGGTCCGCTACGGGAGCCTCTCCGGCAGCGCGAACGCGGCGAAGACACCGGGGTCCTGGAACACCGTGTTGCGGCTGATCCCGGCCGTGGTGACGGTGAGGACCTGGAGGGTGTGGAGGTGGTGCCCGCCGCCGTCGGCGCGCCGGTAGGCGGCCATGGCGGGCTGGCCGTTCGCCGAGGTGCGCAGGGTGCGCCAGTCCGTGCAGCGGGAGAACACCCACTCCATGAACGCGCCGTAGTGGTCGCGGCCGAGGAACCAGTTGGTCATCGGCGGCATCTCCAGGAGCACGTCCCGGGTCAGCAGTTCCTTGATGGCGGCGACATCGGCGCGTTCGAACGCCTCGACGAAGCGGTCGACCCGGGCACGGACCTCGCGCTCGGGCGGCTCGGCGAGGTCGTCCTCGGGGACGCCGGCCGCGCGCAGCCGCGTACGGGCGCGTTGCAGGGCGCTGTTGACCGCGGGGGTCGACATGTCGAGGATCTCGGCGGTCTCCGCGGCCGAGAAGTCCAGGACGTCGCGGAGGATCAGGGCGGCCCGGCCGCGCGCCGAGAGATGCTGGACGGCGGCGACGAACGCCAGTCGCAGGGAGCCCCGGAGGGCGGCGCCCGGGTCCGTGCCCAGCAGGGCGTCCGGGAGCGGCTGGAGCCAGGCGACCTCGCCCCGTACGAGGGGGGCGGCCGGATCCTCGCTGGGGGCCACCAGTCCGGAGGGCAGGGGGCGCCGGGCGCGGCCGTCGAGCGCGGTCAGGCAGGCGTTGGTGGCGATCCGGTAGAGCCAGGTGCGCAGCGAGGACTTGGTGGCGTCGTACCGGTCGCGGGCGCGCCAGGCGCGCAGGCAGGTCTCCTGGACGAGGTCCTCCGCGTCGTGGAGCGAGCCCAGCATCCGGTAGCAGTGCGCGAGGAGTTCGGGGCGGTGGGCGTCGACGCGGCGGTCGAAGTCCGCCGTGGCGGGTGTCATGTGCGTGGTGTTCCCGTACCGCTCAGAGCACCCCGCCCAGGACGACGGCGCCGACCACCGCGAAGAACGAGCCGAACGCCGTGATGACCGCCCTGGCGTGGCGCAGCCCGAAGGAGGGGGTTCGGGCCGTGGCCTCGTCGGGCGCGTCCTCGGCGTAGTACACCGTCACGAAGTCGCCCTCCTCGGGGGCGAGCCGGGTGCGTCGCTCCTCGATCGAGACGGTCCGGCCGTCGGCGGCGGTGAACTCCAGCGTGACGCGGGAGACGGTGGTCGGGACGCCCTCGGCGTCCTGGGTCTCCTCCGTGCGCACGGAGGTGCACCGGGCCTCGGCGGTGCGGCCGTCCCAGGCCGCCCGCAGACGGGGGCTTTCGAGCTGCCGGTCCATGGACCGGGCGAAGCTCAGTGTGCCCGCCATGGCCACGACGAAGTAGACGAGTGCGATGACCATGGCTCCCCAGAATCCGGTCCGGTCCGCCGTGGGTCCGTGTGCGGTACGGCGCGGCGGCGCAGTCGCCATGATCCCCGGCGGGAACGGCGGCGGCAAGGGTCCGGGCTCCGCTGACGGGGGGCACAACGGTGGAGACATCGTACGGATTCTCCGCACGGGGGTAGGCTGCGCGGCCCTCTTGCTATACCTTCCGTCTAACAGCTTGCTAGACGTGACGTCTAACAAGCGCGGGCGGCGCTCCCGGCGCCCCGTACGGACACGCACGGGGCGGGACCGGTGGGCAGCCGTCGGATCGGCCCGTCTCGATTCAAGGAGCCCGCACCATGGCAAGCAGCACCGTTCGGCCGGGGGACCAGGACCGGCTCGCCGAGCAGGACGTCGCCCGGCGCCTCCTCGACTCCTCCGCGAAGCTCTCGTACGACCCCGCCACCGAGGTGGACTGGGACACCCCGCTCGACACCGGCCACCACGGCGCGAGCCCGGAGTGGAGCACGCTCTACGGCACCGCGTACTGGAAGGAGATGACGGAGGACCAGCGCAAGGCGCTGACCCGGCAGGAGGCCGCGTCCGTCGCCAGCACCGGGATCTGGTTCGAGATGATCCTCCAGCAGCTGGTGCTGCGGGACATGTACGCCAAGGATCCGACCGATCCCCGCTTCCAGTGGGCGCTCACGGAGGTCGCCGACGAGTGCCGGCACTCCATCATGTTCGCGCGCGGCGCGGCGAAGCTGGGCGCCCCCGCCTACCGCCCGCAGCGGGTGGTGGTCGAGCTGGGCCGCGCCTTCAAGACGCTCGCCTTCGGCGAGGCGGCGTACGCGGCGATCCTCGTGGCCGAGGAGGTGCTCGACGTGATGCAGCGCGACTGGATGCGCGACGAGCGCGTGGCCCCCTTCGTCCGCACCATCAACAACATCCATGTGGTGGAGGAGTCGCGGCACATGAAGTTCGCCCGCGACGAGACGCGCACCCGGATGCGCGGCGCGGGCCCGCTGCGGCGGCAGATCAACTCGCTGGTCATCGCCATCACCGCGTACTACATCGTCACCAGCATGGTGCACCGCGACGTGTACGCCAACGCGGGGCTCGACGCGGACCGCGCCCGCGCCGAGGCCGCGCGCAACGAGCACCACAAGTCCCTCATGCGGGCCAGCTGTTCGGGCCTGATGGAGTTCCTGTCCTCGTGCCGGCTGCTCACCCGCCCCGCCCTCTTCTTCTACAAGCGCGCCCACCTGATCTGATCCGCCCGATCCGAGAGACCGAGCCGACCCGATGACCTACGCCATCACCCAGACCTGCTGCAGCGACGCCACCTGTGTCGCCGTGTGCCCCGTCAACTGCATCCATCCCACGCCCGAGGAGCCGGACTTCGGCCGCACCGAGATGCTCTACGTCGACCCGGCGACCTGCATCGACTGCGGGGCCTGCGCCGACGCCTGCCCGGTGGACGCGATCTTCCCGGTGGACACCCTCGTCGGGGCGCGGAGGGAGTACGCCGCCGTCAACGCCGCGTACTACGCGGACCGGGCGCCGCAGCAGGCCGCCGGGCCGAACTTCCACGCCTGGGGCGAGCCCGCGTTCCCCCGCAGCCTGCCGTCGGACTTCGCCCCGATCCGGGTCGCCGTGGTCGGGACCGGTCCTGCGGGCATGTACGCGGCGGAGGACCTGCTGCTGCACACGAGCGCCGAGGTCACCCTGATCGACCGGCTGCCGGTGGCGGGCGGCCTGGTGCGGTACGGGGTGGCGCCGGACCATCCGGCGACCAAGGGCGTGGGCGAGACCTTCGCCCGGTTCCACGCCCACCCCCGGGTCCGCATGCATCTGGGCGTCGAGGTGGGCAAGGACGTCACCGTCGAGGAGATCGCCGCCCACCACGACGCGGTGATCTACGCGGTCGGCGCCTCCACCGACCGCCGGCTCGGCATACCGGGCGAGGACCTGCCCGGCTCCCTGGCGGCCACCGCGTTCGTGGCCTGGTACAACGCGCACCCCGAGGCCGCCCCGGCGGGCACCGGGCTGGACGCGGAGCGCGTGGTCGTCACCGGCAACGGCAACGTCGCCCTGGACGTGGCCCGGATCCTCGTCGCCGACCCGGCCGCCCTGGCCCGTACCGACATCTCCGACCACGCGCTCGCCGCGCTGCGCGACTCACGGGTGCGCGAGGTCGTCCTGCTCGGCCGGCGCGGCCCCGAGGACATCGCCGCCACCGTCTCCGAACTCCTCGCGCTCGGCCACCTGCCGGGCGTCGACCTGGTCGTCGACGCCCACGACCCCCGGACCGCCGAGGCGATCGACGCGGCGGCGCCCAGCGACAAGGCGGCCCTGCTGCGGCGGCTCCCCCGCGAGGCCGTCGACTGGTCGCAGCCCCCGCCCGAGGGGCGCCGGATCGTCCTCCGCTTCCACTCCGCACCCCTGGAGGTGCTGGGCCGCCGGTCCGCGGCCGGGGACGCCGCGAGCGGTGTGAGCGGTGTGCGGGTGTCCGGCGCGGTCGGGGAGTCCGTCGTGCCGGCGGGGCTGTTCCTGCGGGCCATCGGCTACCGGGGCGTTCCGGTCCCCGGCCTCCCCTTCGACGAGGCGACCGGCACCGTGCCCCACGACGGCGGCCGGGTCGCGGGGCGCCCCGGCACGTATGTCGTCGGCTGGATCAAGCGGGGCCCGACCGGCGGCATCGGGGCCAACCGGACCTGCGCCGCGGAGACCGTCGGCGCGCTGCTGGAGGACGCCGTCGCGGGCGTCCTGCCCTCCCCCGCCCACCCGGCCAGGGCGTTCGGGCGGCTCGCGCGCAGCCGTGGCCGCCATGTCGTCGACGCCCGGGGACTGGCCGCCATCGACCGCGCCGAACAGGCCAGGGGCCGCGCCCTGGGCCGTCCCCGGGTCAAGTTCGACACGGTCCCGGCGCTCGTGGCCGCCGCGCGCGGAGGTCTCCGGCGTTCTCCGCGCTGACCGGCCGATGCCCGGTCCGGCGCCTCGCGCGGCGGCGGACCGCGCATCGCCGGTGGAGGGACCCCCGGGGTCCCTGCCCTACTCGTCGAAGGTCTCCAGCGGCTCGGACCGCGCCTTCGCCCGCTTCCCGACGACGGCGGCCGCCGCGGCGGCGCTGCCGACGAAGGCCAGCGCGACCGTCCAGGGCTGGTTGAAGGCGTGCCGGGTGGCGTGGTCCACGGAGTAGCGGCCCGGACCGATCAGCCCGATGGCGGCCGCCGTGAACCCGAGGAACGCCGGGTACTCGTAGCCGCCGCCCTGCGCGAAGAAGCCCGCCGGGGCGTGCACGGCCACCGCGCCCGCCATGGCGCCCGCTGCCGCCGCCCCGGCGGCCGGGGTGGCCAGGCCGAGCGCCAGCAGCGCGCCGCCACCCGCCTCGCCGAGACCCGCGGCGACCGCGCTGTGCTTCGGCGGATGGAAACCCATGGCCTCCATCGCCGCCGTGGTCCCCTCGATGCCTCCGCCGCCGAACCAGCCGGCGAGTTTCTGGGTGCCGTGCGCGGCCAGTACCGCGCCGGTGCCGACCCGCAGGACCAGCAGGCCGAGGTCATGACGGTTGACGCTGCCCATGAGCACTCCGGAGGGGTTCGGGGGCCCGGCCGGAAGCGGGGCCCGGGGCCGTACGTCCCCACTCTCCGCGCCGGGCCGCGCCGACGGTCTGCGGTGCTACTCCGTTCGAGCGCATCCGCTCGGGCCGTGACCCGTGACACAGTGCGACATTCGCCATTGTGCAACTTGTTGCACAATGGCCGGCGGCTCCTCTAGAACTGGTGCGACGACACTGCGCGAGGAGACGCCGCATGACCCCGTACCCCCATCTGCTGAGCCCGCTCGACCTCGGGTTCACCACCCTTCCCAACCGGGTGGTCATGGGGTCGATGCACGTCGGCCTGGAGGAGGCCGAGAACGGCTTCGCGCGCATGGCCGCGTTCTACGCCGAACGCGCCCGGGGCGGGGTGGGCCTCATGGTCACCGGAGGGATCGCGCCCAACGAGCGGGGCTGCTCGATGCCCGGCGGCGCCCGCATGACCAGCGAGGCGGACGCCGCCCGGCACGCCGAGGTCACCTCGGCGGTGCACGCGGCCGGCGGCCGGATCGCGATGCAGATCCTGCACTTCGGGCGGTACGCGCACCACCCCAAACTGGTGGCGCCGAGCGCGATCCAGGCGCCGATCAGCGCGTTCACCCCGCACGCGCTGACGGACGACGAGGTCGAGCAGACCGTCGAGGACTTCGTCACGGCGGCGGCGCTGGCCCGGAGCGCCGGATACGACGGGGTCGAGATCATGGGCTCCGAGGGCTATCTGATCAACGAGTTCACCGCCTCCGCGACCAACCACCGCGAGGACCGGTGGGGCGGCTCGTACGAGAACCGCATCCGCTTCCCCGTCGAGATCGTGCGCCGGGTCCGCGAGCGGGTCGGCAGCGACTTCATCCTGATCTACCGGCTCTCCATGCTGGACCTGGTGCCCGGCGGATCCTCGCTGGAGGAGGTCGTGCACCTGGCCCGGGAGATCGAGGCGGCCGGGGCCACGATCATCAACACGGGCATCGGCTGGCACGAGGCCCGCATCCCCACCATCGCCACCTCGGTCCCGCGCGGCGCCTTCACCTGGGTCACCGAGAAGGTGCGCGGCGCCGTCTCCGTACCGCTGGTGACCAGCAACCGCATCAACACCCCCGAGGTCGCCGAGGAGATCCTGGCGGCGGGGCGCGCGGACATGGTGTCGATGGCCCGGCCCTTCCTCGCGGACCCGGACTTCGTGGCCAAGGCGGCTGCGGGGCGCGCGGACGCGATCAACACCTGCATCGGCTGCAACCAGGCGTGCCTGGACCACGTCTTCGGCGGCGAGGTCACCTCCTGCCTGGTCAACCCCCGGGCCTGTCACGAGACCGAGCTGGTCCTCTCGCCGACCCGGACGCGCAAGCGGGTGGCCGTCGTCGGGGCCGGACCCGCCGGGCTGGCGTGCGCGGTCACGGCCGCCGAACGCGGCCACGCGGTGACGCTCTTCGACGCCGCCGACGAGATCGGCGGCCAGCTCGACGTGGCCCGCCGGGTGCCGGGCAAGGAGGAGTTCGACGAGACGCTGCGCTACTTCCGCACCCGACTGGCCGAGGAGAACGTCGAACTGCGGCTGGGCACCCGGGTGGAGGCCGCGGGTCTGGACGGCTTCGACGAGATCGTCCTGGCGACCGGCGTCACCCCCCGCACCCCGGACATCCCGGGCGTGGACCACCCGAGCGTCGTCGGCTACCTGGACGTGCTGCGGAACGGCGCGCCGGTCGGTGACCGGGTGGCCCTCATCGGCGCGGGCGGCATCGGCTTCGACGTGGCCGAGTTCCTGACCGACGGCGGCGACGCGGCGAGCCGGGACCCGGAGACGTTCTTCCGGCAGTGGGGCGTCGACACCGCCTACCGCGAACGCGGCGGACTCGGCACGGCCGAGCGCCCGGAGTCCCCGCGCACCGTCCACCTCCTCCAGCGCCGCACCGGCAAGGTGGGCGCGGGCCTGGGGAAGACGACGGGCTGGATCCACCGCACCGAACTGCGGCACCGGGGCGTCGGGATGGTCTCCGGGGTCGGCTACGAACGCATCGACGACGAAGGACTGCACCTGACGGTCGACGGCGAACCGCATCTGCTGCCCGTCGACACGATCGTGCTCTGCGCCGGCCAGGAGCCGTCCCGCGAGCTGTACGAGGAGCTGCGCGCCGCCGGGCGTTCCGCGCATCTGATCGGGGGCGCCGACGCCGCCGCCGAGCTGGACGCGAAGCGGGCGATCCGCCAGGGCACGGAACGCGCCGCCGCGCTCTGACGCCCACGCGGCCGGCCGGTCCGCCCGGCGGACCGGCCGCCCGCCGTCCCTAGGATGCCTCCCATGTCACTCCCGCACGCGATCCTCACCGCCCTGCTCGAAAAGCCCTCCTCGGGGCTGGAGCTGACCCGCAGGTTCGACCGCTCGATCGGCTACTTCTGGTCGGCGACGCATCAGCAGATCTACCGCGAGCTGGGCAAGCTGGAGCACGCCGGACAGATCCGGGCCCTCGCCCCGGCGCAGCCGGCCCGGGGGCAGAAGAAGGAGTACGAGGTGCTGCCGGCGGGCCGCGAGGCGCTGTCCGCCTGGGTGGACCTGCCGGAGGACCCCCGGCAGATCCGTGATCCGCTGCTGCTGCGGATGCGGGCGGCGGCGGTCGTCGGGGCGAAGGACCTGGACGCGGAGCTGCGCCGCCACCTCGCGCTGCACCGGCAGCGGCTCGCGGAGTACGAGGCAATCGAGGAGCGGGACTTCCCGCCGGACCGCGACGCTCCCGAGGACCGGCTGCGCCATCTCGTGCTGCGCGGCGGCATCGACCTGGAGAACTTCTGGATCGGCTGGCTGGCCCGCGCCCTGGACGCGGACGCGGGCGCGGCAGCCTCGCACCTCAGCTGACCCAGGGGGTCACCAGGGCACCGGACCCGCGTCCTCGAAGAACTGCCCGGTCGGTCCGTCGTCGGGCAGGGTCGCGAGGCGGAGGGCGATCGCCGCTCCCTGGGCGGGGGTGCGGGTGCCCCGGAAGCCGTTGAGATCGGTCGCGACGAAGCCGGGGCAGCAGGCGTTGATGAGGATGTCCGAGCCCTCCAGCTCGCGGGCGTACTGGACGGTGAGGGCGTTCAGGAAGGTCTTCGACGGGGAGTACGCCGCGGAGATGGGGCCCTTCGTCTCCTCGCCGCCGTCCTGCGACTGCCGGGTGAGGGAGCCGACCCCGCTGGACATGTTCACGATCCGGGGCGAGGCGGAGCGGCGCAGCAGCGGCAGCAGGGCGTTGGTCACGCGGACGACGCCGATCACATTGGTCTCCACGACGGTGCGGAGGACGGCGGGGTCGACCCGGGTGGGGTCCTGCGGCAACGCCCCGGTGATGGCCGCGTTGTTGACGAGGACGTCGAGGCGGCCGGCCCGGTCCTCGATCAGCCGTGCGGCGTCGGCCGCGCTCGCGTCGTCGGTCACGTCCAGCGGGACGCCGAAGGCGTCGACCCCGGCCGCCCGCAGCTTCTCCACGGCGGTGCTCCGTCGTCCCTCGTCACGGGCGCCGACACCGACGCTCCAGCCGAGGGCGCCCAGGCCCGCGGCGATCTCGTAACCGATTCCCTTGTTCGCGCCGGTGACCAGCGCGATCGTTCGTTCGTTCATGGAGACCATGCTGCTTCCGGAGCCCCGCGGGGGTCCAAGACCGATGGCGACGGGAACGATACCGCCAGGGTATCGATGCGGGGTACGGTGGGGCCGTGGAGACCCGGGAACTTCGTTACTTCGTCGCCGTGGCCGAGGAGTTGCACTTCGGGCGCGCCGCCCAGCGGCTCGGGATCGCGCAGCCGCCGCTGTCCCGGGCGGTCCAGCAGCTCGAACGCCGGCTGGGCACCGTGCTGCTGGACCGCACCAACCGCTCGGTGTCGCTCACCGAGGCGGGGCAGGTGCTGCTGGTGGAGGGCCGGGCGGCCCTCGACCAGGTGGAGGCCGCCGAGCGCCGGACCCGTCGCGCCGCCCCGTCCGCGTCCGGCGGTCCGAGCGTGGTGCTGGTCGCCAAGGCGAGTGCGTCCAAGGACCTGCTGGCGAAGCTGCTCGACGCGTACGCCGCCGAGCCCGGCGCGGTCCCCGTGGACGTCGTGCTGTGCGGTCCGGCCGAGCAGGAGCGGTATCTGCGCGAGGGCCGGGCCGATGTGGCCCTGCTGCACCGGCCGTTCGATTCCACGACCGGGTTCGACACGGAGGAGCTGGGCTCGGAGGGCCAGGTGATGGTCCTGCCCGCCGGGCATCCGCTCACCGCCCGGCCCCATGTGCTCCGGGCCGACACCGGGGCGGTGCCGGATCTGCCCCGGCCGCGCTGGCCGCGCCCCGACGGCTCCTACCGGTCCGGACCCGGCCCGCGCGTCCGCGACCACGCGCAGTTGCTGCAGCTCATCGCACTCGGCCGGACGTACGCGGTGCTGCCGGAGTCGTGCCGGAGCCATCTGCCCGGAGACCTGGCGACCGTGCCCGTGCGGGACGCGCCGACGGTCACCACCGTGATCGCCTGGCCGCCGCACAGCCGGTCCCGGGCCGTCGCCGATCTCGTCCGGACGGCGACCCGGCTCTGACCGGCGGGTCGGCACCCCCGCCCCCGTACCGCCCATCGTGTGGCTCCCTGGCGCGGCCTGCTTGACCCGCCGCGCCGCCGCCTGGACGGTCGGGCGAAGCCCCACGGCACCCCGCGCTGGGCCGCCCGGGTCGACCACGCCTCCTGGGGCGCGGCGGCCGGCCTGGCATGGCTGGTGCGGCCGTGAGGGCTGGTCGGGGCCGGGGCGGCGACGGCGCTGGAGGCGGACCTGTCCAGCGCCGAGGACTGGCTCGCGCTGACCGGTTTCTGTGTGCCGGCCACGCTGAGCCTCATCGTGATGGAGATGTACGCGGTCTGGGCCCCCGCCGCGGCGGAGGCCCGGCTCAACGCCCTGCGGGAGTGGATGGGCCGTCATCAGGAGCAGGTGATCGTGACGCTCTCGCTGGTCGCCGGCCTGTGGCTGATGGGCGCGAGCATCTACGCACTGGTGACCTGAGGCGCGCGACGGGCCGGTTCAGCCGGTGCGCCGCAGCGTGGGCGGGGTCCAGTCGCCCGTGAGGGCGGGCCGCTTCGGCCAGTACAGGCGCAGGAAGACGTTGAAGCTGCCCGCAGGGGCCGGGAGCCAGTTGCTCTCGCGGTCGGGGCCGGGGTTCTCGTGCTGGACGAGGAGGTCCAGGGAGCCGTCGGGGTTGGTCCGCATGCCGCTCCGGTCGCCGATCGCGTAGCGGTTCAGCGCGTTGGCGGCGAAGAACTGGTGCTCGTTCATCATGGTCAGCGACCAGAAGCCGTCGACGGGCGGGGTGTCGCCGGCCTCGAAGTGGAGCACGTAGGTGTGGGCGCCGTCGAGGGGCCGGCCGTCGGAGTCGGTGGTGGCGTGCGGGTACAGGGCGTCGGCGTCGAGGTTGGCCCCGTATCCGAACCGGGTGATGAGGGCGCGCTTGGTGTAGTCGGTGCCGTAGTCCCCCAGGCCCCGGTGGATCGTCCAGCCGCCGGTGTTCGCGGCCTCGGCGCGGGCGAACAGGGTGCGCAGGGTCTCGGGGCCCTGCCGCGCCCCGGCGTCCAGGGCGGCGAGTTGCGCGGGGGCCGGCGCGTCCGGGCTCGCGCCCGGGGCGATGCCGAGGACGGCGAACCGCTCCAGGGCCGGGGCGTCGGCGGGGGCGGGCGGGTTGTCCGCCATCATCCGGTTGAGGAGGGTGGCGTACGCGCGTCCGCCGAGTGCGTGGACCTGGTCGACGGGGGGTGTCGTGGTGTCGACGCCTTCGGGGACGGGGACGTCGGTGGGCGGCGTGTAGGCGTCGGGGTCGCCGGTCCACTCCGACAGCGGGATGAGCCGGGTGGCGTCCTGGAGCCGGTTGACGGCCGGGAAGTCCGAGGGGCCGCTGGTCGCGTAGCGGGCGATGATCCAGTTCACGGCCGTGGGCGAGGTCAGCGGGGTCAGGCCCTGCGGGGTCTCCCCCGACCAGGAGGGTCCGGCGATCAGGAAGGGTCCCGCGGTGGAGCCGTGGGTGCGGCGGCCGACGACGGCGCAGACGTTGGACCAGGCGTCCAGGACGGGAACCATCCAGAACCGGTCGCCGAAGTCCGGCAGGGTCAGCACCAGGGGCTGTTCGGACAGATCGAGCCAGGCGCTGGAGTACAGGGTGTCCGCGTTCGGCGAGACGACCTCGGTGAAGTCGGCGTCCGGTGTGGTGCGCATGTACGTGAACTGGTTCACGGGCGCTTTGCGGCGCGCGTCGTCACGGGCCGGCACCGCCGTCATAGTGCCCTTCGTCACCGCCGCCGTGACCAGCGGATATCCGTACAGCCATGCCTCGGTGGCCAGTTTCTCCAGCGACTCGTCCGTCATGGGTCTCTCCCGGATGCTGCGGTGCGTCCCGTCCGGCCCGACGCTACGAGCGCACCCCGTGGGCCGCGCGATGGATCCGCCGGGCGGGTGACGCGTCCGGTGGTCCGCGTGCCGCTGTCAGGGGCGGCCGGCCCGGATCCTTCGTGGCTGGCCGTGGGGCGGGCGCAGGGCGCGCGGGCGGGCGATGACGACGCGGGAAGGGGCCGGGCCGGGCCGGTTCGCGGCGGCCGGTACGGGGGCGGCGGGCGCGGTCCGGGCCTGGGCGCGGCTGAGCAGGATCACGCCCCTGACCGCCGCGGCGGCGCCCAGCAGCGCGGGGACCAGCCCGAGCGTGCCGCCCTGGAGCCGCTCCCCCAGCAGCGCCAGTCCGATGGCCGCGGCGGCGACCGGGTTGGCGAGGGTGACGACGGCGAGCGGGGCACCGAGGCCGCCCCGGTAGGCGGTCTGCGAGAGGAGCAGTCCGCCGGTCGCGAAGGCCGGCACGAGGACCGCGACGACGATCAGGCGCCAGGTGAACAGCGGGCCGGTGGTGTGGTCGGTGACGGCGACGGTGAGGGTCTGGGTGAGGGCGGAGGCGACGCCCGAGGTGATTCCGGACGCGGCGGCGTGCCGCAGCCCCGGGCGGGTGCCGGGGCGGCTGAGTCCGGCGACGACGGCCACGGTGGCGGCGCCGACGGCCAACGCCTCGACGAGGGTGAGCGTCTCGTGCGGCGCGGTGCCGCCCGCCGCCGCGAGGAGGGCACCGAGACCCAGCAGGGTCAGCAGGGTGCCGCGCCATTCGACGGCCGAGACCCGGCGGCCCGAGGCGCGGGCCCCGAGCGGGACGGCGGCCACCAGGGTCAGCGCGCCCAGTGGCTGGACCAGCGTCAGAGAGCCGTACTTGAGCGCGGCGACGTGCAACAGTGCGCCTCCGGCGTTCAGTCCGACGGCCGCCCACCAGGTCCCGCGCCCCAGGAGCCCGAGAATGCCGGTGCCGGGCGGGGTGCGTCCGGCGAGCCGTGCCTGCGCCACCGCGGCCGAGGCGTAGGCGACGGCGGAGACGAGCGAGAGCGCGACGGCGGCCGCGGTGGCGTTCATCGACGCGTCCCGGCGGACGCGTACCCCGCGGGCGAACGGGGGGCGGAGGGGCCGGGGACGTGTGCGGCGGTGGCGTACGGGGTGGCCGCGCCCCGGGCCGCGACACCGTTCGCGGACGGCCACGGCAGGTGCCCGGGGACCGGTCCGGTGCGCGGCAGCCGCAGTGCGGCGAAGGCGACCGAGAGCAGGGCGGCGACCACGAGGGAGTCCATCCAGTAGTGGTTGGCGGTGCCGACGATGACGAGGAGCGTGATCGCCGGGTGCAGCAGCCAGAGCCAGCGCCACCGGGAGCGGGTGGCGACGACCAGTCCGACGCCGACCATGACGGCCCAGCCGAAGTGCAGGGAGGGCATCGCGGCGAACTGGTTGGCCATGGAGTCCGTCGAGGGCGTGGCCCCGTACACCGTCGGTCCGTAGACCTGGCCGGTGTCGACCAGGCCGGTGGCGGCGAGGAGGCGGGGCGGGGCGAGCGGGAAGACCAGGTGGAGGGCAAGTGCGGCGCCGGTGAGCACGGCGAGGACGCGGCGCGACCACAGGTAGTGGAGCGGGCGGCGCCAGTACAGCCAGGCGAGGAAGAGCAGGGTCGCCGGGAAGTGCACGGTGGCGTAGTAGGTGTTGGCGAGGTGGATCAGCGTCTCGTCGTGGAGCAGCAGGTCCTGGACGAGGCCCTCGCCGGGGAGGTGCACCGCGCGTTCCAGGTCCCAGACGCGTCCGGCGTTGCGGAAGGCCTCGTCGACGTGGCCGTTGGCCGCCTGGCGGCCGAACTTGTAGACGAGGAAGAGTCCTACGACGAGAAGAAGCTCGCGGACGAGGGGCGGTCGGGCTGTGGTGTCCGGCTCTCGGTCGGCGGGCCTGCTACCGGCGAACATCACCCGGTGCCCCTTTGCTGACGAACGGTGGATCGAGTGGCGCGGGAGCTGCCCGCACCTTATCGATACGCCAGTGTACCGATACGCGACCGTATCGGAACACTCGCGTATCGGTACACTGGCGCATCGAAGCCTCGCCGCAGGGAGGGAACGCGCATGTCGTCGAAGACGGAGCCGGAGCAGGCCACCGCGTCGCGCCGCTCGAAGATCACGCCGGAACGGGCCCAGGAGCTCTACACCGCCGTGCTCGACATGCTGCGGGAGAACGGCTACGAGTCACTGACCATGGAGGGCGTGGCCGCCCGGTCGCGCTGCGGCAAGTCGACGCTCTACCGCCAGTGGGGCTCGAAGTCCGAGCTGGTCGTCGCGGCGCTGAACGGGACGCGGCGCGGACTGCTCCGCCGGATCGACACGGGCACGCTGGCGGGAGACCTGCGCGAGGCGGCCCGCGCCATCGGCCAGGGCTCCGGGCGGGACACCCCGCTGATGCTGGCGCTGAGCCACGCGGCGCTGCAGAGCCCCGAGCTGCTGTGCGCCATGCGCTCCTCGCTGATCCTGCCGGAACTGGCGGCGATCGACGCGATGGTCGCGCGGGGCGTGGAGCGCGGCGAGGTGGCGGCGGACAATCCGGCCGTGGAGTTCGTCTCCGCGCAACTGCTGGGCGTCATGCGCGCCCGCCCACTGCTGGACTGCGCGTACGCGGACGAGACCTTCCTCGTCCGCTTCGTGGAGGGGTCCGTGTTCCCCGCGCTCGGCCTGGACGCGGAGGCGACCGGGTCCTGAAGACGTGGACCGTCGTCCGAGCGGATGACGACGGTCCGCACGCGCCGCACCGTGGGGACGGGGGCGGCGCACCACCCCCGGCCGGCCGGTGGCTTCGCAGGAAGTCACCGGCCGGCCGGGCGTTTTCCCGGCTTCGCACCCTCTCCTTTTCGTCCTCTTGACGATATGCGGCGCTCTTCATTATCGTCGTCATGACGAGAAAGAGGGGGTTCCATCATGGCCGACATCACCCGGCGGTTCGGCTGGCGCCATCTGAGGTCCGCGCCCACCGCCCACATCCGCCACCACAAGCGCGGCCGGCTGGCCCATGACGGGACCGGGCTCAGCTTCTGGTACCGCTCGCTGAGCGCCGCGCTCTCCGAAGTGCCGGTCGACGACCGCGAACTGGCCATGGCCTTCCACGCCCGCACCGCCGACTTCCAGGACGTCACGGTGCAGGCCACCGTCACCTACCGGATCAGCGACCCGGCGGAGGCGGCCGCCCGCCTGGACTTCTCCGTCGACCCGGACACCGGCGCCTGGCGAGGCACCCCGCTGGAGCAGATCGCCACCCTGCTCACCGAGACCGCCCAGCAGCACACCCTCGACGTGCTGGCCCGCACCCCGCTCGCCGCCGCCCTGGTCGACGGGGTCGCCGCGGTGCGCGAACGGGTCGCGGCCGGGCTCGCCGCCGAACCCCGGCTGCCGGCCACCGGCATCGACGTGGTCGCTGTCCGCGTCGTCGCCATCCGCCCCGAGGCCGAGGTGGAGCGCGCGCTGCGCACCCCCGCCCGCGAGCAGATCCAGCAGGAGGCCGACCGGGCCACGTACGAACGCCGGGCCGTGGCCGTCGAGCGCGAGCGGACCATCGCCGAGAACGAGCTGGCCAGCCAGATCGAGCTGGCCCGCCGCGAGGAGCAGCTCGTCGAGCAGCGCGGCACCAACGCCCGGCGCGAGGCGGAGGAGCGCGCGGCGGCCGACGCGGTGCGCACCGAGGCGGAGGCCGCCCGCACGGTGCGGCTGGCCCGCGCGGAGGCGGAGGCGGCCCGCGAGTTGGGAGCGGCCCGCGCCGAGGCGCAGGCGGCCTGGCTGCGGGTGCACGGCGAGGTGGACGCGGCGACGCTGCACGCGCTGGCCGCCACCCGGCTCGCGGAGAACCTGCCCCGGATCGACAGCCTCACCCTGTCGCCCGACGTGCTGACCGGACTGCTGAGCCGGCTCGGCCGCCCCGCACCGGAGACCGGGGCGTGAGCCTGGCACCCCGGGCGGTCCTGGTCCACCGCACCACCGAGTACGAGGAGTTGCTGGCCCGGCACGGCACGCACGGCCAGGCGGCGTTCTTCCTCACCAGCCGGGGCCGCTCCCTCGACGAGGTGGCCGCGCGCCACGAGCGGACCCGGCGGGCGCTGGCCGAGGTGGCGGCGGCCGTACCGCTCACCTGGCGGCAGTCCCGGGTGGAACGCGCCGATCTGGACCGGTTCCTCTTCGCACCCGAGGACGTGGTCGTCGTCGTGGGGCAGGACGGGCTCGTCGCCAACGCGGCCAAGTACCTCTCCGGCCAGCCGGTCGTGGGCATCGACACCGATCCGGGCCGCAACCCGGGCGTACTGGTCCGGCACCGGCCCGCCGACGCGGCCGCCCTGCTGCGGGCCTCGGTCGCGGCGGCCGGCACGGCGGACGAGCTGACCATGGTCGAGGCGGTGGCCGACGACACCCAGCGGCTGCTCGCGCTGAACGAGATCTATCTCGGCCCGGCCGGGCACCAGACGGCCCGCTACCGGCTCGGCGGCGACCGGGCGGACGCGCCGGCCGAGTCGCAGGCATCCTCGGGCGTGCTGGTCGGCACCGGAACCGGCGCCACCGGCTGGCTGCGCTCGCTGTGGCAGGAGCGCCGCAGCGAGCTGGCGCTGCCCGGCCCCACCGATCCCCGTCTCCTCTGGTTCGTCCGGGAGGCGTGGCCCTCGCCCGCCACGGGCACCTCCCTGGTCGCGGGCGAGCTGCGAAGGGGCCAGGGGCTGCGGCTGACCGTCGAGTCGGACCGGGTGGTGGTCTTCGGCGACGGGATGGAGTCGGATGCGCTGGAGCTGACCTGGGGGCAGAGCGTGCGCGTGGGGATCTCGGCCACTTCGCTGCGGCTGACGGTATGAGACGGCGAACGGCGCGGCGGCTTCCGTAGGCTCGTGCCCGACCCGAGGAACCCCCGGCCCCCGAGGAGCGGCATGAACGACGACACGGCCCCGGAGATCCCCGCCCGCAACGCCCGCCCGCCGCAGGCGCAGGCCGCGCTGGGGGTCGGGGTGCTCGTGCGGGACGGGCGCGGGCGGATCCTGCTCGGCCGGCACCACGGCGGCACCTGGGAGCTGCCCGGCGGCAAGGTCGACGCGACGCACGAGTCCGTCGCGGAGGCCGCCGCCCGCGAGCTGTGCGAGGAGACCGGGATCCGCGTCGGTCCGGACGAGGTGCGGATCCTCGCGATGCTCCACGACGCGGTGCACGGCATCAACCGGGTGACCATGGCCGCCCTCGTGGACATCGGCACCGCCGTCCCGGAGGTCACCGAACCCCATCTGATCGCGACGTGGCGATGGGTCCGCCCCGAGGAGCTGCCGGCCCCGCTGTTCGACCCCTCCGCGCAGATCCTGGCGGCCTGGCGGCCGGATCTGGGCATCGCGCACCCGCCCGTGCACCGGCTCGACATCGCACCCAAGGCAGCCCAGGAAGCGCCCTACATCAATTAATCATTTGCCTAGGGATCATAGGCACCGTACCGTCGGTCCCATGAAGGCCTTGACCGAGCGGGAGATCCGCCAAGCGTTCGTCAACTGCTCCAAGGGTGAGGCGGGCCGCCTGCCGATGCCCCGTGATTTCGACGAGCTGCCCTGGGACGACCTCGATTTCCTGGGCTGGCGCGACCTGTCCGCCCCCGGGCGCAGCTACATCGTCACCGAGCGGGAGGGCCGGCCGGCCGGCATCTCCCTGCGCTTCCCCTCCCACCAGCGGGGATTCCTGCACCGCAGCATGTGTTCGCTCTGCCTCACCACCCATCCGGGCAGCGGCGTGTCGCTGATGACCGCCCGCAAGGCGGGCCCGGCCGGCCGCGAGGGCAACTCGGTGGGGCTGTACATGTGCACGGACCTCGCCTGCTCGCTGTACGTGCGCGGCAAGAAGGCGGTGGACTCGGGCGCCCGCTTCAAGGAGTCGCTGACCGTGGAGGAGCAGATCGAGCGGACGACGGCCAATCTCGCCGCGTTCATCGACAAGCTCTACTCCTGACGGCCGCCGCGCGGTGCGGGCCGTGGCACGGCGTACATCCTCAGGCCCTTGGGCGTCGGTGTGAGTTCCAGGCTCACGCCGATCTTGCGCCCCGGCCGCGCCGGGCGCAGCGTGCGCGCGCGGGCCAGGGTCGCCAGGGCGACGGGCAGCATGGCATCGGCGGCGGCCGCGCCGGGGCAGTACCGGGGTCCCAGGCCGTACGCCAGGAGCGCGGCGGGGGACGGCGCCGGTTCGGCGCCGGGGAGCCAGCGCCGGGGGTCGAACACGTCCGGGTCCGGATAGCGGTCCCGGTCGCGGCGCAGGGCTCCCAGAGGCAGCGTCACCACCGCTCCGGCCGGGATCCGCACCCCGTGGTGGGAGGTCTCGTGACGGGTGCGGCGGACCAGGAACGGGATGCCGTGGAGGCGCGTGACTTCCTGGAGGAAGGCGGCCGCGAGCGGGAGCTGGTGCGCGTGGAGGCGGCCGGGATCGGGGGCGGCGTCGGCTTCGTCCCGGATCGCCTGCTGGAGATGCGGATGGCGGCCCAGCTCGTAGCAGGCCCAGGCCAGAGTGGAGGCGCTGGTCTCCATGCCCGCGATCAGCAGGGCGCGGATGTCGCGCCCCACCACGTGCGGGTTCCCGGGAGCGGCGGCTTCGAGCACGGACACCAGGTCCTGGCCGTCCGGGTCGGGGCGGTGGTGGGCCCGCACCTGGCGGACGGCCTCGTCCAGTCCGGCGAGCGCGCGGCGGCTGGAGCGGCGCCGGGGCACGGGCACCCAGGGCCAGGGCGAGAGGGCGTAGCGCCAGAAGGTGCCGGCGGACAGGGTGGCGCGGGCGCCCGCGATCCCGGACAGGGTGTCGTCCCTCAGCTCGCTGTTGAGGACGCAGCTGACGAGGAGCCCGCACGCCAGTCGGCTCATCTCCACCCGGATGTCGAGCGGCCGGTCCCCGGGCAGGCCGGCGAGCAGCTCCCGGGTGCGGTCCTGGACGCCGGGCCCGAGCGCGGTGACCCGGGACGCCGCGAACGCCGGTCTCATCACCCCGCGCCGCTCCCGGTGGGCGGCGCCCTCCAGGCCGACCACCCCGTCCTCGTTGAATTCGCGCAGGCTCGGGTCCGGGCCCCAGAACCGGAAGGTTTCTTCATCGCTGCCGACCTTGCGCAGCAGGGTCGGATCATTGATCTGGAAGGCGGTCGCCGGCCCCGTTCTGGTCCGGACGACCGGGGCCGCCCGGCCGGCGCGGGCCGCGAGGTTGGCCGGGTTCAGCCAGAACCGCAGGGCCCGGGAGGGGGTGAGTGCTCCCGCGCCGGGCGGCACGGGCGGTTGTCCGGGGCAGGCTGTCTCGTCCACACGCATCGGTTTCGCCGTCCTGTCCGTGTTCGTCGGCCGCCGAAGGCTCCGGCCGCCGGTACGGATGGGCAACGAGCGACCGCGACGGACGGTCACGGGCGGACCGGCCCTGTCCGTCGCGGAGTTGCCGCCGACGACGGCGCCCGGCGCACCGGGTGGATCACCGGTCGGCGCCCTTCGTGTACGGGAGCACCAGCCGGGAGGGGTGCGCCGCGTCGCGGTAGATCTTGTGCGTGACGGGGCGGCCCACCGGCAGATGGAAGGCGTCCGGCGGCAGCAGGGAGTTGTGCTCGTCGGCGAGCGGTTCGGTGTTGGAGAGTTCGGCGACCAGCCGGTGGCCGGGGAGGAACGTGGCGGCGAACGGGTAGACGCGCAGGACGTACTCCTCGATCCTGCCCGGCTCGACCGGGACGGCCCGGGTGTGCGGGTGGTACGGGTCGCCGTCGGTGGTGCGTTCCGCGTCGAGTTCGCGGTGCGACGCCTTGAGATAGGCGGTGGTGACGAGTTGTCGTCCGCCGCCCGGGGCCTCGTCCCACATCCGCAGGACGAGGTTGGTGTCGGGCTGGTCGATCTCCATGAAGAGGTGCGCGGCGCCCTGGCCGATCATCTCGGTGGGCTCGGTGAACGGGGCGGTGGACCAGCTGAGGATCTCCACCCTGTCGGTCACGGTGAGCGGCGCCTGGTAGAAGCCGTCCGGGGCGGCGTGCTCCGCGCCCATGCGCTCGGGCTCGGGCGACAGGGCGTGGCGCGGGCGGAGGTAGAGCGGGCGGTGCTCGACGGGCCTGGGCGGCCAGGTGGAGCCGGTGACGGTCTCCCGGGAGCCCTCGACGTGGACGGTGACGGCGGGTTCGTCCATGACGCCGTTGTCGATGCCCTTCAGCCAGTACGCGTACCAGCGGAACATCTTGTCGTGCTCCTCGACGAAGGGGCGCGACTGCATCGGCGGGTAGGGGCCGATGTCCAGCTTCTTCGGGCCCTTCAACGCCTTGAAGGTCTCGATGGTGCCGTCCATCGTCCAGCCGCGGCCCTGGTCGATCTGGAGCCAGACGGGGATGTCGATGCGGGGCGCGAGCGTGACCGGGTTGCGCTCCTCGTACCAGTCGCCGTCGACCTCGTTCATGACGATGTCGAACCATGCCTCGTGGTTCTTGGGGTAGGTGAGGACATGGACGAGGTTGGGCCAGGCGGCCACGTCGGGGTCGCGCAGCCGCTCGGCCACGCGCTCCCTGATCTCCTCGGGCGTACAGGTCTCCAGCATGCGGGACTTGACCCCGTCGGTGAACGCCCAGCCGGAGTCTCCGCCGCGCCCCTCCCGGGCGGCGCGCGGCATGAACCACATGACACCGCCGTGGTACGTCGTCTCGTAGAAGTCGTAGTGGCCTCCGCTGACGAAGATCGCCTTGAGGCTCGGCGGCCGTTCGGCGGCGGCCAGCACCTGCATGGAGCCGAAGTAGGAGATGCCGATCATGCCCACGTTGCCGTCGCACCACGGCTGGGCGGCCACCCATTCGATGACGTCGTACGCGTCCTCGCCGAGCGGCACGCCTCCGGCGTTGTAGTTGCCGATGTGCTCGCCGCCGGAGGCCCCGGAGCCGCGCAGGTCGCCGATGACGTGGACGTAGCCCTCCTCGACGACCCGGGCGATGTCTCCGGCCTCGATGCACCCGTCCCACATGGGACTGGGCCGGCGCTGCGGCGGGGTGGTGAGGGCGAGCGCCTGGAGTTCCTTGCCGTAGGGGCTGAGCGCCACGAGCGCCGGGCGGGGCCTGTCCTCGACGCCGCTGTACGCGTCGGCGGCGAGGGTCACCCCGTCGCGCATGGGCACGCGGAGGTCCTTGCGCACGGCGATCCGCTGTGCGCCCGCCTGGATCGTCCGGTGGTCGGTCATGGTGCGAAGCTCCTGTGCGACGAGTGGGGATGCTGCTGGGTGCGGTAGCCGTGCATCGAGGTGAAGAACGGGGAGGGTTCGAGGGCCGGGTCGCCGGTGTAGCCGAGTTCCTCGGCGGCGCGGGCGAACGGGGAGTACGGCGAGTCCGACTCCCGCGGCCCGTCCGCGAGGCAGGCGCAGGCCGCCGCGCCGACCCGGGCCTCGGCCTCCAGGCTCTGGGTCAGGGCCTCGCGGGCCTGCCCGGCGTCGAGTTCGACGCCGTACGGGGTGCCGTCGGCGCGCCGGTAGGGGTGGCCGAGGTAGAGATGGCGGGGGCGCAGCGCGTCGCGGACGTACAGCAGCCCGGCGCGGTAGGCGTCGGGGTCCGTGTAGCCGGGGAAGCCGTTGGCGGCGCCGTGGACCTGGACCGCGTCCCCGACGAAGACGTCGCCCTGCCCGTCGAGCGCGTAGGCGACCGATCCGGGAGTGTGGCCGGGCAGGGCGTGGACGGAGACGGTGATCCCGCCGCCGAGGTCGAGGGATTCGCCGCCCCGGACGAGGAGGGTGGGTTCCATCTCTCCGGAGATGACGGCCCGGGTGGCGGCCTCCACGCCGGAGCCGTCGCCGCCGAGGTAGCGGCCCCGGCCCGCGAGGTATTCGTCCACGTGGGCGCGGCGTGAGCGGAGCAGGGCGGCGTCGGCCTCGTGGATGACGACCCGGGCGCGGCGGCCGGTGCGTTCCCACAGGTCGTACGCGCCTCCGATGTGGTCGATATGACCATGGGTCAGCAGGATCCAGCGGATGTCCTCGACGCGCCGGCCGATGGCCTCCAGGGCGGGGACCATGCCGTCGGCGGGCGAGGTGGCGATGCCCGTGTCGACGACGGCGGGCTCGGGTGCGTCGATGTAGAAGCTGTAGAGGCCGAAGCGGCCCCACGGCGAGAACATCGGATGGACGGGGGCGGTGGGTGGCATGTCTACTCCTTCCGGACTCGTACGGGAGCGCCGCGATCAGGAGGCGCCGAGGAAGTCGCGCGTCTCGGCGAAGACGCGCCGGTACTCGGGAATGCCGGAGAAGTGCTGGACGAAGCCGTGGCCGGCGCCCGCGTACCGGCTGACCGTCGCGTCCACCCCGGCTTCCCGCAGCCGCCGCCCGTAGAGTTCGCCCTCGTCGCGCAGCGGGTCGTGCTCGGCGGTGACGACGAGGGCGGGCGGCAGCCCGGTGAGGTCGGTGCGGCGGATCGGTGAGACGCGGGGGTCGGCCGGGTCGGCCCCGCTGTCCAGGTAGAAGGAGTTGAAGGGTTTCAGTCCGGCGGTCTCCAGGCCGTAGCCGACGGCGTTCTCGCGGAGGGAGGGGTAGCGGTCGGCGTCGAAGTCCAGGTCGAGCGAGGGGTAGTAGAGGATCTGGTGGGTGATCCGGTCGAACCCCTCGTCGTGAGCGCGGGCCGCGACGGCGGCGGCGAAGGTGCCGCCCGAACTGTCCCCGGCGACGGCCAGGGTGGTGCCGTCCCAGCCGAGCGGGTCGCCCTCCCCCGCGGCCCAGCGGACGACGGCGTGGCAGTCGTCGAGCCCGGCCGGGAAGGCGGCCTCGGGGGCGAGCCGGTAGCCGACGGAGACGACCTTGAGCCCGGTCTCCTTCGCGAGGGAGCGCGCGATGTGGTCGTGCGTCTCCAGGCTGCCGAGGAAGAAGGCGCCGCCGTGGAAGTAGACGAGGACGCCGTGGCGGTCGGCGGGCGCCGGGGTGTAGACGCGTACGGGAACGTCGCCCGCCGGGGTGCGGGCGGTGAGGTCCTCGACGGCGTGGAGCGGAAGGCGTTCGGCGAGGGGCGTGAGGTGCGCCTCGTCGGCGGCACGCATCGCCGGCGGGTCGAGGGGGCCCGGCGGCGGGGGCGGCAGGGAGGCCACGAACGCGGCGATCTCGGGGTGCAGGGCCATGGGTTCAGTCCTCCGCCGCGGCGGTCGCGGGGCGCTGGCCGGGGAAGACCTCGTCGATCTCGTCCTCGGTCCAGCCCTGGCGGGACACGGCCTGGAGCCGGTCGGTGACGGGCTTGCGGGTGGCCTGGTAGAGGGCCAGCGCCTGCGGCACGGAGTGCGCCTCGCGCAGGGCGTCGGCGAGCGCCCCGGCGTCCTCGACGGCGGAGTTGGCGCCCTGGCCCTGGTGGTGGAGCATCGAGTGGGCCGCGTCGCCGAGCAGGGCCACGCACTGCGAGTGCCAGGTGTCGACGGGGTCGATGTCGTACACGGCCCGTATGTTGACGGTGTCCATGTCGAGGGCGCGGGTGATGGCGACCAGGCGCTCGTCGAACCCCTCGACGGTGGCGAGCAGGTCGTCCTTGGTGACCTCGGGGACCCAGGTGCCGTCCGGGCACAGGGCGGTGATGTCGAAGGAGACCTGGTCGCGGTGGCGCAGCGGCAGCAGATAGATCTTGGTGCCCCGTCCGATGTACATCCGCAGGTCGTCGTCCGTGACCATGCCATGGGCGTCGTCCAGGGAGATGACGGCGCGGTAGGCGTGCTCGCCGGCGAAGACGGGCTCCTTGTCGCTGAAGAGTTCCCGGCGTACGACGGACTTGATGCCGTCGGCGCCGATGACGAGGTCGGCCTCGGCGCGGGCACCGTTGGCGAAGGAGAGGACGGCGCGGTCACCGTGGTCGGTGACGCTCTCCAGCCGGTGGCCGAGGTGGACCATGCCCTCGGGGAGGACGCCGAGGAGCGCGTCGATGAAGTCGCCCCGGTGGATCAGATGGGTGTGCACCTGCTCACCGGCCGGCGGCCACGCCTCCTTCATGATCGGGTGGCAGGCGGGGGTGAGGATCTCGAAGTGCGCGCTCGGGGAGCTGACCTCCGCGATGGCGTCGAAGATGCCCCACTCGCGGAAGCGGTTCATGGTGGCCGGGCGCAGTCCGATGCCGGCGCCCGCCTCGCGGATCTCGGCGGCCTGTTCGTAGACGTCGACCCGGGCGCCGAGGAGGCTCAGGGCCTTGGCCGCCGCGGCCCCGCCGTAGCCGGCGCCGACAATGGCGATCTTGAGGTTCGTGAGGGCGGAGAGGTGCATGGTGGTTCTCTCTACTTCTGGAGGGTGAGGAAGCCGGCCGGGTTGTCGACGAAGAGCGTCCTGATCGCGGCCTCGTCGAATCCGGCGGCGCGGAGGTCGGGGACGAGGTCGTCGAAGAGGTAGTTGACGGTGTGGCCCTTGACGCCCGGCCAGCCCAGCGGGGAGCAGTTGGCGTCGGCGGAGGCGAGCACCTGGGTGAGGCGGCTGCGGTCGGCGCCGATGAAGCGGAGGAAGTGCGCGAGCCGTTCCTCGCGGGGGCGGGCCCAGAACGGCGGATCGGGCAGCTCGGTCTCGTAGCCGAAGGTGTCGAAGCCGATGCGTCCGCCCTGTTCGGCGATCCACACGTCGCGGGTCTTGTCGGCGTTGACACCGTCGTCGACGTGGCCGAACAGGACGCGGTCGAGCGGAAGCCCTTCCTCGCGGAAAATGGCGACGGCGTTCTCGGCGTCGATCGCGAGGTGGGTGAGGACGGGAACGCCCGTGGTGAGGGCGGCGCGGGCGGCGGCGCGGTAGATGCGCTTGTCCAGGTCGGTCATCCGACCGCCCCGGCTCACCCCGACCTTGATGACTCCGGCGCGGCTGCCGGTGTTCCCGATGCCGACGCCGGTCTCGTGGACGAACTGCCGTGTCAGGTAGTCCACATCGGCCCGCGCGAAGTGCGGCAGGGCGGTGTCGCCGCCGACGAAGCCGGTGCAGGCGACGATGTGGACGCCGGTCTTCGCGGACAGGGACCTGTAGTAGTCGATGTCGCGGCCGTTGCAGATGCCGGTGGCGTCGACGAAGGTGCCGCCGCCGTTCTCGTGGAAGGCGCGGAGCTTCGGCACGGTCTCGGCGTACCGCTCCTCGGGGGTCTTCCACCACTGTGTGTCCAGCTCGGAGCCGGGCATCCCGTAGCCGATGTGCTCGTGGACGGCCACGAACCCGAGTTCCTCGGCCGGGACCGCCCCGAGGACGGTGTTCACTCTCGACACTGCACTCACCTTTGAACGAAGGGACTTGAGGGGGTACGGGGAGCCGGGCTCAGCGCACGGACAGCAGGTCGCGCGGGTTGTCCACGAGAATCCGCCGGATGTCCTCCTCGCCGAGACCGTGCGTCCTCAGGAGCGGGAGGAACGCGGTCAGCACCTGGCTGTAGGGAAGGTCGTTGCCGGTGTGGCCCTTGGCGACCCCGGTGGCGCCGGCCGACAGCAGGAGGCGGCCGCCGTGTCCGTCGCGTACGAGGGCGGCGACCAGCGCGGCGCGAGCGGCGTCGTCGATGTGGTCGTCGTCCTCGGTGCCGACGTGGTCGAGCGCGACGTACGCGCCCGCGCGGGCGACCGCCTCGGGGGCGCCGGCGGCGACGGCGTCGCGGCGGTCGAGTCCGGCGACGGCGATCCGGCCGGCCGGCAGCCCCTCGTCCAGGGCGATGGCGAGGTCGTGGAGGGCGTCGCTCCCGAAGCGGACGGAGAGTGCGGCGCCGGTGGCGGAGGCGGTGCGCGCGGCACCGCGCAGCAGGCTCTCGTCGGTCGCGGTGGTGCCCGTGCGGGTCGCGGCGGTGGCGACGAGCCCGGCGGCGGCGCGGCGCTCGACCCGGGGGACGACCATGCCGTCGGTGATCTCGGCGGTGAACAGGGCCGCGAACTTCTCGGCGGGCCAGGGGGTCGGGGGGTTGGTCTGGGGGGTGAGGAAGTAGCCCCCGAGCATCTCCTCGGGGCCCTGGCCGGTGGAGGCGACGAGGTGGACGCCGGTGGTCCGGGACAGGGCCTCGTAGAGCGGGAGGTCCCGGCCGTGGAACATCCCGGTGCTGTCGACGACGGTGCCGCCGCCGTGTTCGCGGAAGTCCGTGAGCTTGGCGGCCAGGGTCTCGAAGATCTCGGCGCGGTCGATCGTGATGTCGAAGGCGTACTCCGCGCCCGGCACCACCGACAGCAGTGCCTCGTGGACCGCGACGACGCCCAGCTCCTCGGCGGCCACCGGTCCCAGGACGGTGTTGACGGTGTTGGTCTTGAGGCTCATGCCTGCCCTCACAAGTACGGGTGGGGTGCGTCGCACCTTGTGGCAGTCACCGTAGCTATTCGCTTTACACGGCGTCAATGAAACAGACACCAGGAAAAAATAATCACCCGACAGTGCATTGAGCTGCTGCGACGTCACGTCGCCACCCGCGCAGGGGGCCGCACGGGCGGCGCAGAGGGCAGGTCGCGGGCGTGCGTCAGAAGCGGTCGGCCGGATTCGGTCGACCGCGATCCACGGTGCGGCTCCTCGCGCTCGGGGCGCTACGGGAGGAGGGATCGGTGACGTGGGCGGCGAGGCGCGGGTGCGGGCCCGGCCGCCGGGGGGCGTCGGGCAGTCGTGAGCGGGACGCTCAGTTCAGCAGGGCGGTCCAGCTCGCGGTGAGTTCGCCGAGCATCTGCTCGCGCGTCAGCTTCCAGTCGGCCCGGTCCCAGTGCTGGGCGACGAAGTCGAGCTGCGCCATGGCCAGGACACCCCGGAAGTGCCGCTGGTGCGGCTCCAGCCGGCCGGCCTCGGTCAGCCCGTCCTCGATGTCGCCGACGGCCTCCTCCAGCCAGCGCTCCACGAGGTCGGTGAGGTCGGGGTCGACCACCGCCGCGTCCCGGCCGATTCGGATGATGGGCCGGATCGCCGGCCAGCTGTCGGCGGTCCGGCGCAGCCAGGCCGCGATCGCCTCCGGGGACCCGTCGGCGACGGTGGCCACCAGCCCGAGCGCGGTCGAGCCGTGCTCGGGCGAACCGACGCGCTGGAGCGTCTCGTTGAGCTGTTCGTCGATGAGCGCCTGCATCAGTTCGCTGCGCGAGGAGAAGTAGGCGTAGAACGTGGCGCGCGTGGTGCCCGCCGCGGTCGCGATGTCGTCGACGGTGGTGGCGGCGTACCCCTTCGTCGTGAAGAGTTCGAGGCCGGATTCCAGCAGCAGCCTGCGGGTCATCCGCTTCTGGGCCTCACGAAGGTTCGCCATGCACGGATCCTAACGCGCCGTCGCCCGCCGGCCGTACGCGCCGACTGCCCGGCACACAGGGCGTCGTCTCTCCTGACGTGGCGCACGGCAGCGGACGGCGGGGCGGCGGCTCACACCAGGTCGACGTCCAGCCGTTCGCGCAGGCCGGCGAGGGTGATGCCGTACGTCTCCAGGACCCTGACCCCGTCCGGGCCGGGCTCGAAGACCCCGTGGTCGGTGTAGACGCGGCTGACGCAGCCGGCCCCGGTCAGCGGGCAGGTGCAGGCGGGGACGAGCTTCGGCGCACCCTCGCGGGTGAAGAGCCGCATCATCACCAGCACCTCGCGCGCGCCCACGGCGAGGTCCATGGCGCCGCCGACGGCCGGAATCGCGTCGGGGTCCCCGGTGTGCCAGTTGGCGAGGTCGCCGCGGGCGGAGACCTCGAAGGCACCGAGGACGCAGACGTCCAGATGGCCGCCGCGCATCATCGCGAAGGAGTCGGCGTGGTGGAAGTAGGCCGCGCCGGGCCGTTCGGTGACCGGGACCTTCCCGGCGTTGGTGAGGTCCGGGTCGACGGCGTCGCCGGTCGCGGCGGGGCCCATGCCGAGCATGCCGTTCTCGGTGTGCAGCACGATGCCCGCCTCCGGCGGGAGGTGTTCGGCGATGCGGGTCGGCTGCCCGATGCCGAGGTTCACGTACGAGCCGGGCGCGATGTCCCGGGCGATGCGCGCGGCGAGTTCGTCGGTGCCCAGGGGCCCCCGGTCCGGGTGCTCGACGGGCAGGGCCCCGGTCGTGGTGGGCGTGGCGGTCATCAGCGGGCTCCCCGCACGGTCAGTCGCCGGGGTTCCGCCCGGACGAGTCGGTCGACGTAGATTCCCGGCGTGACCACGGTCTCGGGATCGATGGCCCCGACGGGCACGATCTCGGCGACCTGGGCGACGACCATGGTGGCGGCGGTGGCCATGACCGGGCCGAAGTTGCGGGCGGTCCTGCGGTACACGAGGTTGCCCAGGGTGTCGGCGCGGTGTGCCTGGATCAGCGCCACATCGCCCTTGATCGGGTACTCCAGGACGTGGACGCGCCCGTCGATCTCCCGGGTCTCCTTGCCCTCCCCCAGCGGGGTGCCGGCACCGACCGGGCAGTAGAAGGCACCGATCCCGGCCCCCTGGGCCCGCATCCGTTCGGCGAGGGTGCCCTGCGGAACGACGTCGAGCTCGACCCGTCCGGCGCGGTAGAGCCCGTCGAAGACATGGGAGTCGCTCTGCCGGGGGAAGGAACAGACGACCTTGCGGACCCGGCCCGCCGCGAGCAGCGCGGCCAGGCCCGCGTCGCCGTTGCCGGCGTTGTTGGAGACCACGGTGAGATCGCGGGCGCCCTGCCGGATCAGGGCGTCGATGAGGTCGAACGGCATGCCGGCCAGACCGAATCCGCCCACCAGGACCGTGGCACCGTCCTCGATGCCCGCGACGGCCTCGTCGGTGCTCTCGGCGAGGGTCGTGATCATGCCGCGACCTCCTGGTGACCGGCCGGCACCCGGGATGCGGCCGGGACGGAGAGGGGCGGGGCGGTGCGCGCGGTGCGCACCCCGGCGCTCGCGCCGGGGCCGCTGTCGGCGGGAGGGGTAGCGGAAACCATGGTGTCGTCCTCGGATCGCGGGGAGAGGGGGCGGGAGAGTCCGGCGCGCCCCGCCGGAGCGGGCCCAGCCTGCGACGGACCGCCTTGCGGAACAGGTAGATTCTGGAGAGCAGAACGCGTCTCCGGGGTGTGCGCGGGCCCGCCCGGCCCGCGGCCGGGGCCCGTCCGGTGCGAGGAGGCCCCGTGGACAAGCCGCTGAAAACGCCCCCGCCGTACCCGATCGCGAGCGTCGACCACGCGCTCAGGGCCGCGACGATGCTCCAGCTGGAGGGGGCGGCGACCGTCTCGCAGATCGCCGAGCGATTGGGCGTGGCCCGCTCCACCGCCCATCGGATCCTGGCGATGCTGGTCTACCGGGATTTCGCGGTGCGCGACGAGAGCCGGGTCTACCGGGCGGGCCCGGTCCTGGAACTGGCGGCGCACTCGCAGTCTCAGGTCTCCCGGCTGCGCGCGGCGGCCCTGCCCCATCTGCACCGGCTGGTGAGCCTGCTGGACGAGACGGCGAACCTGACGATCCGGACCGGGGACACGGCCCGTTTCATCGCCAGCGTGGAGAGCCGGCAGGCGCTGCGGGTGGGCTCGCGCGAGGGCATGGTGTTCGCCGCACACCGCACGACGGCCGGGCTCCTGCTGCTCGCCGCGCTGGACGACGACGAGCTGGCGGAGCTGTACGCGGAGACGCGCTACCGGGACCGCCCGGCGGACCGGCCGGACCTGGCGCGCCTCCGGCCGGAGCTGCGCCGCGTCGCCCGTACCGGCTTCGCCGTGAACCAGGAGCGCTCCGAACGCGGGCTGGTCGCCGTGGGCGTGCCCGTGCACGGCGAGGACGGCACCCCGCAGGCGGGCCTCTCGGTCTCGCTGCCCAGCGTGCGCTACGACGCGCACGATCTTCCGTCGCTCGTCGCGACGCTCGGCGCGGCGGCGCGCGCCATGGAGGCGGATCTGCGCACGGCGCAGTGATCGGCGCGGCGTTACCCCCGGGGCCGCCGCGCACACGTCCGCCGGCCCGGGCGGGGTGGAGTCGAAGGGGCCCGTCGGCATCACCGCGCTCGTCCTCGGCCTTCTCGGCTCCGTCGTGCCGGCGGTCTTCCCGCACGATGGCCTGACGCCGAGGTCATTCACCAGATGCCACGAACATTTCATTGACACAGTGTATGGCGAAGTGTCATTGTCCACGACACCGCGCCGGATCCGAGCCGTGTCTCCACCCCCGACCACGAGCACGACACCGGGCGCGCACGACGAGCGACGCGCGACGCGCGACGCTCCCCTCTCCCCCCTCCCCTCGCTACGGCCGTCGGCCGGAGCCCGTCCCGCCCGGTGGCGGGGCACCCACCCCTTCCCAGCCAGGGAGAAAGCAATGACGCTCAACAACGGGACGACGGTGTCCCACGGCCCAACCGCGGGGGCCGCCCGGAGACCGGGCTACGCGGGAACGCTGGCTGCCACCAGCTGTGCGGTGTTCGTGGCGCAGGTCGCCAACGCGCTGCCGGCCTCGCTCAACGGCCTGTTCCAGGAGGACCTGAACACCCACGGCTCCCAGCTGACCTGGATCACCTCGGCCTTCATGATCGCCGTGGTATGCTTCGAGTTCACGTTCGGCGTGCTCGGCGACCGCTACGGCCGCAAACGGCTGATCGCGGCCGGCGCCGCCCTCGTGGTCGTCGGCAGCTCCGTGGCCGCCCTGGCCCCGACCGTCCAGGTCCTCTGGGTGGGCGCCGCGCTCAACGGCCTCGGCGCCGGAGCGCTGTTCCCCGGCTCGCTCACCATGCTCGTCTCGGTCACCCGTACCGCCCGGGAGCGGGCCCAGGCCGTCGCGCTGTGGACCGGCTTCCTCTCGGCGGGCGCGGCCCTGTCCCCCCTGCTCGGCGGGATGTTCGCGGAGGTCGGCTCCTGGCGCGGCTCCTTCTGGGTCCTCGTCGGCCTCGCCGTCGTGAGCATGGTGCTCACACTCGCCCTGACGGCCGAATCGCGCGCGCCGGAGGGGCGCTCGCTGGACATACCGGGCCAGATCACGTTCGCCATCGGTCTGATCCTGGTGCTGTACGCGGCCGTCGAGGGCCCCGAGTCGGGCTGGACGACCCTGCCCGTCCTGCTGTCCGGAATGATCGGGCTGGTGGTCCTGGCGGGGTTCGTCCTGGTCGAGGTGGGCGCGCAGTCGCCGATCTTCGACCTGAGCCTGTTCCGCAACCGGGCCTTCACGGTCTCGTCCCTGGTCGCCGTGATCGGCATGCTCGCCTTCCTCGGCGCGTGCTTCGCGACCAGCATGTGGCTCGGCCCGGTCCAGCACCAGGACCCGCTGCGCGTCGCGGTCCCGTTCCTGCTGCTCCAGGGACCCGCGTTCGTGCTGATCCCGATCGTCTCGCGGCTGCTGCACCGGGTGGCCCCGACCTGGCTGCTGACGTCGGGCTTCGTCCTGATGTCCGTCGGCTGCTTCCTGTGCGCCGGCCTCGATGTGACGGACCCCGCGCTGACCGCGTTCGTCGTCCCGGACCTGTTGATCGGCATCGGCTTCGCGCTCTGCGTCAGCTCGGTGACCGCGGTGGCCCTGGACAGCGTGGAACCGCCCCTGGCGGGCATGGCGAGCGCGACCACCAACATGCTGCGCGACCTGGGCTTCGCACTCGGCCCCGTGGTCGTCGGCGCGGTCGCCCTGAGCAAGGCCGGTTCGGCGTTCACGTCGAAGCTGAGCGGTGCGGAGCTGCCCGCCGGGCAGCTCGGCGCGGCGCGCGGGATCGCCGCCGAGGGCGGCCCGATCGCGGTGAACAGCCTGCCGCCCGGCGCCCCCGGTTCGGCCGCGCACGACCTCGCGCTCGACGCCCTCGGCAGCGGCTTCGGCACCGCGTTCCTCGTCTGCGGTGCGGCGGCGGCGGTCGCCGCGGTCCTGACGTTCGTCGGGATGATCGGGCTCACGCACCGCACGGCGTGGGAGGGGACGGACGGCGAGCGGCCGGCCGCCGCCCCCTCACCGGCCGCCGTGTGACGGCCCGGCACCGGGTCCGGCGCCACCGGGTGCGCGGTGCCGGCCCGGTGCGGGGCGCCTCGTCTAGCGGCGGCGCCGCTGCGCCGCCGGGTCGCACTTGGCCTTGAGGGCCGCGAAGAAGACCGGCAGCTTGTCCACCATGGACCCGGGGACCGGGGTCGTCTGGACCGTGCCCCGGTTCACGTCCTGGAGGACGAGCGTGAACCCGCCGTTCTCCTCGACGAGTTCGGCGGCGTAGAGCAGCCGGCCGGCCGGGGCGTCCGCGTCGGCGTACGCCCCGGCCTCGTTCAGGGTCTCCGTCACGGCCGCCCTCCGCGTCCCTCCCCGGCCCCGGCCGAGGAGGCCGGGACCCGGGTGTCGTGGAGCCAGGCGGTCCACTCCTCGGTCGCCCGCTCCTCGTCGGCGTCCTCGGCGAACAGGTGGTGGCCCAGCCAGATCGGTACGTTCCAGCTGCTGCCGTTGAAGAAGCGGTACAGGGCGTCCGGACCGCGCAGCCCGAGGAAGTCGGGCCCCGTCCAGTCCACGACCGCCTCGACGGGCCCGCTCCCCGGGCCGGGGGCCAGGAGCGGGAAGCGGTCGCCCACCACGGCACCGTCGGGAACGCCCAGGCGCCGGCGCAGCGCGGCGAAGTCCTCCGGGTCGGCGGTGGGCGCGGGGCACTGGGCGCGGACGTACACGGCGCGGCGGCCGGCGAAGTGCGTGAGGTACTCCGCCAGGGCGTGCTGGTGGAAGTCGACGTACTTCTCGGCGACGTCCGTCTTGGCGTCCCACTGCCACGCCTCGTCGACGACGCCCGTGTGCACCCAGTGGATGCCCATGCGCAGATGGCTCGTGCCGTCGCCGGCCGGTTCCACGCGGTAGGTGAGGGTGTTGGAGAAGCCGCCCTCCTGGGTCGCCTTCACGGCGAGGTGGCGCGGCGGCTCCCAGGCCAGGACGGTGGCGTCGCCCCGGGTGACCCGGCCGCCGACGCGGGGCTCGATCTCCATCGGGTAGAGCCAGCCGAGGTTGCCGGGGCCGGTGGCGACCGCTTCCCAGACCTGGTCGGGCGGGGCGGGCAGCCGCTGTTCCCGGCGGACCTGGAACTCTCGGGCCATGGTCGGTTTCTCCTTCTCGTCGTCCGGCCGCCGGCGCACCGGCGGCCGTGGGGTCAGTAGGACAGCGGGAGGGCGGTGAGCCGCCGTTGCAGCGGGTTGTCCCGCCACTCCAGCTCCGCCCCTTCGGCGAGGCGGAGTCCGGGCAGCCGGCGCACCAGCGTGCCGAGGGCGATCTCGGCCTGGAGCCGGGCGAGCGGGGCGCCGAGGCAGAAGTGCGGGCCGTGGCCGAAGCTCAGGTGGCGGTGGCCGGGCCGGGTCAGGTCGAGCCGGTCGGGGTCCGCGAATGCCTCCGGGTCCCGGTTGGTCGCGCCCAGGACCAGGTAGACGAGTTCGCCCTGGCGCAGGGTCCGTCCGCCGATCTCCAGGTCCTCGGCGACGACCCGGACGATGGACTGGGTCACCGTGTCGTAGCGGATCAGTTCGTCGACGGCGCCGCGGATCAGCCCGGGGTCGGCGCGGAGCCGGGCCAGCTGGTCCGGGTGGCGGAGCAGGGCCAGCATCCCGTTGCTGATCACATGGGTGGTGGTCTCGTCCCCGGCGGTGATCAGGACGAAGCAGGTGGCGAGCAGTTCGGAGTCGGTGAGCCGGTCGTCCTGGGCCTGGGTGGCGACCAGGGCGCTGATCAGGTCGTTCCCGGGGGTCCGACGGCGCCGGCGGACGAGCCCGGCGAGATACTCCTCGTACTCCTTGATCGCCGTCTCGGACTTGTCGATGTCCTCGCTGAGCCGGCCGAAGCGGCGGAACCATCCCTTGACGCGGGGCCGGTCCTCGTCGGGGATGCCGAAGAGCTCGCAGACGACGGACATCGGCAGCGGGGAGGCGACGGCCTCGATCAGCTCCATGGCCGCTCCGGCGGCGCCGGCCCCGACGGCCTCGTCGACGAGTTGGTCCACGATCCGCTGGACTCCGTCGCGCAGGGCCTCGACGCGCCGGGCGGTGAAGGCCCGGTTGGCGAGTCTGCGCAGCCGGGCGTGGTCGGGCGGGTCGGTGTTGCTCATCACCCGGCCGAGCCGGTCGGTGAGCCGGCTGAACGCCTTGAGGTCGCCGCCGAGCGCCTCGTACGCGCGGGTCATCCTGTCCCGGTCGTTGGAGAGCCGCAGATCGCCGAGCGCCCTCTCCACATCGGCGTGCCGGGTGAGGTACCAGATGCCCTGGGCGCTGCGGTGGACGGGGTCCTCGCGGCGCATGCGGGCGTAGACGGGGTACGGGTCGCGGCGTGCCGCGGGGGCGAGCAGGGCCGCGGCGAGATCGCCGGGCCGGCCGGGGCCCGCGGTGGCGCGGGCCCCGGCCGCCGTGTCGGTGGTGGTCACCGCCGGGCTTCCATCGCGTCGGCGAGGCTCCGGGGCCGCATGTCGGTCCAGGACTCCTCGATGTGGGCGAGGCAGGCGGCGTGGGTGTCGGGGCCGTGGACGGCGGTCCAGCCGGCCGGTACGTCCGCGAACTGCGGCCAGAGCGAGTGCTGGTTCTCGTCGTTGACGAGCACGAGGAAGGTGCCGTCCTGGTCGTCGAAGGGGTTGGTCATGGGTCAGTCCTCCTGGTGGGCGGGGGTGGTGTCACCGGCGCGGCCGGTGGTGAGGGTGTCCGGTGCCGCGGGCGCGGCTCCGGTGGCTTCGGCGATGCGGGCGGCGAGGACCGGCCCGATCTGGGCGAGTGAGCCCGGCCGGGTCATGTGGTCGTGCCGGGTGGTGACCTCGTGGGACTCGATCCGGCCGGTGAGGTACGGGGCCCAGTGCTCCGGCCGGGCGTCGTTGGCCTCGCGGTCGATCGTGGAGTTGAAGAGCAGCAGGTCGCCGTGGTGCGTGCCGGGGACGAAGTCCACCGCCAGCTTCGAGTTGTTGATCATGATGTCGACGATCACCGCGACCTGCCGCTCGTTCAGCCCGGCCAGCGCGCTGCCGCGCCGGTCGAGGACTTCGGCGACCTCGGCGTAGGTGATCTCGCGGTCGCCCAGTTCGGCCGGGTCGACATCCAGCACCCCGACGAGCACGTCCCGCACGGTGGGCACCGGCTCGTCCGCGAGGCCCGCGTCCCTTACGGGGTAGGCGTCGAGGATGGCCAGCAGCGCCGTCCGCTCGCCGCGCGCGTGGAGTTCGCAGGCGAGCGCGTGGGCGATGAGCCCGCCGGCGGACCAGCCGAGCAGCAGGTAGGGGCCCTGCGGCTGGACCTTCTGGATGTGGTCGGCGTAGTCGGCGGCCATCTCCTCGTACGAGGCGGGCAGTTGCTCGGGCCGGCCGAGGCCGCGTGCCTGGAGGGCGTAGACCGGGTGCTGCGGGCCGAGGTGGTTGAGCAGTCCGCTGTACGACCAGCTGATGCCGCCGCCCGGGTGGACGCAGAACAGCGGGGTTCCCGTCCCGGTGGTGCGCAGCGGCAGCAGGACGTCGAGCGCGTCGTCCGGGTTGTTCATGGCCAGGCGTTCGGTGAGTCCGGCCACGGTCGGCGCCTCGAAGAGCATGCGCAGTCCCAGCTCCAGGCCGAGGGTCTCGCGGACCCGGGCGGCCAGCCGGGCGGCCAGCAGCGAGTGGCCGCCCAGGTCGAAGAAGCCGTCGTCGATGCCGACGTGCTCGCGGCCCAGGACTTCGGCGAACAGCCCGCAGAGCACTTGTTCCTGCGGGGTGCGCGGGCCGCGTCCTGCGCCCGCGGACCCGTACTCGGGAGCGGGCAGGGCCGCCCGGTCGAGCTTGCCGTTGGCCGTCAGGGGCAGCGCGTCCACGGTGACGAAGGCCGCCGGGACCATGTAGTCGGGCAGGTCGCGGCGGAGCCGGCCGGCCAGTTCGGCCGGTTCGGGCGCACTGCCGGGGGCCGCGACCAGGTAGGCGACGAGCCGCTTGTCGCCGGGCCGGTCCTCCCGGGCGACGACGGCCGCCTGGGCGACTCCGGGGCAGCCCGTCAGGACGGCCTCGATCTCGCCGGGTTCGATCCGCTGGCCGCGCAGCTTGACCTGGTGGTCGGCGCGGCCGGCGAACTCCAGGGTGCCGTCGGGGCGCCACCAGGCGAGGTCGCCGGTGCGGTACATCCGGCTCCCCTCCGGTCCGTACGGGTCGGCGGTGAAGCGCTCGGCCGTCAGTCCGGGCCGGCCGAGGTAGCCGCGGGCCACCCCCGTACCGGCGAGGTACAGCTCGCCGACCATGCCCACCGGCAGCGGTCGCAGCCGGTCGTCGAGGACGTAGGCGCGCATGTTGGCCATCGGTCCGCCGATCGGCACGGTGGCGGCGTTCTCGGGCAGGTCGTCGACGAGGTGGCGGGCGGCCAGGGTGGTGGCCTCGGTGGGTCCGTAGCCGTTGACCACCTGGATGCCGGGGCAGGCGGCGCGGACCCGGGCGACGGCGGCCGGGGAGACGACGTCGCCACCGGTCCACACCTCGCGCACCCCGGCGAGCAGCCCCGGGCGTTCCTCGGCGACGAGCCGGAAGAGCCCGGCGGTCAGCCAGAGTCCGGTGACCCCGCCCTCGGCGAGGGTGTGCTGGAGCAGGTCGAGATCGAGCTGCTCGGGCGGGGCGACGACGATCCGGCCGCCGTTCAGCAGCGGCACCCACAGCTCGTACGTCGACAGGTCGAAGGCCGTCGGGGAGTGCATCAGCACCCGCTCGTGGCCGCCGCCCCGCCATTCGGGAGTGAGGGCGAGACCGACGACGTCCTGGTGGGTGACGGCCACGCCCTTGGGCCGGCCGGTCGAGCCGGAGGTGTACATGATGTACGCCACCTGCTCGGGGACGCACGGCACATCGGCGGCCTCCCCGCCACCGTCCCCGGACTGCTCCAGGGCGGAGAGCACCTCCCGGGTGAGGACCAGGGCGGCTCCGCTCTCCCGCATGATCAGGTCGACGCGGGAGGCGGGGAAGCGCGCGTCGAGCGGTACGTAGGCGCCGCCCGCCCGGAGGATCGCCAGGATCGCCACGACGAGGTCCGCCGAGCGGTCCAGCAGGACGGCGACCGGGGTCTCGGGCCGCACCCCCTGCCGGACGAGCGCACCGGCCAGCCGGCCGGACCGCCGGTCCAGTTCGGCGTAGCTGAGCACGGTGTCGCCCGCCGTCACCGCGACCGCGTCCGGTGTGGCCCGGACCTGACGGGCGAACAGCTCGGTCACCGAGGCGTGCGGCAGGGGCGCGGCCGTGTCGTTGAACGCGTGCAGCAGCCGGTGGCGTTCGTCTCGGGACAGCAGGTCGATCGAGCCGATCGGCAGGTCCGGGTCGGTCACGGCGGCGCGCAGCAGCCGGACCCAGCGGGCGAACAGCGTCTCGACGGTTTCCGGGTCGTACAGATCGGTGGCGTACTCGACCGCGCCGAGGAGTCCGGCTGCGGCGCCGTCCGCGTGGAACCGCTCGGCCAGGCTGAAGGTCAGATCGACGCGGGCGGTGCCGGTGGGCGCCTCCACATGACCGGTCTCCAGCCCCGGCAGGGCGAAGTCGCCGAGCGGGGCGTTCTGGAGGGCCAGCATGATCTGGAACAGCGGGTGGTGGGCGAGCGAGCGCGCCGGGTTGGCGACCTCGACCAGGTACTCGAAGGGCACGTCCTGGTGGTCGTAGGCGGCGAGCGCCTTCTGCCGGACCCGTCCGAGCAGTTCGGCGAAGCCGGGGTCGCCCGCCGTGTCGGTGCGCAGCACCAGGGTGTTGACGAAGAAGCCGACGAGTTCGTCCAGGGCCTGGTCGGTGCGGCCGGCGATGGGGCTGCCGATCGGGATGTCCGTTCCGGCGCCGAGCCGGGTGAGCAGGGCGGCCAGACCGGCCTGGAGGACCATGAACATGCTGGCTCCGCGCGCGGTGGCCAGCTCGCGCAGCGCCTGGTGGAGTTCGGCGTCGATGCCGACCACGACCCGGCTGCCGCGCTGGGAGGCGACCGGCGGCCTGGGCCGGTCGGCCGCCGCCAGCACCTGCTGCGGGAGCCCCGTCAGCTCCTCCTTCCAGTAGGCGAGCTGGCGGGCGAAGAGGCTGTCCGGATCGTCGGTGTCGCCGAGCAGGTCGCGCTGCCAGCCGGTGTAGTCGGCGTACTGCACGGGCAGCGGGGTCCAGCCCGGCTCATCGCCCCGGCGGCGCGCCGCGTAGGCCGTCGCGAGGTCGGCGGAGAGGGGGCCCATGGACCAGCCGTCGGCGGCGATGTGGTGCACGACGACGAGGAGGACGTGCCGGTCGGGGGCGAGCGCGTACAGCTCGGCCCGTACGGGCGGTTCACCGGCCAGGTCGAAGCCGCGGCGGGCGGTCTCGGCCAGCCGCGCGGCCAGGGCGCTCTCCTCGATGCCGGTCACCGGGAGGGCGGGCCGGGCCCGGTCGGCGCTCAGCACGATCTGGTACGGCACGCCGTCGGTCTCGCGGAACACGGTCCGCAGGCTCTCGTGCCGGGCGACGACGTCGCCGAGCGCGGCGTGCAGGGCCGCACGGTCGAGTTCACCGGTCAGGGTCAGCGCCAGCGGCATGTTGTACGTGGCGCTCGGCCCGTCCATGCGGTGCAGGAACCACAGCCGGCGCTGCGCGAAGGACAGCTCGACCCGGGCGGGGCGCGGCCGGGCGGTCAGTGCGGGCCGTGCGGTGCCGGAGCCGTCGAGGCGGGCGGCGAGCGCGGCCACGGTCGGTGCCTCGAACAGGGTGCGGACCTCCAGCTCCGCACCGAGCGTCGCCCGCACCCGGGCGGCGAGACGGGTGGCGAGCAGGGAGTGCCCGCCGAGGTCGAAGAAGCTGTCGTCGACCCCGACCCGGGCCAGGCCGAGCACGTCGGCGAAGAGGGCGGCCAGGAGCTGTTCCTGCGGGGTGCGCGGGGCCCGCCCGGCGACGGCCGGGCCGAGGTCCGGGGCGGGCAGCGCGCGCCGGTCGAGCTTGCCGCTGGCCGTCAGCGGCAGCGCGTCCAGCGCCACGAACGCGGACGGGACGAGGTAGTCGGGCAGCCGTCCGCCCAGCCATTCCCGGAGGTCCCCGAGGAGTGCCCCGGTGCCCCTGGCGGCGGTGGGCCGGTTGGTGAGCGAGGCGACCGGGCGGGCGGCGCCGACGGTCCGGTACGGCTCGACGGGGGCGCCGCGCTCGGTTCCGGGACCGACGAGGACCACGTCCAGGGCGTCGGGCACGGTGGCCGACCAGGTGACGGAGACCCGGCGGCCGTGGGCGAGGCCCAGAGTGTGGAACTCCTCCGGGTCGGGGAGGCCGCCCTCCTCGGGGGCGTGCAGCCGCTCGACGAGTGCGGTCAGCGGGGTGTCGCCGGCGTGCAGGTCCCGGGCGAGTGCGGCTTCCCGGGCGACGCGGCCGTTGGGGACACCGGTGATCCGCAGGGTGCCGGCCGGTTCGGCGGCGAGCAGGTCCCGCAGTTCGGCGGTGCCGCCGATGTGCCGCCCCCAGACCAGCTCGGTGGTGCCCGCAGGGTCCTCGGCCGGGGCGGCGGGGGTCTTGCGCAGGGTCACGTCGTAGCGGTAGCGGGTCAGTTCGTTGTGGTGGTGGCCGCGCTTGATCTCGATGTCCACGGCCGCGATGTCCGCGCCCCGGTCGCGCAGGACGGTGAAGAGGTCGGGGTCGACCAGGAGTTCCTTCTCGACCCGGACGGTCTGTTCGACCGCGCGGCGTACCTCCGCGAGACCGGTGGCGTCGTCGGCCCGGTGCAGGTGGACGGCGGTGGCCAGGGAGCGCAGGAGACGCAGGTTGCGGACGTCGCCGACGAAGAGGGCGCCACCGGGGGCCAGGAGCCCCATGAGCCGTTCGACGACGTCCACGAGGTAGTCGGCGGACGGGAAGTACTGCACCACCGAGTTGATGACGATGGTGTCGAAGCGGCCTGCGGGCAGTCCCTCGGTGTCGTGTGCCGGGCGGGTCTGGAGGTGGACACGGTCCGCCAGGTCCGCCCGCCCGGCGACCTGCGCGGTGAGCGCGTCGATCGCGGTGGCGGAGAAGTCGGTGGCCCAGTAGGACGCGCAGTGCGGCGCGATCTGCGAGAGCAGGAGTCCGGTGCCGACCCCGACCTCCAGGACCCGGCGCGGGTTCAGCTCCAGGATGCGGGCCACGGTGGCGTCCCGCCATTCCCGCATCTGCTCGACGGGGATCGGGCCGCCGTCGTAACTGCTGTTCCAGCCCACGAAGTTCTGCCCGAACGCCGCCTCCTCGGGGGCGATGGGCAGGGCGTCGTAGATGTCCTGCCACTCGCCCACGTGGTCGGCTTCCACGGCGTCGTCCCGGTCGGTGTCCCGGTACGGGACGACATAGCCGACGAGCCGGTCGTCCTGGGCGAGGACGACGGCGCGGTCGACGGCGGGGTGGTCGGTGAGCGCGGCCTCGATCTCGCCGGGCTCGACGCGGAAGCCGCGCACCTTGACCTGGTCGTCGGCGCGGCCGGCGTACTCCAGCTCACCGGAGGCGAGCCAGCGCACCAGGTCTCCGGTGCGGTACATCCGCTCGCCGTGGGCGAAGGGGCTGGCGACGAACCGTCCGGCGGTGAGGCCGGGCCGGTTCAGATAGCCGCGCGCCAGACCGGCGCCCGCGACGTACAGCTCGCCGGCGACGCCCGGCGGTACCGGCCGGAGCCGGTCGTCCAGGACGTACACCCGGGCGTTGGCGATCGGACGGCCGATGGGCGGGACGCCGGAGCCGGGGGCGAGCGGGTCGCTCATGGTCGCGCAGACGGTGGTCTCCGTCGGCCCGTACGCGTTGATCATGCGCCGGCCGCCCGCCCAGCGGTCCACCAGCTCCGGCGGGCACGCCTCACCGGCGACCACGAGGGTGGACACGGTCACCGAGCCGTCGGGCACGGCGGCCAGGACGGACGGGGGCACCGTCGCGTGGGTGACCCGCAGGCCGGGATCGGTCAGCGCGGACAGCGGTTCGGCGGCCGGAGGCAGCACGAGGGCGGCGCCGCTCAGCAGGGCGGTGCAGATCTCGGAGACCGAGGCGTCGAAGCTGGGCGAGGCGAACTGGAGGACCCGGCTGCCGGGTTCGATCGCGAAGCGCTCGATCTGCGCGGAGACGAGGCTCGCCACGCCGCTGTGGCTGACGACGACGCCCTTGGGACGGCCGGTGGAGCCGGAGGTGTAGATCACGTACGCCGGGTGCCGCACATCGAGAGCCACCCGAGGAGCGCTCGTCGGCCACTCCCCCGCGTCCACCACCGACGGATCGTCCACCACCAGCACCGGCCGCGCGTCCTCCAGCATGTACGCGATCCGCGCCTTCGGATACGACGGATCGACCGGCAGATACGCCGCCCCCGCCTTCAGCACACCCAACACCGCGACCACCGACTCCACCGAACGCGGCAACGCCACCGCCACCACCCGCTCGGGACCCACCCCACGAGCCATCAACGCATGCGCGAACCGGTTCGCCCACGCGTCCAACTCCCGATACGTCAACTCCCTCCCGTCACCCACCAACGCGACCGCATCGGGCGTCGCCGCCACCTGCGCGGCGAAGGCGTGCGGGACGGGGACGGACGCCACCTCGCGGGCGGTCGCGTTGCCGCGTTCCAGCAACTGGTGCCACTCCTCGGCGTCGAGGAGGTCGATGCGCCCGATGGGCCGGGCGGGGTCGGCGGTGACCGCTTCCAGGAGCAGGACCCAGCGCCGGACCAGGGCCTCGACGGTCGTGCGGTCGAACAGGTCGGTGGCGTACTCCACCGCGCCGGCGATTCCCGCGGGCGTGCCGTCCGGGGCGAACCGCTCGGCCAGGCTGAAGCCGAGGTCGAACTTGGCTGTGCGGGTCGCCACCGCGCGGGTGTCCACGTCCAGTCCGGGCAGCGAGAACCGGCCCATCGGGGCGTTCTGCACGGCGAGGACGGTCTGGAACAGCGGGTGGTGCGAGAGCGACCGCGAGGGGTTGAGCACCTCGACCAGGTGCTCGAAGGGCACGTCCTGGTGGGCGTACGCGGACAGGGCCGTCTCCCGCACCCGGCCCAGGAGTTCGGCGAAGCTCGGATCGCCGCTGGTGTCGGTGCGCAGCACCAGCGTGTTCACGAAGAACCCGACCAGATCGTCGAGCGCCTCATCGGTACGACCCGCGATCGGACTCCCGATCGGAATGTCCGTCCCCGCACCCAGCCGCGTGTACAACGCGGCCAACGCCGCCTGGAGCACCATGAACAGACTCGCGCCCGAACGCCGCGCCACGCCCGCGAGCGCGGCGTGCAGCTCCGGGGTCAGTTCGAGCCCGACGTGGTCGCCGTGCCGGCCCGCGACGGCCGGGCGGGGCCGGTCGGTGGGCAATGGGAGCAGATCGGGAAGACCGGCGAGCTGGTGCTTCCAGTAGCCGAGCTGTTCGGCGAAGCGGCTCTCCGGGGCGGCGGGGTCACCGAGGAGTTCGCGCTGCCACAGGGTGTAGTCGGCGTACTGGACGGGCAGCCGGGACCAGTCGGGGTCCCGGTGCTCGCAGCGGGCGGCGTACGCCTCCGCGAGGTCGCGGGCGAGGGGCCCGGTGGACCAGCCGTCGCCGGCGATGTGGTGCATCACCAGGAGCAGGACGTGCTCGTCGGGCGCGAGGGCGAACAGTTCGGCCCGCAGCGGCAGGTCCGTGGACAGGTCGAAGGGCCGCTGGGCGGACTCGGCCAGCCGCTCGGGCAGTTCGGCGGACGTGGTCGCGGTCCGCGTGAGCGGGGGCCGGGCCCCGGCCGGGTCCAGGACGCGCTGGCACGGGACGCCGTCGCGTTCCCGGAACACCGTCCGCAGGCTCTCGTGCCGGGCCACCACATCGGCCAGTGCCCCCTCCAGGGCGTCCCGGTCGAGCGTTCCGGTGAGCTGGAGGGAGAGCGGGATGTGGTAGGTCGCGCCCTCCCCGTCCATGCGGTGCAGGAACCAGAGGCGGCGCTGCGCGAAGGAGAGCGGCACCGCGTCGGGCCGCTGCCGCACGGTCAGCGCCGGGCGGGCGCGGCCGGCCTCCGAGAGCGCCCGTGCCAGGCCCGCCACCGTGGGCGTCCGGAACAGGGCGCGCAGCCCCAGCTCCACGCCGAGCGCCGAACGCACCCGTGCGACCAGCCGGGTGGCGAGCAGGGAGTGCCCGCCCAGCTCGAAGAAGTCCTCGTCCACCCCGGCCCGGGGCAGCCCCAGCACCTCCGCGAACAACGCGCACAGGATCTGCTCCTGCGGCGTACGCGGAGCCCGGCCCACCCCCACCGCGGCGGCCTCCGGAGCCGGCAGCGCCGCCCGGTCCAGCTTCCCGTTCGGCGTCAACGGCAGCACGTCCAGCACCACGAACGCGGACGGGACGAGGTAGTCGGGGAGCCGGTCGCGCAGGTGCGCGGCCAGGTCCTCGGGGCTCACGGCGGTTCCGGGGCGGGGCACGGCGTAACCGATGAGCCGGTCGTCCCGGGCGAGGACGGCGGCGCGGGCGACGTCGGGGTGTTCGGCCAGCGCGGCCTCGATCTCGCCGAGTTCGACGCGGAAGCCGCGCACCTTGACCTGGTCGTCGGCGCGGCCGAGGTACTCCAGCTCGCCGTCGGTCCGGCGGCGCACCACGTCCCCGGTGCGGTACATCCGCTCGCCGTGGGCGAAGGGGCTGGCGACGAACCGTCCGGCGGTGAGGCCGGGCCGGTTCAGATAGCCGCGCGCCAGGCCGGGCCCGGCGACGTACAGCTCGCCGGCGACGCCCGGCGGGACGACGCGCAGCCGGGCGTCCAGGACGTGGACGCGGAATCCGGCGACGGCCCGGCCGATGGGCGGGACGCCGGAGCCGGGGGCGAGCGGGTCGCTCATGGTCGCGCAGACGGTGGTCTCCGTCGGCCCGTACGCGTTGATCATGCGCCGGCCGTCGGCCCACCGCGCGACCAGCTCGGGCGGGCACGCCTCACCGGCGACCACGAGGGTGCCGACGGTGAGGTCGGCGCTTTCCAGGGCCGCCAGGGCGGAGGGCGGGAGGGTCACATGGGTGACGTCCAGCCGGCGGTCGGTCAGCGCCTCCAGCGGGTCGGCGGCCGGTGCGAGGACCAGGGCGGCTCCGGTGAGCACGGCGCTGCACAGGTCCCAGAAGGACGCGTCGAAGCTGGGCGAGGCGAACTGGAGGACCCGGCTGCCGGGTTCGACGCCGAGCCGTTCCGCCTGGGCGGCCACCAGGCCGGACACGCCGCTGTGGCTGACGACGACGCCCTTGGGACGGCCGGTGGAACCGGAGGTGTAGATCACGTACGCCGGGTGCCGCACATCGAGAGCCACCCGAGGAGCGCTCGTCGGCCACTCCCCCGCGTCCACCACCGACGGATCGTCCACCACCAGCACCGGCCGCGCGTCCTCCAGCATGTACGCGATCCGCGCCTTCGGATACGACGGATCGACCGGCAGATACGCCGCCCCTGCCTTCAGCACACCCAACACCGCGACCACCGACTCCACCGAACGCGGCAACGCCACCGCCACCACCCGCTCGGGACCCACCCCACGAGCCATCAACGCATGCGCGAACCGGTTCGCCCACGCGTCCAACTCCCGATACGTCAACTCCCTCTCGTCACCCACCAACGCGACCGCATCGGGCGTCGCCGCCACCTGCGCGGCGAGCAGGGTCGGCAGGGTGTCGCCGGCCGTCGTGGGGGCCGGGGCGGGCAGCAGGTCCCGCCGCTCCGCGTCGGTGAGCAGATCCACCTCGCTGATCGGCAGGTCCGGGTCGGCGGCGACGGCGGCGAGCAGCCGGGTCCAGCGGCCGACCAGGGCCTCGACCGTGGCCGGGTCGAACAGGTCGGTGCTGTATTCCACGGCGCCGCTGATCCCGGCGGGGGCGCCGTCGGGGCCGTGTTCCTCCGCGAGGCCGAAGGTCAGGTCGAGCCGTGCGGTCTCGGTGGGGAGCGGGACTCCCGACACCCGCAGTCCGGGGAGGGCGAAGTCGCCGCCGGGGGCGTTCTGCACGACCAGTCCGGTCTGCACGAGCGGGTGGTGCGAGAGCGACCGCGAGGGGTTGAGCACCTCGACCAGGTGCTCGAAGGGCACGTCCTGGTGGGTGTACGCGGACAGGGCCGTCTCCCGCACCCGGCCCAGGAGTTCGGCGAAGGTGGGGTCGCCGCTGGTGTCGGTGCGCAGCACCAGCGTGTTCACGAAGAACCCGACCAGATCGTCGAGCGCCTCGTCGGTACGCCCCGCGATCGGACTCCCGATCGGAATGTCCGTCCCCGCACCCAGCCGCGTGTACAACGCGGCCAACGCCGCCTGGAGCACCATGAACAGACTCGCGCCCGAACGCCGCGCGAGCCGGGCGAGGGAGGCGTGCAGTCCGGCGTCGATGCGCAGTTCCCGCAGGCCGCCGCCGTAGGACATCACGGCCGGGCGGGGCCGGTCGGCGGGCAGCTGGAGCTGCTCGGGGAGCCCGGCCAGCGTCTCCTTCCAGTACGCGACCTGGCGGGCGAAGAGGCTGTCGGGGTCGTTCTCGTCGCCCAGGATCTCGTGCTGCCACAGGGTGTAGTCGGCGTACGTGACGGGCAGCGGCGGCCAGGCGGGGACGCCGCCGCGCCGCCGGGTGGTGTAGGCGGTGGCGAGGTCGCGGGCGAGCGGGCCCATGGACCAGCCGTCGCCGACGATGTGGTGCATCACCAGGAGCAGGACGTGCTCGTCCGGGGCGAGAGCGAGGAGCTCCGCGCGCAGCGGGACGTCGGAGGAGAGGTCGAAGCCGCGCACCGCCGCCTCGCGCAGCAGGGCCGGCACCTCGGCCTCGCCCGCCGGGCGGACGGTCAGCGGGACGGCGGCCTCGGCCGGGTCCAGCACCCGCTGGTGCGGGATGCCGGCGACCTGCGGGAAGACCGTGCGCAGCGTCTCGTGCCGGGCGACCACGTCAGCGAGCGCGGCGCTCAGCGCGGCCCGGTCGAGGTCGCCGGAGAGCCGCAGGGCGAGCGGCATGTGGTACGTGGCGCTGGGGGCGCCGAACTGCTGGAGGAACCAGAGCCTGCGCTGGGCGAACGACAGCGGCATCGGTTCGCGGCGGGGACGCGGGACCAGGGCCTGCCGCGCGGTGGCGGCGTCACGGAGTCCGGCGGCGAGCCCGGCGGGTGTCGGCGTACGGAACAGCGCCCGCAGGTCCAGCTCGACGCCGAGGGCGGCGCGGACCCGGGAGACGAGCCGGGTGGCGAGCAGGGAGTGCCCGCCCAGCTCGAAGAAGTCCTCGTCCACCCCGGCCCGGGGCAGCCCCAGCACCTCCGCGAACAACGCGCACAGGATCTGCTCCTGCGGCGTACGCGGAGCCCGGCCCACCCCCACCGCGGCGGCCTCCGGAGCCGGCAGCGCCGCCCGGTCCAGCTTCCCGTTCGGCGTCAACGGCAACGCCTCCAGCACCACGAACGCGGACGGGACCATGTAGTCGGGGAGCAGGGTCCGCAGATGGGCGGCGAGCACGGGGGCCGTGGCCGGTTCCTGGGCCGACGGCACGACGTAGGCGACGATCCTGGTCTCGTTCCGCTCCTCGCGGGCGAGTACGGCGGCCTGGGCGACGCCCGGGTGTGCGGTCAGCTCGGCCTCGATCTCGCCGGGTTCGATGCGGAAGCCGCGCACCTTGACCTGGTGGTCGACGCGGCCGGCGAACTCCAGCTCGCCGTCGGCGCGCCAGCGGACCAGGTCGCCGGTGCGGTACATCAGCGCGCCGGGCGGGCCGTACGGGTCGGCGACGAAGCGGGAGGCGGTGAGGCCGGGCCGGTTCAGATAGCCGCGCGCCAGGCCGGCGCCCGCGAGATACAGCTCTCCCAGGACACCGGGGGCCACCGGTCGCAGCGCCGCGTCCAGCACATAGGTGCGGCAGTTGTCGACGGGGCGGCCGATCGGGACCGGCTGCGGGCAGTCGGCCGGGTCGTCCGGCAGTGCGTAGGCGGTGATCACATGGGTCTCGGCGGGACCGTAGTGGTTGTGCAGGGCGCGGTGGCCCGGCCGGCGGTCCTGGAGCCGGCGCAGGGCTCCGCCCAGCCGCATCGCCTCGCCGGCCTGGGCGACGACCCTCAGGTGCGGCAGGTCGAGACCGGCCTCGTCGGCCGCCTCGGCGACGGCCTCGATCACCAGGTCGGGCGCGAACAGCTCCCCGACCTCGTGCCGGTCCAGCCAGTGGGCGAACAGTTCGGCGCTGCGCCGCTGCTCCTCGGTCGGCACGACAAGGGTCTTGCCGTACAGCAGCGCGGACAGGGTCTCCTGCACGGAGACGTCGAAGCTGATCGCGGTGAACTGCGCGGTGCGGGTGCCGGGTGCGCCGCCGATGGTGCGGTGGTGCCAGTCGAGCAGGTTCAGCAGACCGGAGGCGGGCATCACCACGGCCTTGGGGCGGCCGGTGGAGCCCGATGTGTAGATGACGTACGCCGGGTGGCGCGGGTCGACGGCGGTGTCCGGGTCGTGGTCCGGCAGGTCCTCCTCGGGGAGCACGTCCGCCGGGTCGTCCAGGACGACGGCGGGCCGGGCGTCGTCGAGCATGTACGCGATGCGGGCGGCCGGATAGCCGGGGTCGACCGGGAGGTACGCGGCGCCCGTCTTGAGGACAGCGAGCACGGCGACGACGAGTTCGGCGGAGCGCGGCAGCCGCAGGGCGACGAGCCGCTCCGGGCCGACACCGCGCGCGATCAGCGCGTGGGCGAGGCGGTTGGCCCGGCGGTTCAGTTCGCGGTACGTGAGGACGGTGTCCTCGAAGACGACCGCCGGGGCGTCCGGGGTCTCCCGGACCCGGGCCGCGAACAGGCCGGGCAGGGAGCCGGAGGGCACCGGGCACGCGGTGTCGTTGCGCGTGACCAGCAGGTCGTGGCGTTCCTCCGGAGTGAGCACGTCGATCCGGCTCAGCGGGCGGTCCGGGTCGGCGGCGACCTCGGCGAGGAGCCGCAGCCAGCGGGCAACGAGGGTCTCGACCGTGGCGGGGTCGAACAGGTCGGTGCTGAATTCGACGCGTCCGGTGATGCCCTCGGCCGTGCCGCCGCCGGAGCGCTCCAGCAGGTGGAAGCCCAGGTCGAACATGGCCGTGGGGGTCCGGACGAGCAGGACCTCGGAGCGCAGGCCGGGCAGGGCGAACGCGGTGCGGGGCACGTTCTGCAGGGCGAGCAGCACCTGGAACAGCGGCTGGCGGGCGAGCGACCGGGACGGGTTGAGGGCTTCGACGACGTGCTCGAAGGGCAGGTCCTGATGGGCGTAGGCCCCGAGCGCGTCCTCCCGGACCCGGACCAGCAGGTCGGCGAAGGTCGGGTCGCCGCTGGTGTCGGTGCGCAGCACCAGCGTGTTCACGAAGAAGCCGACGAGATCGTCCAGGGCCTCGTCGGTGCGTCCGGCGATCAGGCTGCCGACGGGGATGTCGCTGCCGGCGCCGAGCTTGGACAGCAGGGCGGCCAGGGCGGCCTGGAGGACCATGTAGACGCTGGACCCGTGGGCGCGGCCCAGCCGTACGAGCGCCGCGTGCAGTTCCGCGTCCAGTTCGACGGGGAGCTGTCCGCCCCGGTGGGTGGGGACCGCGGGGCGGGCCCGGTCGGCCGGCAGCGGGATCTGCTCGGGCAGCCCGGTGAGTTTCCGCGTCCAGTAGGCGGTCTGGCGGCGGGACTCGCTGTCGGGGTCGTCGCGGTCCCCGAGGATCCGGTCGTGCCACAGGGTGTAGTCGGCGTACTGCACGGGCAGCGGCGCCCGGTCCGGCTCCGCGCCCCGGCGGCGCGCCTCGTAGGCGGTGGCCAGATCGGCGGCGAGCGGGGCCAGGGACCAGCCGTCCCCGGCGATGTGGTGGAGCACCAGGAGCAGGACGTGCTCGTCGGGGGCGAGGGCGAACAGCTCGGCGCGCAGCGGGGGTTCGGTGGCGAGGTCGAAGCCGCGGGCGGCGGCGCCGGCCAGCAGCGCGGGCAGCGCGTCCTCGTCGGCCGGGGTGACCGGCAGTACCGGCCGTACCGCTCCGGCGTCCAGCACCCACTGGTAGGGGGTGCCGTCGGAGGCGGGGAAGACGGTGCGCAGGGTCTCGTGCCGGTCGACGAGGTCGCCCAGGGCCTCGGTCAGGGCCGCGTGGTCCAGGGGACCGGAAAGCCGCCAGGCGAGCGGCATGGTGTAGACGGAGTGGGTGTCCTCCAGTTGCCGCAGGAACCACAGGCGGCGCTGCGCGGCGGACAGGGGCAGCCGTTCGGGTCGGGTGGCGGGGGCGAGGGCGGGGCGGGCCTGCCCGGCGGCGTCGAGACCGGCGGCCAGCCCGGCGACGGTCGGGGTGCGGAACAGCGTGTGCAGGGCCAGTTCGACGCCCAGCGTGGTGCGGACCCGGGCGACCAGGCGGGTGGCGAGCAGGGAGTGCCCGCCCAGGTCGAAGAAGTCGTCGTCCACGCCGACCCGGGGCAGCCCCAGGACTTCGGCGAACAGCCCGGCCAGCACGTGTTCCTGGGGGGTACGCGGCTCACGGCCGGCCCCGGTGGCGGCGGCGTCGGGTTCGGGCAGGGCGCGCCGGTCGAGTTTGCCGTTGGCGTTCAGCGGCAGCGTGTCGAGGGGGACGAAGGCGGCGGGCACCATGTAGTCCGGCAGCCGCTCGCGCAGATGGGCCCGCAGCTCCTCGGGGCGGAGTTCGGCGCCCGGCGCGGGCACCGGGTAGGCGACGAGGCGGGGGTCGTGCCCCCGGTCCTCGCGGACGACGACGGCGGCCCTGCGGACCTTCGGATGCTCGGTGAGCGCGGCCTCGATCTCGCCGAGTTCGATGCGGAAGCCGCGGACCTTGACCTGGTCGTCGGTGCGGCCGAGGAAGTGCAGATGTCCGTTGGTGCCCCAGCGGACCAGGTCGCCGGTGCGGTACATCCGGGTGCCCGCGGGGCCGTAGGGGTCGGCGACGAAACGGCCGGCGGTGAGCCCGGGGCGGTGGAGGTAGCCGCGTCCCAGGCCCGCTCCGGCGATGTACAGCTCGCCGGGCACGCCCAGGGGGACGGGGCGCAGGGCGGCGTCGAGGACGTGCAGCCGGACGCCGGTGATCGGCCGGCCGATCACCTCGTGCGGGCTGGAGTCCAGTGTCGCGACGACGGAGTCCACGGTGCATTCGGAGGGGCCGTAGCAGTTGAGCGCGGCCACCCCGTCGGTGGTGCGCAGCCGTTCCCACAACTGCTCCGGGACGGCCTCGCCGCCCAGCCCGATGCCGATCGGCCGCTCCAGCAGGCCGTGTTCGACGAGGACCTGGAGGTAGGAGGGGGTGCCGCCGATGAAGTCCAGTCCGGTGCGGGCCGCGTGGGCGACGGCGGCGTCCGGGTCGGTCCAGGTCTGCTCGTCGAGGACGTGCAGCTCGTGGCCGGCGAAGAGCGCGAGAAGCTGGTCGCAGGAGGCGTCGAAGGACACCGAGGTGGTGAGGGCGATCCGCCGGGGCTCCCCGGACGGCCGGGCGAGGAAGGTCCGGCGGTGGTGGGCGAACAGGTTGAGCAGACCGCCGTGCGTGGCCACGACGCCCTTGGGGCGGCCGGTGGAGCCGGAGGTGTAGATGACGTAGACGGGGTGGGCCGGGTCGATCACCGTCCCGGGGTCGGTGGCCGGGCGGTCCGCGAGGCGCGCGGCCGTCGCCTCGTCGTCCAGGACCAGCCAGGAGGCGGACGCGGTCTCCGGGAGGGCGCTCCGGGTCCGGGTGTCGGTCAGGCCGAGGGTGGGCCGGGCGTCGTCCAGGAGGTAGGCGATGCGCGCCTCGGGATAGGCGGGGTCGACCGGCACGTACGCCGCGCCGGACTTCATGACCGCGAGGATCGCCACGACCAGTTCCGCCGACCGGGGCAGCGCCACGGCCACCAGACGCTCCGGACCCGCCCCCCGGGCGATCAGCTCGTGCGCCAGCCGGTTGGCCCGCTCATCCAGCTCCGCGTACGTCCACGACGCATCCGGCCCCACCACCGCCACCGCGTCCGGACCCTCCGCCACCCGCGCACGGAACACCTCCGGCAGGCACTCGCCCCCCGCCTCGGCCTCCGGACCGCTGCCCAGAGCCGTCAGCGCCGCGGTCTCCTCGGCGGCGAGGAGGCCGTATCGGCTGAGCGGGCGTGCCGGGTCGGTGACGGCGGCGCGCAGCAGGCGCACCCAGCGCGTGACCATCAGGGCGACGGTGGCCGGGTCGTAGAGGTCGCTCGCGAACTCGACGTAGCCGTCGATCCCCTCCGGGGTGCCGTCGTCGCCGTGCCGTTCGGACAGGGTGACGACCAGGTCGAGCTTGGCGGTGGTCGTGGTGAGCGGCATCTCGGCGGTGCGCAGACCGGACGGGGCGAAGTCGGCCCGGGGGGTGTTCTGGAGGACCAGCATCACCTGGAACAGCGGGTGGTGGGCCAGTGAGCGGGCCGGGTTCAGCACCTCGACCAGATACTCGAAGGGAAGGTCCTGGTGGGCGTATCCGGCGAGGGAGGTGTCCCGGACCCGGCCGAGCAGTTCGCCGAACGTGGGGTCGCCGGAGGTGTCGGTGCGGAAGACCAGGGTGTTGACGAAGTAGCCGACGAGGTCGTCCAGCGCCTCGTCGGTGCGGCCGGCGACGGGGCTGCCGACCGGGATGTCGTCGCCGGCGCCGAGCTTGCTGAGCAGCGCGGCGAGACCGGCCTGGAGCACCATGAACAGACTGGTGCCGTGGGTCCGGGCCAGTTCCCGCAGCCCGGCGTGGAGTTCGGCGTCCAGCCCGGCGGGCACGAAGCCGCCCCGGTGGGTGGCGACGGCCGGGCGGGGGCGGTCGGTGGGCAGTTCGAGGCGCTCGGGGAGCCCGGCGAGCTGCCGGGTCCAGTAGGCCGCCTGTCCGGCGAGGAGGCTGTCGGGGTCGGTGGCGTCGCCCAGGAGCGCGTGCTGCCAAAGGGTGTAGTCGGCGTACTGGACGGGCAGCCCCGCCCAGTCCGGTGCCTCGCCCCGGCAGCGGGCCGCGTAGGCGGTCGTCAGGCCCTGGGTGAGCGGGCCGAGCGACCAGCCGTCCCCGGCGATGTGGTGCAGCACCAGCTGGAAGACGTGCTCGTCGGGGGCGAGCGCGAACAGCTCGGCGCGCAGCGGGGGTTCGTCGGCCAGGTCGAAGGGGCGGGCCTTGGCACGCTCCAGCAGCGCGGGCAGCTCTTCCTCGGTCGCGGGGCTCACCCGCAGGACCGGGCGGGACGTCCCCGGGTCCAGGATCAGCTGGTGGGGCGTCCCGCCCACCGACGGGAAGACGGTGCGCAGGCTCTCGTGCCGTGCGCTCAGGTCCGCGAGGGCGGCCTCCAGGGCGGGGCGGTCCAGCGGGCCGGAGAGCCGCCAGGCCGGGGCGATGTGGTAGGTGCTGCCGGCTCCCTCCAACTGGTGCAGGAACCAGAGCCGCCGCTGCGCGAAGGAGAGCGGGACCGTCTGGGGCCGGGAGCGGGGGGTCAGCGCCTGCTGGGCGGTGCGGGCGCCCGCGAGGGCGGCGGCGACACCGGCCGGCGTCGGGGTCTCGAAGAGGGTGCGCAGCTCCAGCTCCACGCCGAGGGTGGCGCGGACCCGGGCGGCGAGCCGGGTGGCGAGCAGCGAGTGCCCGCCGAGGTCGAAGAAGCTGTCGTCGGCGCCGGTCTCGGTCACGCCCAGGACCTCGGCGAACAGCTCGCACAGGACCTGTTCCCGGGCCGTGCGCGGGGCGCGTCCGGCCCCGGCGGGGGCGAGATCGGGCTCCGGCAGGGCCCGCCGGTCGAGTTTGCCGTTGCCGGTGAGCGGCAGGGCCTCCAGGGTGACGAACGCGGCCGGCACCATGTGCTCCGGCAGCCGCTCGCGCAGGGCCGCCCGCAGGGCGGACGGGCGGGGCGCGGCGCCGGGGGCGGGCACCAGATAGGCGACGAGCCGGGTGTCGTCGGCGCGGTCCCGGCGGGCGACCACGGCGGCCTGGGCGACGTCCGGGTGGCCGAGCAGTCCGGCCTCGATCTCCCCGAGTTCGATGCGGAAGCCGCGGACCTTGACCTGCTGGTCGGCGCGGCCGACGTAGTGCAGTCCGCCGTCCTCGGCGCGGCGGACGACGTCGCCGCTGCGGTACATCCGGTCCCCCGGCGCGCCGAACGGGTCGGCGACGAACCGGCCGGCGGTCAGGGCGGGCCGGTCCAGATAGCCGCGCGCCAGGCCGGCCCCGGCGACGTACAGCTCCCCGGGCACGCCCGGCGGCACCGGGCGCAGACCGCTGTCGAGGACATATGTCCGCAGGTCCGGGAGGGCGGTGCCGATCCGGCCGGCGGGGGCCGGGGCGCGGTCGAGCGCGGCGTGCGTGACGTGCACGGTGGTCTCGGTGATGCCGTACATGTTGACCAGGCGCGGGGCGTCCTCGGGGTGGCGCTCGTACCAGCTCGCGAGCCGGGCGTGCTCCAGCGCCTCGCCGCCGAACACCACGGTGCGCAGGGCGAGACGGCGCCCGGTCTCCGGGTCCTCCTCGTCGGCGCGCATCAGCGGGTAGAAGGCGGACGGTGTCTGGTTGAGGACGGTGACGCCCTCGCGGGCGAGGAGTTCCAGGAAGCGGCCGGGGGCGCGGCTGGTCGCGTGGTCGACGACCACCAGCCGGCCGCCGTACAGCAGCGCGCCCCACAGCTCCCAGACGGAGAAGTCGAAGGCGTAGGAGTGGAAGAGGGTCCACACGTCGTCGGCGGTGAAGCCGAACAGGTCCTCGGTGGTGTCGAAGAGGCGCACCACGTTGCGGTGCGGGACGACGACGCCCTTGGGGTTGCCGGTGGAGCCGGAGGTATGGATGACGTACGCGGCGTGGGCGGGGTCGACGCGCAGCTCCGGGTCGGTCGCGGGGTACGCGTCGAGTCCGGCGGTGTCCAGCGGCAGCCGTTCCACGCCGTCGGCTCCGGGCAGTTCGCCGGTGGCGCCCGTGGTCACGAGCAGCGAGGGCCGGGTGTCGGCCAGCAGATAGGCGATACGGGCGGCGGGGTAGCCCGGGTCCACGGGGACGTAGGCGGCGCCCGCCTTGAGCACGGCGAGGACGGCCACGACCAGGTCGGCCGAGCGGGGCAGGGCCAGGGCGACCAGGTCCTCGGGGCCCGTGCCGCGTGCGATCAGGGCGTGCGCGAGCCGGTTGGCGCGGGCGTTCAGCTCCCCGTAGGTCAGCCGGGTCCCGCCGTCCGTGACCGCGACGGCGGCCGGGTTCTCCCGCACGCGTCGTTCGAACAGGGTGGTGAGGGAGGCGTCGGGGAGTTTCCGGGCGGGGGCCTGGGGGGCGGGGAGCAGCGCGCGGAGTTCGTCGCCGGACAGCAGGTCGACGCGGCCGACGCGCCGGCCCGGATCGGCGGCGACGGCGCGCAGCAGCCGCAGCCAGCGCTCCACGATCGAGGACGCGGCGGGGGCGTCGAACAGGTCGGTGCTGTACTCCAGGACGCCGGTGAGCCCGTCGGGCCGCTCGGCCAGGACGAACGTCAGATCGCACTTGGCCGTGCCGGTGGGGACGAGATCGGCGGCCACGGTCAGCCCCGGCAGGTCGAACGCGCCGAGCGGGGCGTTCTGCAGGGTCAGCATCGTCTGGAAGAGCGGGTGGTGCGCCAGGGTCCGGGACGGGTTGAGCGCCTCGACCAGATGCTCGAAGGGGACGTCCTGGTGGGCGTACGCGGCGAGCGCGTCGGCGCGCACCCGGCCCAGCAGTTCGCTGAACGACGGATCGCCGGACAGATCGGTGCGCAGCACCAGCGTGTTGACGAAGAAGCCGACGAGGTCGTCCAGCGCCTCGTCGGTGCGTCCGGCGACGGGGGTGCCGACGGGGATGTCGGTGCCGGCGCCGAGCTTGTGCAGCAGGGCGGCCAGTCCGGCCTGGAGGACCATGAACAGACTGGTGCCGTGGGTGCGGGCGATCTCCCGCAGGCCCTGGTGCAGTTCCGCGTCGATGTGCAGCGGGAGCTGGGCGCCCCGGTAGCTCATCACCGCGGGCCGGGGCCGGACGAAGGGCAGTTCCAGCTGGGCGGGGAGGTCCGCGAGCCGGTCCCGCCAGTAGGCGAGCTGGGTGTTCAGCAGGCTGTCCGGGTCGCCGCCGTCGCCGAGCAGGGCGTGCTGCCAGAGGGTGTAGTCGGCGTACTGGACGGGCAGCGGCGACCACTGCGGTGCCGCGCCCCGGGTGCGGGCGGCGTAGGCGGTCGCCAGGTCCCGGGAGAGGGGCGCGGTGGACCAGCCGTCTCCGGCGATGTGGTGCACCGCCAGGAGCAGGACGTGCTCCTCGGGGCCGACGCGGAACAGCTCGGTGTGCAGCGGCGGTTCCTGGGCGAGGTCGAAGTCGTGCCGGGCCGCTTCCGCCAGCCGCTCCGTCAGCGCGGATGCGGCGACCTCGGTGAGGCGCGGCCGGGGCCGGGCCGCCTCGGCGTCCAGCACCCGCTGGTACGGCACGCCGTCGGCGGTCGGGAAGACGGTCCGCAGGCTCTCGTGGCGTTCCACCACGTCCGCGAGGGCGACGCGGAGGGCCGGTACGTCGAGGTGTCCGGACAGCCGCAGGGCGAGCGGGATGGTGTACGTGGCGCCGGAGCCCTCCATGCGGTCCAGGAACCAGAGGCGGCGCTGCGCGGAGGAGAGCGGAACCGTTTCCGGCCGGTCGTGTGCGGTGAGGGCGGGGCGGGCCCGGCCGGCCACGTCCACGGCGGCGGCCAGTCCGGCGACGGTCGGTGCGTCGAACAGGTCGCTGAGGCGCAGTTCCACGCCGAGGATCCCCCGGGCGCGGGCGACCAGGCGGGTGGCGAGCAGGGAGTGGCCACCGAGGTCGAAGAAGCTCTCGTCGGCGCCGACCTCGGACACCCCGAGGAGTTCGGCGAACAGCCCGGCCAGGAGGCGTTCGGTGGTGGTGCGCGGGGTGCGGCCGGGGGCGGCGGTCCGGTGCTCCGGTGCGGGCAGGGCGCGCCGGTCGAGTTTGCCGTTCGGGGTGAGCGGCAGGGTGTCCAGGACCATGAACGCGGCGGGCACCATGTGCGCGGGGAGCCGTTCGCGCAGATGGTCGCGGAGTTCGTCGCCGGTCACCCGCGTTCCCGGGGCGGGCACGGCGTAGCCGACGAGCCGGGGTTCCCCGTCGGTCCGCAGGACGACGGCGGCCCGGACGATCCGGGGGTGCTCGGCGAGGACGTTCTCGATCTCGCCGAGTTCGACGCGGAAGCCGCGCACCTTGACCTGGTCGTCGGTGCGGCCGAGGAAGACGAGGGTGCCGTCCGCGTCCCGGCGGACCAGGTCGCCGGTGCGGTACATCCGGGCACCCGGAGGGCCGAACGGGTCCGCGACGAACCGGCCGGCGCTGAGCCCGGGGCGGTTCAGATAGCCGCGCGCCAGCCCGGCCCCGGCGATGTACAGCTCACCCGGGGTTCCGGCCGGCTGCGGGCGCAGCGCGCTGTCGAGCACATACGTCCGGGCCCGGGTGACCGGCCGGCCGATGACCGGGCGCGGACCGGTGTCCAGGTCCGCGACCACGGAGTTGACGGTGCATTCGGAGGGTCCGTAGAGGTTGAGGCAGGTCACAGCGTCGGCGTCGCGCAGCGCCTCCCAGAGCTTCTCGGGGACGGCCTCGCCGCCCACCGCCACGGTCGTCGGGCGGCGCCCGGGGTCCGCGAGCAGTCCGTGGGCCAGCAGGACCTGGAGGTAGGACGGGGTCGCTTCGACGACGTCGATCCGGTGGTCGGCCGCGTAGCGCACGAAGGCGTCCGGGTCGGTCCAGGTGGCGTGGTCGGGGACGTGGAGTTCATGGCCGGCGAAGAGGGCGAGCAGTTGGTTCCAGGAGGCGTCGAAGGACACCGAGGTGGTCAGCGCCACCCGCAGCCGCCGGTCCTCGCCGTCGCCCCGCCGTGCGTACACCCGGCGCAGATCGGCGAAGAGGTTGAGCAGGCCGCCGTGGGTCGGGGTGACGCCCTTGGGGCGGCCGGTGGAGCCGGAGGTGTAGATGACGTACGCGGGGTGGGCCGGGTCGATCACCGCCCCGGGGTCGGTGGCCGGGCGGTCCGCGAGGCGCGCGGCCGTCGCCTCGTCGTCCAGGACGAGCCGCCTCGCATCCGCTTCCCCGGGCAGCCGGGCGGCGGAGGCGGTGTCGGTGACCACCAGGGCGGGGCGGGCGTCGTCCAGGAGGTAGGCGATGCGCGCCTCGGGATAGGCGGGGTCGACCGGCACGTACGCCGCGCCGGACTTCATGACCGCGAGGATCGCCACGACCAGTTCCGCCGACCGGGGCAGCGCCACGGCCACCAGACGCTCCGGACCCGCCCCCCGGGCGATCAGCTCGTGCGCCAGCCGGTTGGCCCGCTCATCCAGCTCCGCGTACGTCCACGACGCATCCGGCCCCACCACCGCCACCGCGTCCGGACCCTCCGCCACCCGCGCACGGAACACCTCCGGCAGGCACTCGCCCCCCGCCTCGGCCTCCGGACCGCTGCCCAGAGCCGTCAGCGCCGCGGTCTCCTCGGGCGCCATGAGCTCGATACGGCCGACGGCGCGGTCCGGGTCGCAGTCGGCGACGGTGTCGAGGAGGGCGAGCAGCCGTTCCTGGTGCGCGGCGAGGGCGTCGTCGCCGTGGGCCTCGGGTGCTCCGTGCAGGCGCAGGAGCGGGGGGTTGCCGTCGCGGTAGTCGAAGACCCAGACCGCGAGGTCGGTGGTCGAGCCGGAGACGAAGTGGTGGACGTCGGCGGGGTGCCCGGCGAAGGTGGGGCGGGCGTTGAAGGCCATGATGTTGACGATCAGCGGGAACGCGGTGCCGATGCCGCCGGGGGCGCCGAGGTCGCGCAGCAGGTCCTCGCTGCGGTAGCGCTCGTGCGCGACGGCGGCGTCGACCTCACGGGCCGTCTGCGCGAGGAGTTCGCGCCAGGTCATCCCGGGGCGCACGGTCAGCCGCAGGGGCACGACGTTGGACAGGGTGCCGGGGACTGCCGTCAGGTCACGTGCGGCGCCCCGGCGGGCGGGGACGGGCAGGGCGAGCACCACGTCCTGGGCGCCGCTGAGCCGGTGGGCGTAGAGCGCGGTCGCGGCGACGACGACGCGCGACCAGCGGACCCCCGCCCGGCCGGCCGCCTCGCGCAGTGCGCCGGCGCTGCGCAGCGGCCGTTCCTCGGCCACGCGCAGGCTGCGGTGGGGGTCGGTGACGGCGGGGTCGCCGAGCCGGGTGGCGGCGGGCAGGTCGGCGAAACGTTCGGTCCAGTAGGCGCGGTCGGCGGTGAAGTCGGCGGAGGACCGGTAGGCGGTGTCGCTGTCGACCAGATCGCTCAGGGGGCCGAAGGGGCAGGGCGGAACGGCGCTTCCCTCGGCCAGCGCCGAGTACACCTCACCGAGCCGCTGCCGGACCATGGAGCTGCTGATCGCGTCGAGCACGATGTGGTGGTAGGTGAGGTACCAGAGGTACTCGGTGGCCGAGAGCCGGATCAGCGCATGGCCGAACAGCGGATCACGGGTGAGGTCCAGCGGGCGGGCGAGGTCCCGTTCCATCCAGGCCAGGGCGGCCGCCCGGGGGTCGGACTCGGTGGCGAGGTCGAGATGGGCGGGCTCCCAGTCCCAGCTCTCGCGCAGGATCTGGCGGGGGTCGTCGCCATCGTCCGCGAAGGTGACGTGCAGGGCGTCGACCTCGTGCACGACCCGGCGGAGCGCGGTGTCGAACAGCGCGCGGTCGACGGGGCCGTGGATCGCCAGGCACTCTCCGACCCGGTAGCCGGGGATCGGCGTGCGCGAGCCCTGCTCGGCCAGCCAGATCTCCCGCTGGGCGGCGGTCAGGGGCAGGACGTCGCCGTCGCGACGGGACATGGGGGTACCTCCAGGGAAGTGAACAAGGTGAGGGCGCAGGGCAGGCCGGACCGGGCCGGCCGCGGTGATGTCACGCGGCGGGCCGGCGGTGCGGCGTTCTCTGCGGGGGGGTGTTGGCGCGGTGGCCGTCAGGCGGCGATGTCGCCGGCCTGGAGCTTCCAGAGGGATGCGTAGAGGCCCTGCCGGGCGACGAGTTCGTCATGGGTGCCCTGTTCGGCGACGATGCCGCCCCGGTCCATGACGTAGATGCGGTCGGCATGGCGGACCGTGGAGAGGCGGTGGGCGATGACGATCATGGTGCGGCCGTCCGCGAAGTCGCGCAGGGTCCGCTGGATGGCGGCCTCCGTCTCGTTGTCGACGGCGGAGGTGGCCTCGTCGAGGATGACGACCGGTGAGTCCTTGAGGATCGCGCGCGCCAGGGCGATGCGCTGGCGCTGGCCGCCGGAGAGCGCGGCGCCGCGCTCTCCGATGAGGGTGTCGTAACCGTCCGGCAGTGCGGAGATGAAGGGGTGCGCCTCGGCCATGGTCGCGGCATGGACGACGGACTCGTCGGTGGCGTGGAAGCTGCCGTAGCGGATGTTGTCGGCAAGGGTGCCGTCGAAGAGGAACGGGTCCTGGGCGACGAAGCCGATGGCGTGGCGCAGATCGTGGCGGCGCAGCCGGCGGATGTCCTGGCCGTCGAGCCGTACGGTGCCGGATTCGGCGTCCTGGAACCGCATCAGAAGCTTGGCGATGGTGGTCTTGCCGGAGCCGGTGGCACCCACCAGGGCGGTGACCTGCCCGGCGGGGATGGTCAGCGAGAGGTCGTCCAGGGCGGCCGGGCGGCCGGGGTAGGCGAAGGTGACGCCGTCCAGGGCGAGTTCTCCCTTCACCCGGCCGGGGTCGAGGGGCATGTCGCCGTCGTCGGTCTCGACGGGCAGCGCGCGCAGCCGCTGGACCCGGTCGTAGGAGGCGAGGGTGCGCTGGTACTGGTCGACGATGCCGCCGAGCCTGCTCATCCGGACCAGCAGCATCTGCGGCAGTCCGATCAGCGGGTTGAACACCTCGAAGCTCAGGGTGCCGTTGAGGACGGAACGTCCGCCGATGAGCAGGATTCCGGCCATGGAGGCGGTGGTGCAGGCGCGGAGGGTCTCGGCGTGGCGGATGGTGGTGCGGTCGGTCGCCCGGCTGCTGTCCTGGGCCTGGGCGCTCAGCGCGTCGATGCGGTCCGCCTCGTACTCCTCGGCGCAGAAGCTCTTGACCGTCGCGCCGGCCTCCAGCGCGTTGATGACCTGGCTGCCGAGCCTGGCACGGTCCTCCCCGGCGGCGGCGTATCCGGCGGCGGACCGGGACTGGTGGTCGAGCGAGAGCCAGGCGATGACGGGGACGGGCAGCAGGGCGATCCAGGCGATCTGCGGGGCCAGGAAGAGGAAGGCGGGCACCAGGAGGACGATGCTGGTGCCGAGTTGGAGGATGTCGCTGGCCGGGCCGGCGAAGAAGGAGCCGAACTGGCCCACGTCGGTGGTCAGCGCCCCGGCGATCCTGCTGGTCCGCTCGCCCTCCAGATGCTCCATCTCCAGGTGCTGGACGTGCCGGTAGGTGCGGCCGCGCCAGTCGTGCTCGATGTCCTGGCCGAGCCTGCGCCACTGGATGCCCGAGGCGTACGAGAGGCCGGCGACGGCGGCGCAGGCGGCGGCCACCAGTGCGGCCAGGCCCCAGAGTTGGGCGGAGGCCGTGGTGAGCCCGAGAGCGACGAGGGGGGCCGCCTCGCCCTTGATGAGGACGAGGCCGGTCCAGCCGAGGAAGGTGCCGAGTGCCATCTCGGAGAGCTGGCAGGCGATGGAGAGGGCGCCGGCGCGGTAGAGACGGCCCCGGTGGGGGCCGACGATCTCCAGCAGCGGATGGCGTCCGGGGCCCTGGCCGTCCGGCCCGGCCGCTTCGCGCGAGACCTCGGTGGCGCGGCGCCAGCCCTTGCGGACGACGGCGGCGGTGGCCGCGGCCACGCCCCCCGCCGCGACGAGCTGCTTGCTCAGCGCGGAGCCCTTGACGAGGGCGATTCCGGCCGCGAAGCCGCCGCCGACGGCGATCACCGGGCGGGCGACGGTGGAGATGCCGGCCCTCGGGGCGGGCACGGCGGCGGGGCGGGCCGGGGCCCGGTGCGCCGTTCCGGCCACGCGGTCGGCGACGAGGGCGACCGCCCTGCGGACGACCCGGCCGACCTCCGCCGCACCCATCCGGGCGTCGTGCCGGACGAGCACCCTCCCGGTGACCGGGTTGGCCGCGGCCTCGGTGATCCCGGGGACGCGGCGCAGCGCGGCGGCGAGGATCTCCGCCGACCCGGGCCGGCCGAGCACCAGCCCGACGTCCCAGCGCTGCCGGCCCGGAGTGACCGAGCGCGGGCTCGCTGCCCTTTCGACGGGGCGGAGTCCGGCCGGGGCATCGAGGAGCGATGGCATGTGTAACGGTCACCTGTTCGCGGAGGTCGCGGAAATCTGTCGGGAATTCGACGGAGCGGAGCGACGGAGCGGGAATTCGAATCGATGAGAAAAGGAGAAGGAACGGTCCGCGATCGGCCGCCGCCCGCACACATACGGCCGAAACCTTTCGGCCCGTGTGTCCGGCGACGGCCTCAGGTCCTTAAGCGGACCTTCAGTGCGCCTTGGCGGCGGTCGCCCGGATCTTCGGGGTCTTCGCGTCCCCCTTGGCCGCACCCGGGGATTCACCCCCGGCGGCGTGGCGGTCGTCGGGCGAGGGGATGTCGATCTCACCGGCGGCCATCTGGGTGGCGACGACGTCGGCGGCCACCTCGACCGCGAGGTCGTGGATGTTCTCCCCGGCCTCGTGGGCCGCCTTCTTCACCTCCATCGCGATGCCGACGGACGTCTTGACGACACCACGCACCAGTGGCTTGATGAGGCGCTTGGCCAGTGGCGCGACGATGAGGCCGACCAGGAAGGGCGGTACTACGGGAGGCATGATGCTCCGTCCTCTCTACGCATGGGAATGACAGGGAACCCTGGCCCCGCGAACAACGGAGCAGTGGAGCCGGGCGGAGAGAAGCATTCCATCTCGGAATTCCGGATTCGTCCGCCGAGTCGGATTCTCGAACCACCGGCAAGTGCCGTCCGACCCCTTGATCACGGTAGTCGAACCACGGCCTCCTGAGCCAAATGGATGTCGTTCGATTCACTCGTGTGAGTGTTCCTTGACTTATCCCCCGTCACCTGTTTCTCCACAGGCACCACCAACACCCATGCGCTTATCGTATTTCCATTCTCGCGAATCCCTCTTTTCCGCATCTGCGGCACGGGGTGCACCGCACCCCGAACGGATGAATCACGACGCCCCCGCCCGCACCGCTCCCGGCCGCTCCCGGCCGCTCCCGGCCCGGTGGGCGGGTGGTTCGGCCGTTTCGAACGCGCTTGCCGCACACGTCAGTTGGCACCGCGTGCCCTCTCGCCGGTGGCACGATGGCGCCATGCCCCGACGCACCCCACCGGTCGTCCTGGCGGCCGCGCTCGCCGCCGCGCTGAGCGGATGCGGCAGCGGCGCCACCTCCTCCACGACCACCCCTCTGGTGGACCGCGGCACCGTCCGGATCGCCGAGTCCAGCGAGACACCGAGCTTCGACCCCTACTCCGCCTTCGGCGCCTCCCAGGCCCGTTACGCCTACGACTCCCTGGTCAACCTCGCCCCCGACGGCACCCTGGTCACGGGTCTGGCCACCTCCTGGCGGGCCACGGCCACCACCGCCTCCTTCACCCTGCGCCCCGGCGTCACCTGCTCCGACGGAACCCGCCTCACCGCCTCGGCGGTGAGGCGGGCCCTCACGTACGCGAGCGACCCCGGCAACCGGCTCGCGGGTGCCCAGACCGTCCTGCCGAACGTCCCGTTCACCGCGTTCGCCGACGACCGGGCCGGCACGGTGTCCGTGCGGGCCTCCGCGCCCTTTCCGTTCCTCACCCGCACCGTCGGACTGCTGCCGATCGTCTGCCCCGCCGGACTCGACCACCCCGGTCTGCTGGAGCGCACCACCCGGGGCACCGGGCCGTACGTCCTGACCCGCTACACCCCGGGCGGTCCCTACGAGTTCACCGTGCGCGAGGGATACGCCTGGGGACCCGCCGGGGCGACGACCGCCGCACGGGGTCTGCCCGCGCGCCTGGTGCTCACGGTGGTGCCGCAGACCTCCACGGCGGCCAATCTGCTGCTCACCGGCGGCATCGAGATCGCGCATGTGAGCGGACCCGACCGGGCCCGGCTGGACGGACACGGACTGGCCACCACCGAGGTGGCCTCCGTGGTCGGGCTGACCTTCTTCAACCAGCGCCCCGGGCGGGCCCTCTCCGATCCGGTGCTGCGCCGCGCCCTCGTCGCCGCCCTCGACCGCCGGGGACTGGCCAATGTCGCCGTCGGCGGCCGGGGCAGCCCCGCGGGCGACTTCGGCGCCGTGGGCGCCGTCTGCCACGCGGCGCTCGCCGACGCCCATCTCCCCTCCTACGACGCCGCCCGCGCCCTGCGACGCGCCGGATGGGCCCGCACGGGCGGCGGCCCGCTCACGCGCGACGGCCGGCCGCTGCGGCTCCGGCTGATCACCAGCGCCGACCTGGGCCCGACGCTCACCTCGGTCGCGGAGCTGATGGCCCGGCAGTGGACGGCGCTGGGCGCGAAGGTCGACCTGGTCACCGAAAGCCTGCCGGCCCTGGTCAACGCCATGTACCGGACGGCCGACTTCGACGTGGTGGTGGGCAGCACCCCGGGCTTCGCCCTGCCGGTCGGCTTCATCCCGTTCTTCTCCGGACCGGCCCCCGCCCGGGGCCTCAACTTCGCCGGGGTCGCCAATCCCGCGTACGACGCCCTCGTGGCCCGCGCCCTGCGCGAGGCCGACACCTCGGGGTGCGCCACCTGGAACCGGGCCTCGGCCGCGCTCTTCCGCTCGGCCGACGCCCTGCCCGTCGCGGAGGGCCGCAGCGGGGTGTACGGCCACCGCACCACGTTCACCACCACGTTCGGCGGCCAGTTGGTGCCCACCAGCATCCGCCTCCACCAGTGATCCGGGGCCCCCATGTCCGTACTTCCCCTGCTGCGGCACCCCTGGACGGTGTTCCTCGGCCGTCGCGGCGCACGGCTGCTGCTCTGCCTCGCGGTGGTGCTCACCGCCTCGTTCGCGATGATCCGGCTCGTGCCCGGTGATCCGGTGCGGGCCGCGCTCGGTGTCGACGCCTCCCCCGGTCTCGTCGCCGCCCGCCGTCAGGCCCTGGGGCTCGACGCCCCGCTGCTCTCGCAGTACGGGCGGTACCTCGGCGGCCTCCTCCACGGCGACCTCGGCACCTCCCTGGTCACCGGAACCCCGGTCGCCGAACTGGTCCGCACCCGGCTGCCCGCCACCCTGGAGATCGCCGGCCTCGCCTTCCTGACCACGCTCGCCGTGGCCCTGCCCGGCGGCCTGATCGCCGCCGTGCGCACCCGGGACGGCCGCCGCCCGCGCACCGAGACGGCGTTCACGGTGGGCACCGCCGGGCTGGCCGGCGTCCCGGACTTCGTGCTGGCCGCCGGGCTCACGGCCCTGCTCTCCGTGGGCCTGCGAGTGCTCCCGGTGGCGGGTGCGGCGGGCGTCGAGTCCTTCGTCCTGCCGGTCCTCGCGCTCTCCCTCGCCCCGACCGCCGTCCTGCTGCGCGTCGTCCGGGTGGAGGCGCTGAAGGTGCTCGGCGAGGACTTCATGCGCACCGCGCGCGGCAGACGCCTGTCCCCCGCGCGCCGGCTGCTGCGCCACGCGGCGCCGAACACGGCCACCGCCGCGCTCACCGTCGCCGGAAGCCTGCTGCCCGCGCTGATCGCCGGAACCGTGCTGGTGGAGAAGGTCTTCGCATGGCCCGGCATCGGTTCCGCCCTGGCCCAGTCCGTGGTCGCGCAGGACTATCCGGTGGTCCAGGCGATGGTGCTGGTGCTGGGGACCTCGGTGCTGCTGGCCGGGCTGCTGGTCGACGTGGTGCTGGCCGTGCTCGATCCCCGCTCGGCGATCCGGGAGATGTGACGATGAGCCCTCGCGTACGGCTGCCGCGTTCACCCATGGCCTGGCTGACCGCGCTGATGCTGGCCTCACTGGTCGCGGTCGCCGTCGCCGGCCCGCTGCTCTGGGGGGCCGAGGCCGACCGGCCGGACACCTCGGCCGTGCTCCGGGGCCCCTCCGCCGCGCATCCGTTCGGCACCGACAACCTGGGCAGGGACCTGCTCGCCCGGGTGCTGGCGGCGGCCCGGTCCTCGCTGCTGCTGGCGCTGGGGGCCGATCTGCTGGGCGCGGGCGCGGGCATTCTTCTCGGGGCCTCCACGGCGGTGCTCGGTCCCCGGGCCCGCCGGCTGGTCGCGGGGCTGATCACGCTGCTGCTGGCCTTCCCGGCGCTGCTGGTGGCGATGTTCCTCGCGGTGGTGCTGGGCGCGGGCGCGACCGGGGCGATGCTGGCGCTCGCGGTGGCCGGTGTCCCCGGCTTCGCCCGGCTCGCCCAGACCCTGGCCGCCGGGGTCGCGGGCACCGACCACCTCGCGGCGGCCCGGGTCCTCGGACTGAGCCGGATGCGGCTGCTGGTGCGTCACGTCCTGCCGAACATCGCCGAACCGCTTCTGCTGAGCACCACCACGGCGGCGGGCACCTCGCTCGTCGCCCTCTCCGGGCTGAGCTTCCTGGGCCTGGGGGTGCAGCCGCCCGGCTACGACTGGGGGCAGCTGCTGAGCCAGGGCCTGGACCGGATCTACGCCGAGCCGCTGTCGGCGCTCGCCCCCGGGCTGGCCGTCCTCTACGCGGCCCTGGCCTTCCAGTTGCTCGGTGAGGTGCTGGCCGGGCGGGTGGCCGGGCGCGGCCCCACACCGCGCGTGCCCGCGCGGCTGCCGTCCCCGCGCCGCCCCGGGGACGGGGTCCCCGGGGGCCTCGCCCACGGTCCGGCCGAGGACGACGAGGTGGTGTGCGTGGAGAACCTGAGCGTCGAACTCCCCACCCCGGACGGCCCCGTGCGGCCGGTGCGCGGGGTGAGCCTGTCGCTGCGGCGGGGCGAGGCGGTGGGCCTCGTCGGGGAGTCGGGGTCCGGCAAGTCACTCACCGCGCTGGCCGTCGCCGATCTGCTGCCCCACGGTGCCCGGACGTCCCGGCGCACCCTGCGGGTTCTGGGGGCCGATCCCGCCGCCCTGCCCCGCAGGGAACGGGACCGGCACCTCGGGACCGGGCTGGCCCTGGTGTTCCAGAATCCGGCGTCGGCGCTCAATCCGGCGCTGCGGATCTCCACCCAGCTGACCGAGGCCGTCCGGGCCCATCGCGGTGCGAGCCGTGCCGAGGCCCTGCGGCAGGCGGCGGATGCGCTGCGCCGGGTCGGCCTCGACCCCGCGCTGCTGCGCGTCCGTCCCCACCAGCTCTCCGGCGGGCAGCGGCAGCGCGTGATGATCGCCGCGGGGCTGATGACCCGGCCGGGGCTGATCATCGCGGACGAACCGACCACCGCGCTCGACACCACCGTGCAGCGGCAGATCCTGCGGCTGCTCACCACCATCCGCCGCGACGACGCCACGGCGGTCCTGTTCATCAGCCACGACATCGCGCTCGTGGGCGAGTTCTGCGAACGGGTCCTGGTGATGTACGCGGGGACGGTCGTCGAGGCCCTGCCCGCGCACCGGCTCGCCGACGGCGCCCGGCACCCGTACACCCGTGCCCTGGTGGCATCGGTCCCGGCGCTCTCCGCCGACCGGGACGCGCCGCTGCCGACGGTCCCGGGGCCGCCGCCCGATCCGCGCGCGCCCGCGCCGGGATGCCCCTTCGAGCCGCGCTGCCCGCGCCGGGTGGACCGGTGCGCCGAACAGGCCCCGCCGACGGTGGAACCGGCCGCCGACCACCGGGTCGCGTGCTGGTCCCCGGTGCCGGTGGACGACGGGGCGGTGAGCCCGTCATGACGTGTCTCCGGGTGAGTGACCTCACCGTCCGCCACCCCGGCCGGCCCGGTCCGCGCACCGCCGTGGACGGCGTCTCGCTGGAGATCCCGTCCGGCACCACGCTCGGGCTCGTGGGCGAGTCGGGTTCCGGGAAGTCGAGCCTGGCCCGCGCGATCGTCGGCCTGGTCCCCGCGCACGGTGGACGGATCCTGATCGACGGGCGCGAGGCGCGGACGCGTACGGTGCGCGGCCGGCGACGGCTGGCCCGGCTGGTCCAGGTGGTGCTCCAGGACCCGGACACGGCTCTGGACCCCCGGATGACGGTCCGCCGCACGCTCGTCGAGGCGGCCACCGTCTTCGAACGGCTGGACGCGACCGCGCGCGACGCCCGCGTCACCGAACTCCTCGGACTCGTCGGCCTGGACCCCGCCCTCGCCGGCCGGCTGCCGCGCGGACTGTCCGGCGGCCAGCTCCAGCGGGTCGCCATCGCCCGCGCCCTGGCCGTCCGGCCCGGACTGCTCATCGCGGACGAGATGACCTCCGCGCTCGACGTCTCGGTCCAGGCCGACGTCCTCAACACCGTCCGCTCGCTCAAGCGACGGCTCGGTCTGTCGATGCTGTTCATCGGCCACAATCTGCCGGCCGTCCGCCATGTCTCCGACCGGGTGGCGGTGATGCGGCACGGCCGCATCGTCGAGACCGCGCCCACGGACGACCTGCTGCGCGCGCCCCGGCACCCGTACACCCGGGAGCTGCTCGCCGCCGTGCCGAGCCTGCGCCCGCCCCTGCCCGATCGGAGTCCCCCGTGACCGACGTCCCGCACTGTCCGCACCACGTCCCGTTCGGCCCGGAGGGCGGGCACGGGCCCGGCGAGCCGCCTCCCGGGGCCGGGGCGCCCGCCGGCGCTCCGCCGTGGCCGGTCAGCCGACCGGTGCGGGATCCCGCGGCCGCGTACGTCTCCGAACCCGGGCTGCGGGCGGGTGACTTCGCGCTCTCGCCGGGTGGGCTCAGCGCCGCGCGGCGGCGCGGGGCGATCTGCGCGCTGGAGCTGTACCTGGCGGAGCGGCGGGACCACTTCCTCGGCTACCAGGCCACGCAGGACATGCGGGACTCGGTGCTGGATCTCGCCCGGTTCATGCCGAACAACATCAACAACCTCGGTGACCCCTTCCGCAGCGGTGGTTACAAGCTGAACACCAAAGTGGTCGAACGGGCCGTCCTGGACTACTACGCGGCGCTGTGGAACGCCACGTGGCCGCACGATCCGGAGAACGGCGAGTCGTACTGGGGCTATGTCCTGTCCATGGGGTCCACCGAGGGCAACATGTACGGGCTGTGGAACGCCCGCGACTACCTCGGCGGCAAGCCGCTGCTGCGGCCGGAGCGGGCCGAGGGCGCGGCGACCGGTCCGGCTCCGGTCCGGTCCCGCGCGGAGCGGTCCGTCGCGTTCCGGCCGGTGGCGTTCTACTCCGAGGACACCCATTACTCGGTGACCAAGGCCGTGCACGTGCTGGGCATCGAGACCTTCCACGACGTGGCCGGGGCCCTCTACCGGCCCGAGGACTGCCCGCTCACCGACGCGAGCGGCGCGGTGCTTCCCTGGCCGCGCGAGGTGCCCTGCGAGCCGGGTCCGTCCGGCGGCTCCGGCGACGGCAGCGGCCGGATCGACGTGGAGGCACTGGTGAAGCTGGTCGACTTCTTCGCCGGGCGGGGCCATCCCGTGCTGATCAGCCTCAATCTCGGCAGCACGTTCAAGGGCGCGCACGACGAGGTCGACACCGTGTGCGCGCGGCTGCTGCCGGTCTTCGAGCGGTACGGCATGCTGGACGGGGTCCTCGACCTCGGCACGGACCCGGAGACCGGGGAGCGGATCACCGAACGCCGCCGGCGCTTCTGGATCCATGTCGACGGCGCGCTGGGTGCGGCGTACGTCCCGTTCGTACGGATGGCCCGCGACACCCCGCACGGAGACGGCCCGTGCCGCACCGATCCGGCCGATCTCGATCTGCCGGCGTTCGACTTCGGGGTGGCACCGGTCAGTCCCGTGGAGGGGCGCGGGGTGGACATGGTCGCCTCGATCGCGATGAGCGGGCACAAGTGGCCCGGGGCGCCGTGGCCGTGCGGGATCTACATGACGAAGGTCAAGTACCAGTTGGAGCCGCCGGCGCGGGCCCCGTACATCGACACCAGGGACACCACGTTCGCCGGTTCGCGCAACGGCCTTTCGCCGCTGATGCTGTGGGACCATCTCGCGCGCCACTCGTACGAGGACCAGATCGCGCTGATCCGACGGGCCCAGCGGCTCAGCGGCTATCTGCTGGACCGGCTCGACGGTCTGCGCAGGACGCACGGGATCGATCTGTGGGCGGCCCGCAGCCCCGGGGCGATCACGGTCCGGTTCCGCAGGCCCGGTGACGCGACGGTGGCCAAGTGGTCGCTGTCCTGCCAGGACGTCCTGACCGACCCGGGGGATCCGGGGGGCCCGCGCGCGTACGCGCATGTCTTCCTCATGTCCTCGGTCACCAAGGAGCGGATCGACGCCCTGGTCGACGATCTGGTGCGGGACTTCACCGCGCCCGCGTGCCCGGTGACCGCGCCCGCCGTGCGGACGGGCGTTCCCGGGGCCCGGCGGGCCATGGCGGCCCGCCCCTGAAGGTCTTCGGAGGCCGAGTGCGTCCGGACCGGAAGGTCCGCGACCCGCAGGTCACCTCACCGCCGCACCCGTTCACGGACGAGTGAACTCATCATCAACTCGCCTTCACCTAAAGGGCGTTGGCACAAGCATGGAGGAATGATCATCAAGCACGCCCGCGCCGAGAGGGCCGAACGGGCCCGTCGGACCGCTGCCAGGCTCGCCGCCGACGGAATCGACGGGGTGGTGTTCGGCTGGGTCGACAACGCCGGTCTCACCCGGGTCAAGTCCGTTCCGCTCGCCCAGCTCGAACACGCCGCCGCGTACGGGGTCGGCGCCGCACCCTGCTTCGACGTCTTCCTGGTGGACGACTCGATCACCGACTACCCGGACGGCGGGGGGCCGGTGGGCGATCTCCGGCTCGTCCCCGACCTCGACCGCCTCACCCCGCTGCACGCCCAGCCCGGCTGGGCCTGGGCGCCCGCCGACCGCCTCCGCCAGGACGGCACCCCGCACCCCGGCTGCCAGCGCCGCTTCGCCCGGCAGACCGTCGGGGAACTGGAACGGCGCGGTCTGTCCGTACGGGCGGGCATCGAGGTCGAATGGATCGTGGCCGATGCCGCCGGTGCCCCGGCCACGGAGGGGCCCGCGTACGGGATGACGCGCTTCGTCGAGCTGTCGGACTACCTCCGCGACGTCATGCGCGCCCTCACCGCCCAGGGTCTGTCCGTGCTCCAGCTCCATCCCGAGTACAGCGCCGGGCAGTTCGAGGTCTCGGTGGCCGCCGAAGGACCGGTGGAGGCGGCCGACACGACGATGCTCGTCCGGCACACCGTCCGCGCCGTCTCCGCCCGGCACGGTCTGCGGGTCTCCTACGCGCCGGTCTTCACCGAAGGCGCCGTCGGCAACGGGGGCCATCTCCATCTGAGCCTGTGGCGCGACGGCCGCAACCTCGGACACGGCGGACCCGGCCGCCACGGTCTGCACCCCGAGGCCGAGCACTTCCTCGCCGGCGTCCTCGCCGAACTCCCCGCCCTGATCGCGGTGGGGGCGCCCACCGCGGCCTCGTATCTGCGTCTCGTCCCCTCCCACTGGGCGGGGGCGTACCGCTGCTGGGGGCTGGAGAACCGCGAGGCGGCGCTGCGCCTGATCACGGGCTCGGCGGCCGGGCAGGCCAACGCCGAGCTGAAGTGCTTCGACGCGGCCGCCAATCCGTATCTGGCGCTGGGGGCGGTGCTCGCCGCCGGAACGGCCGGGCTCGACGCCGGGCAGTCGCTCCCGCCCGAGACCACCGCCGACCCGGCCTCGCTCGACCTCGCCGAACGCCTCCCGGCGTCGCTGCCCGAGGCGATCGACGCCTACGAGAAGTCCGTGCTGCTCCGCGAGGCGTTCGGCCCGCGGCTGTACGAGGCGGTGCTGGCGGTGCGGCGGGCGGAGGCCGAGCTCTTCGCCGGCTCCTCCGACGCGGACATCGCCGAGGCCGTCCGCTGGCGGTACTGACCCGGTCGCGTACGTGACCGCTCCGGTCGCCGTACGCGACCCGGCGCGACCGCGCTCTCCCCGGCGTGTGCCGGGCCACTCACGAACCGAAGGATGGGATACGGACCATGGCAGCTCTTCGAGGCGGACCGGCGGCACCCGGGCGGAGCGCGGCGGCATGACCCTCGCGCCGGACAGCACGCTGTCCCACCAGACCGGTGCCGCGCTGGCCGTGCCGTTCGCGGTGGCGGGCACCGGGGTGCACCTGCCGCCCCGGGTCGTCACCAACCAGGAGCTGACCCGCACGCTGGACACCAGCGACGCCTGGATCACCAGCCGCACCGGAATCCGCGAACGGCGCAGGCTGGCCCCGGATCTGGCGACGTCCGACATGTGCGTCGCCGCCGCCCGCCCGGCCCTGGAGTCCTCGGGGGTCGCGCCGGAGCGGCTGGACGCGGTCATCGTCGCCAGCTACACCGGGGACCAGCCGCTCGTCTCCACCGCCCTGATCGTCAAGGACGCGCTGGGCGCCCACCGCGCCCTGTCGCTGGACGTCACCCAGGCGGCCTGCGCGTCCGGTATCCAGGCGCTGCTGATCGCCGCCCATCTGCTGCAGAACCCGTCGATCACCACCGTTCTGCTGCTGGCCGCCGACTGCGCCTCGCGCGTCACCAACCCGGACGACCGGACGGCCGGGGTGTTCTTCGGCGACGCCGCGGCGGCCGTGGTCCTCACCCGCTCGGGCACCCCGGGGGCGGGCCTGCTCTCCTACGACCTGGGCTCGCACCTGTCGTACGACGTCCAGATCCCGGCCGGCGGCTCCCGGCGTCCCACGACCGCCGCGACGGTGGCGGCCGGGGACCACTATCTGTTCATGGACGGTCGCGCCGTCTGGAACACCGCGACGGTCCGGTTGCCGGAGAGCATCGCGAACGCGGCCGGGCGGGCCGGGGTGCCGGTCGACGAGATCCGCCACTTCTTCCTGCACCAGGCCAATCTGAACATCGTCAACGCCGCCATGACGGCCCTCGGCGTCCCCCACGACCGGGCCCCCATCACCGTCGACCGGCTGGGCAACACCGGTTCGGCCGGGGCGTTCACCGCGCTCCACGACGCCCGTGCCCGGGGCGATCTGCTCCCGGGCGACACCTATGTGCTCTCCGCCATCGGCGCGGGCTTCCAGTGGGGAACGCTCTGTCTGCGCCACGCCTGAGGCGGGTCCCCGGCCGCCCCGGGAGCGGCCCGGCTACGCCGGGCGCTCCAGGGCCGGGTCCGGGTCCCAGGCCGCCGCGCACAGGGCCTCGGACACGGCGGCCGCGTACCGGGCTGCGGCGAGCCAGTGGGTGGCGAACCCGTCGGTGTCGGCGGGCAGCAGACGGCCGAAGGAATCACGTCCCCGCTCGGCGGCCGAGGCCCCGAGGGCGGTGAGGAGACCGGCGGCGGTGGGAAGTCCGCCGCGCCGGATCCTGCGCGACTCTTCGCCGAGGCCGCCGAGCATGCCGAGGGCGGCACGCCCCGCCGTGACCGCCTGCTCGACGCGGCGTTCCAGGAGATACAGCGGCGAGTGCGTGTCGGTGACGCCCGACCGCGCCGGGGCGGGGTGCGCACCGCGCGCCGTGGGGGCACTGGTCGCCGGGGCGGGGAAGTCGGCGCGGCGCAGCCGGTCGAGGCCCAGGTCGACCGTGCCGTCCTCGGTCGGGTGCGAGCAGGCGAGGAGCGCGAGCCGGGGGTGCGGGGCGGGGACCATCCGGCCGATGATCCTCAGCCGTGTCCCCGGAGCGGAGGCCAGCAGCGTCAGATTGTCGCGGTGGGCGAGGGCGGGCGCGTCGTCGGCCACGGCCAGCCGGATGACCGGGCCGCCTCCTTCGCACCGTGCGAGCAGGCAGGTTCCGGCCGGTTCCGGTACGGCGCCGAGCAGGTCGACGTCCAGGAACAGCAGGTCGCCGCCGCCTCCGGCCGGCTCGGTGTAGCGACCGGTGGACCGCAGGGCGCGGGCGGCCTGGCGGGCCGGCGGGGTCTGCCACAGCGCGGCGAGCGGCGGTTCCGTCCAGGCGACCCCGCGTGCGGTGACGGCCTTGACGTTCTTCCCGGCGCCGAGTCTGCCGTCGGGCGAGACCGTCGCCCCGGAGACGGCCAGACCGGCCCGGCCCAGCTCCCGGTGCGTGACCGCGCTGTCCCCCAGGCGTACGGCCCGGTCCGCCACGCCCACGGCCCGTCCGGCGCCGCCCGGAGCCACGTCCCCGACCGTGAACAGGCGGCCGTCGGCCGCGGCCACCCAGGTCCGGACGCCGCCGTGTCCCGAGTCGGTGACCACGGGTTCGGTGAACAGTCCGTAGAGGCGGAGCGAGCCGTCCGGGCTGTACGGGCGGCGGGCCCGGCCGCGCACGGCCTCCAGCTCCGCCCCGGACGCCCGGCCCACCCGGTGCGCGGTGCCCAGGAGTTCGCCCAGGGCCGTGACCAGATCGGCGGTGCGGTAGGACGCGTCCCCGGAGCGCGCGGCGCGCAGCAGCGTGACGACGGAGATCGCCGCTCCGGCGGCGCGGTGCAGTTGCCGGAGCCGCGCCGTGTGGGCGGCACGGAGCAGAACCGCCTGCGTCACGGCGCCGGCTCCGTCGACCCCCGCCTCCAGCACGGCGGCCCCGGCCGACCACAGCGCGGCGGCGGCGTCGCGTTGGGCGGGGGTCGCCGTTTCGGGCTCGGGGGCGGGGGTCGGGGTGGTGTCCGAGGTGGCACCGAGCGGGGCGGGCCCCGGGCCGGTGCCGGCCGGCGGGGTGGCGGGTGCCGGTGCCGCTGCCGCTGCCGCTGCCGGGGACCGGATGGCCGGAGTTGCCGTCGACGGCTCCGTGGCTGGTTCCGTCGTCGGCTCGTCGGTCGGACCGGCTGTCGGTTCTCCGGCCGGCAATCCGGCCGGAGCGTCCGTCACTTCCTCCGCCGGTTCGGCCGCCGGTTCGGCCGCCGGGGCCGCGCATGCGGCTGCGGCGCGGTGGACGCAGGCGGGGGCGAGGAGACAACCGCAGGTGATGCCCTCCACGGTGGCCACGCAGCCGCCCGGGGCGTGCAGGCGCAGCTCGGTGTCGTCGTCGACGGCGACGGTCACCGTGTCCCCCTCCCGGTGCACCGGCCGGGCGGCGAGCTTGGCGACCGCCGCGTCCAGGCGTTTGCGCAGCCGGGGCGAGAGGTCCTCCACGAGCGAGGCCGTCACGTCGGGTGCGACGGGGGGCAGCAGGGTGTCGGTCATGCGGTCTTCTCCCCGATCCAGCGGGCCAGTTCGAGCGGGCTGAGGGCCGCGACGGGCATTCCGGCGGCCACGAGCTGTCCGGCGACGCCCGTCGAGTAGCGCGGCCGGCCGGCGTCGTCGAGACTCGCGCACCCGAGCACATGGCAGCCGGTGGTCACCAGGGCCCGCACTTCGGCGAGCAGCCCGCCGAGCGGTGCCCCCTCCTCGAAGTCGCTGATGACCACGACGAGGGTGCGCGTGGGCACCGTGATCAGGCTGCGGGCGTGCCGCAGCCCGGCGGCGATGTGCGTACCTCCGCCCACGCTCACCTCCAGGAGGAGGGAGAGGGGGTCGTGCACATGGTCGGTGAGGTCGACGACCTCCGTGGAGAACGCCAGGAAGTGGGTGCTCAGCGTCGGCACGCCCGCGAGGACGGACGCGGTCAGCGCGGACCAGATCGTGGACGCCTCCATCGACCCGGAGACATCGGTGACCAGGATCAGCCGCCAGTCCGCCGACCGGCGGACCCGGCTGCGGAAGATCGGCTTCTCCGGAATCACCCGAACCGTGCCTTCCGCCGTGCGCCGGGCCGTCGCCAGGTTGGCCCGCAGCGTGCGCGGCAGGTCCAGCCGGCCCCCCGGGCGGCGGGTCGGACGGGCCGCCATCGGACCGGTGAGCGCCGGCCGCAGCCGGGTGGCGAGCTGACGGGTCAGCTCCTCGACCAGCCGGCGCACCAGCGGCCGGAGCGCCGCGATCCGGGCTTCGGGAAGTCCTCCGGCGTACCGCAGAATCGTCCGCAGCAGCTCCACCGACGGGGTGGCGGCAGCCGGGTCCAGCTCCGCCAGCACGTCCTGCCGCCCCGTCCCGGCCGCGGCGGCCAGGACCTCCTCCCGTACTCCGGGGCCGAACAGCGCGGCCAGTTCCTCGGACCACTCGCGCACCCCGGGGAACGACGGTTCCCGTCCCCCGCGCGCCCCCGGGCCGCCGCCTCCCGGCAGGCCGCCCCGGGATCCCTCGCCTCGCCCCGCGCCGTACAACTCGTCCAACGCGGTCGCCAGCCGGGCCGCCCCCGGCGCCATCCGCTCCGACCGACGCCCGAGCACCAGCCGCCAACGGTCCGCGGGCCCGAGCGCCCGCGCCAAAACCCCTTCGCCCGCGACCCCGGCCTCCCACCCGTCGTGCCGACCGGATGCCCCGCCGGGCGAGGCCGCGTCCACCGAGACGGAGACCGACCCTTCGCCCGCCGCACCGGAACGGGACGCCTCCGCAGGCGAGTTGCGCGGCCCCGAATGCTCGACCGGGACGTCTTCGTCCGTCACTTCCGCCGCCGTGTGGGGCAGGCTGCCGCCGGCCGACGACCCGGCCGACCCGGCGGAGCCGCGTGGTGCGTCCCCTGACGCGTCCGCCGGAGGCGTCGGGACCGGTAGGTCAAGCGCGGCCAGGAGCGTGCGGGCCGTGAGGTCGGCGGTCGTGCGGCGGGCCAGTTCGGCCGGGTCGTCGGCGTCGAGGGTGCCGACGCGTTCGCCGAGGCGTTCCTCGACCATGTCGAGGAGGCGGTCGCGGGCGGCCGGGCTCAGGGTGTCGAAGCCGCCGCGCAGGGCGGGCAGCCGGGCGAGGAAGGCGTCGTCGTCCAGCTCGACGACCCGGCGGAGCAGGGGGTCCAGGGCGTCACCGACGACGGTCAGGAGCGGGCCGGCCACGGTGAGGACGCCGGTGAGGCGGGCCGTGAGCGCGGTCCGGGAGGCGCTGTTCACGGCGCCGTCCACCCAGGAGGCGACGCGTCCACCGAAGCCCTCGGCCTCCTCATGGCCCATGAGCACCCTGACCGCGCCGGCGGCCGCCGCGATCAGCGGGGTGCCGTCGGCGGCGAGCCGGGCGAGGGCGGCGGTGAGCCGGATACCGCCCAGCCGGTCGGCCCGCTGGGCGAGTTCGAGCAGGGCACGGGCGTCAGCGGGCTCCTCCGAACCCGCCAGCCCCTCCACCTGGCGGACCGCGGCCGAGGTCAGGATCTCGGCCGTCCGGCCGGTGCGTCCGGCCCGGACCGTGTCGGAGTCGCCGGGGACGGGGACGTCGTCGGACACGGCCGTGACCGGCAGATGGCCCGCGTCGATGCGGTCCAGCAGGGCGAGCCCGGCGAGGAGTTCGGGCAGGGTACCGCTCGACGGAAGCACGGACGCCAGTTCCGCGAGGCGTTCGTCGGCGAGGGCGGGGAGCCCGCATTCGGCGGCGTCGGTGAGGCCGCGGACGACCTCGGCCGCCGTCGGGCCCCCCGCCCCGCGCTCGGACGCGTGGCGCTGCCGCAGCGTGCCCTCGGCCGCCTGGGCCGGGGTGACACCGCGGACCCCGGCCGCGGTGAGCATCGCGGCCGTCGCGGGGGTCCACCGGACCTGCCAGCGCGTGGTGATCCCCTCGGTGCCCGCCGCGCCGGTCACGCCCTGCTCCTCGGCGTACGGAATACCGCATACCGCGAGCCTGCGGAGCAGCAGTTCGCGGCGCCGGTCGAGGGCGGAGCGCGCCGGGTCGAGCCGGAGGTCGCGCGGCTGCTTGGCGTGCGCGTCGTCCGGTCCGGGAAGGGAGAGGGCCTCGGTCTCGGCCTCGACGGCGGGGCCCAGACCGCCGCGCGGCGCGGTGGGTGTGGGCCGTCCGGTCCGGTCACCGACGAGGACGCGTTCGAGGGCCTGGGCGACGGCACGCCCGGTGCCGTACGTCTCGCCACGCCCCAGCACCGTCTGCACGGCTTCCAGGAGTTCGCCGCGTCCCGGGGCGGGCAGCCCGCGCAGCCGGGCCAGGTCGCCGGCCACCCGGACGACTTCGCGCCCGTCCGCCGGGCCGTACGGGTGGCCCTGCTCGCGCAACGCGGCGCAGACCCGGACCGCCGTGCGGACCAGCGCCTCGTCCAGCGCGGCCGGGTCCCCGGCGGCGTCGAGGACGGTGTGCTGCCATTCGGGGTCCCGGATCCCCGCCGGGTATCCGGAGCGCGAGTCGAGCAGGGCGTAGGTGTACGGAACGAGGGAAACCGTGCACGCCGCGTCCCCGGCGGAACCGGCCGTCCCGGGCGCCGTCTCGCGGGCAGCCGCCTCGTGGGCGGCGGGCCGGGGCGCGACATCGGCGGGGTGCCCGGCGTGCTGCCCGGCGGGGTGTCCGTCCGTGCGACCGCCGGCCGGGCCGGTGCCGGACCGCTCGGGTGCGGTGCCCGCCGTTTCGGACGTTCCGGAGGTCCTGGGCGCGTCGGGAGCCGAGGTGCCGGGTGTGGGGGGAGCCGAAGTCCCGGACACGTCGGGCGCCGAGGTCCTGCGCGCGTCCGGCACCGAGGTCCCGGGCGCGTCGAATGCCGGCATCCCGGGCGCATCGGGCCCCGAAGTCCCGGGCGCGTCAGGCACCGCAGTCCCTGCCTCGTGGGGCGCCGAGGTCCGGGGCGCGTCCTGCCCCGGGTCCCGCGCGTCCGTGCCGGAGGGCAGCAGGGCCGGAGTGTGGAAGGCCCCCACCACGACGGCGGGCCGCCGCCCGTCCGCCAGGGCCTCGGCGACGCACCGGCGCATCCATGCCTCGCGCGCCCGGTCCGTCCGGGACACCCCGTCCCGGGCCTCCGTCTCGCGGCGCAGCGCCCAGCCGGTGAGCAGGGCGGCGCGGCGGATCGCCTCGGGAGTCGAGCCCGGGGCATGGGCCTCGACGAGGCGGTCCCAGAGGTCGTCGCCGTCGCGGCCGGTGAGCCCGGCCCTGAGGGCGTCGGAGAGGCCGTCGCCCTCTCCCGCCGCCGGTGCGGGCGCCGGAAGCGGGGCGGGGGCTGCTGAACCGCCCTCCGCCCAGGCCCGGTCGGCCAGTGGGAGATCGCAGGCCACGGCCGGGACGCCGTTGCGGGCCGCCCAGCGCAGCGCCACCAGTTCGGGCGAGAAGTCCGCGAACGGGTAGAAGGCCGGGCCGCGTTCACCCGGCGTCCCGGGGCCGGCCCCGGCGGCGGGCACGGCGGCCAGCGCCACCGGGGCCCTGGTCTCCTCATGGGCGAGCAGACCCAGCCAGGGCTGGAACTCGGCGGGCAGTTCCACGAGCAGGACGTCCGGGGCGGCCTCGTCCAGCAGCACCGGGAGCGCCGCCGCCAGCGAGGGCGCGTGGTGGCGCACACCGATCAGGAACGGTGCCCCGGGGCCCGTCGCCGCGAGCGCCGCCACCGCGGCCTCGGGGACGGCGGGCCCGTGCGTCAACGACTGGCTCATCGCTCAGTTCTCCAGGACCGCGCGCAGGTCCCACAGGGCGCGCCAGGTGGCTGTCCCCTGTTCGGCGCGCCTGCGGACCGGACCGTCCCAGTACCCCAGCAGCCGGGCGGCGTCCGCGGGGTCGTCCTTGCGGACGACGCCGAGCAGGTGGCCGGGCAGCAGCGAGAGGACGTCCCGGTCGCCGGGGAAGTAGGCGGCGGCCAGTCCGAGGGCGCCCGCCACGGAGACGGCCTCCGCCGTACTCATCACCGTCGAGGGGCGTTCGACCTCCCAGCCCTCCACGGAACGGCCCTCCCTCAGGTCCCGGAAGGCGGTGACCAGGGCTTCGAGGACCGCGTCGTCCACCTGGTAGGCGGCGCCGACGCGTTCGACGGCGGCCTTCGCCTGGCTCCGTACGAGCGCGGTCTCCGCGTCCACGTTCCCGATGGGACCCACGGTCTCGAAGTTGAAGCGGCGCTTGAGCGCGGCGGACATCTCGGAGACGCCCTTGTCCCGCAGGTTGGCGGTGGCGATGAGGGTGAACCCGGGGGCGGCGTGCACCTGGGCCCCGGGGCCGCCCGCGAGTTCGGGTACGGCGATGCGGCGCTCGGAGAGCAGGGACACCAGGGCGTCCTGGACCTCCGGCAGACAGCGGGTGATCTCCTCGACGCGGGCGACGGCTCCCCGGGTCATGGCGGTGAGCACCGGTGAGGGCACCAGGGCCTGTTCGGTGGGGCCCTGGGCGAGCAGCAGCGCGTAGTTCCAGCCGTACTTGAGCTGGTCCTCGGTGGTGCCCGCCGTGCCCTGCACCGTGAGCGCGCTGGTCCCGCAGACGGCCGCCGAAAGGAGCTCGGAGAGAAGGGACTTGGCGGTGCCGGGCTCGCCCACGAGGAGGAGTCCGCGTTCCCCGGCGAGGGTGACCACGCACCGTTCGACCAGGGCGCGCTCGCCGACGAACTTCTGCTCGATCACCAGGCGCGGTGGTATTCCGTCCGCAGGACGGGTGCCCTTGGGCAGGCTCAGCGCCTCGCCCGCGCTGCCCATCACGAAGGTGACGACGGCCCTCGGGGTGAGGAGCCAGCCGGGCGGCCGGGGTCCGGCGTCGTGGGCGGCGAGGAAGGCCAGCTCGGTGGCGTAGCGGTCCTCGGGCGGCGTGACCTGGCGGTGCTGCTCCGGGCCGGGGGCGGTGGCCCGGCCGGGAGCTCCGTCCGGGGCGGTGGGGCCGTTCATGGGAGGGGTGCCGTTCCTGGTGGTGTCGTTCATGGCGGTGGTGTCGTGTGTCATCGGCGGCGGCCCTTCCGGGACGCGCGGGTGTCCAGTTCCTCGAAGCCGGGCGCGTCGCCGCCCCGGACCCGTGCCCAGGCGACTTCGTACAGCGCGGGCACGGACAGGTGCGGGAGCGTGCGGGAGCTGCCCGCCACGGGGTACAGGTTTTCCTTCCAGGTCTCCAGCGGCAGTCCGGGTGCCGATCGTTCGATCCAGCCGCAGGGGAGGAACAGGGTGCGGCCGGCCCGGGAGCGCTTCGCCTCCACGACCAGGTCGGTGGCGGCGAGTTCGGCGCGGGCCTTCTTGACGCGGGCGGGCTTCCACCCGGTCCAGCGGACGCAGTTGCGGTCCGTCGGATCGGGCAGGGCCAGGAGCATCAGGTAGAGGGCGGCGGCGTCCGCGCTCAGCCCGAGCGTCCCGGCGGCCTCGGCCACCAGCTCCGGGACCGTGCGGGTGGGGTCCTGGGCCGGGTGGTGCGGGGTGCCGTCCGGGGCACCGGCCGAGACCATCGTGTCGGCGTCCGCCGCCAGGAGGGCGCGCAGGGCGTGCAGGTCCTCCGTGCCGTGACCGCCGACCGTGCCCTCGACGAGGCCGAACGCGGGGTCGTCGGGGCCGGTCAGACCGGCCGGGCGGATCAGCAGCTTCTCGCTGTCGCCGTGGCCGGGGGCGAGGAGCAGGGCCTCGCCCGCGCGGACCAGTCCGTCGGGGCCGGCGCCGCCGGACTCGGGGAGTCCGTGGGCGGCACGGATCACGGGACCGATCGAACCTCCCGACTCGGTCCAGTCCATGCCGAGTTCCAGCACCAGGGCGGGGTCGGCCAGACGGTCGCGCAGCGCCGCCAGCCCGACGGGCAGGTGGGCCCGCAGCGGGTGCCCGTACGGCAGGGCATAGGCGAGCGCGCGCAGCGCGGTGTAGGCGGAGGTCAGTTCGCTCCGTGCGCCGACGCGGAGCAGGCCCTTGCTCCCCGTGCCGTCGGCGGCGTCGATGCTCCGGGTGAGCCATTTCCGGGAGCCCGTGTTCAGGACCAGGTCGACGGACTCGTGGGAGGTGCCCGACAGGTCCAGGTCCAGTTCCTCGGGGACGCGGACCAGGGAGGACAGACGCTCCTTCCAGACGTCGGCGGCGGCCCGGACGTCGGGGCCGGTGGCCCAGAGCGCGGCCGGGTCCTCGGGCAGCAGGGCCTGGAGAACGGCGTGCTGCTCGTCGTGGGGCAGGGCATCGACCCTGGACCGGGCAGCCTCGAAGGCACGGGTCTTGACGCCGAGCAGCGCGAGCGCGTCGGTGCCCGGCTCGCTGACGGCCGCCGACAGCAGGGCGACGGACTGGAGGGCGCCGATCCCGGTGGCCTCGTGGAACGCCTCGGCGGCCTCCGGACGCCAGGGGGCCGGTCCCTGTACCCGTATCAGGGAGGTGTACCGGGTGAGGCGGTCGCGGGAGATGCCGTGGCGGTACACGTGCTCGCGGTCCACGGTGAAGCCGGGGACGGGGCCGAAGGCGCCGCTCGGGTCGTGCTCCAGGGCGCACCAGCGCACCTCGTCGCTCCAGTAGTACCGGCCCCGGTCGGCGATGATGACGACGGTGCGGTCGCCCTTGCGCAGCACGTGGCCGAGCCGCTGGGCGGACTCGGGCCGGCCGCTGGACCCGGCGGCCTCGGGCACCGTCTCGACGAGGTCCATCCGTCGGAGCGTGCCCGCCGGACCGGCGAGCGGGCCAGCCGCCAGGGTGTCGAGGAGTTCCACGAGCCCGGCGCGGTGCTCGGGCGGGGTGGTCTCCGAAGCGGCCCGGAAGACCAGCTCCGGCAGGAGGTCGAGGGCCATGGTCCAGGCCGCGGCGTCGCCGGGCACGGTGTACTCGTCGCGCTGCCAGCCGTCCGCGGGTGTGAACGGGACCTTGGAGGAGATCTCCCGGCCGAACGCCGGTGCGCCGCCGAGCACATGGTTGACGGCGAGGATCTGCTGGATCGCGCTCCACCGCTTCCCTCCGCCCCACCAGCCACCGTACATCCGGTCGGAGCCCCAGGCGGAGGCGGTGCGCAGGGTCTCGTCGTCGGCGTGCTCGGGCTCGCGGTCGAAGAACATGCCCTTGGTGCGGGCGGTGTCGCGGGGCTTCGCGGGCTGCGCGGGCGCGGGCGGTTCCACGTACCGGCGGGCCGAGTGCGACCGGTCGACGGCGGTCCGGACGAAGGAGGTGACGCCCTCGAGGAGCCGGGGGTCGGTCACTTCGGGGAGCAGCCGGGCGACGGCGTCGCGGGTCATCTCCGCCGCCGAGGGTCCGGTGTAGTCGTCGGCCTCCCGGAACGCCCGGTGGTGGCGGGCGAGCGCTTCGGCGACCGCGCCGAACAGCTCGCCCGCCCGGGTGTCCGTCATGGCGCGCAGGGCGGCGGAGCCCTGCTCGTCCCTCGGGCGCAGGGCGTGCCAGAAGGCGAGCGGCGGCACGTAGGGGGTGCCGGCGGCGTCGTTGTCGCCGGAGGTGCCGGGGGTGACGGACCAGAGGGTGCCGCCGGTGCCGTCGGTGTCGGCGGGGTGGGCCTGCACGGTGCGCTGGTTCAGCGCCACGACCGGCCGTGCTCCGCCGGGCAGGGCGAGGGTGCCGAGCGGCACCGGGGCGCTGCCGTCGGGCAGCGGGTGCGGCAGGGAGACCGTCCGCCCGTCGGGGGTGCCGGCGACGATGCGGTGCCCGTCGGCGGGGTCGGCCGTGCCCGGTTCGGTGACGGTGCGACGGACCCAGCGGCCGAGGATGGTGCCGTCGGTGCCGAACGGGGTGGTCTCCAGGCCGGGCTGGAGCGGCAGCACCTGGCACGCGCCGGTGAGCAGCCTGGCTCCGTCGCGCACCGCGGAGGCGAGGAAGGCGGGGAGGGAGGCGCGGCCGTGCGTGCCGGCTGCCGGGTCGTACTCCAGCCAGACGTGCTGGGTGCCCTGCCGGCCCTCGCGCCAGTGGCCGGTGCCGTCGGAGATGACGGGGCGCTGCGGCGGGAGGACGGTGTCCCCGGCGTGCAGGGCCTTGCCGCCGGTGGCGCGGCCGCCGCCGGGGAGCGGGACGCAGACCTCGTCGGTGGAGCTGTAGCCGCCCCAGCGGGGGGTCTGTTCGCCGGTGACGGTGAAGATCTCGGTGGGGCGGTGGGACCAGTAGCCGCGTTGCTTGCCCTCGTCCCACCAGATGACGAGCAGTTCGCCGTCGACGTAGCGGAAGGCGAGGGCGCGCCAGTGGTCGACGGGGCCGGGCAGTTGGAGGGTGTGGTGCAGCAGGACGCCCTCCGGGCCCACGACGACGGCTCGCTCGGGGGTGTGGAGGATCAGTGCGGGCCAGGCCCCGGTGATGCGGACGCCCTGCGATCCGTGGCGCCGCTGGTTGGCGGCCTCGGTCTCGGCGACCAGTTCGGCGTACGTCTCGTCCAGGGCCGGCCAGCCGAGTTCGTCGGGGATGCCGGTGCGCAGGGTGGCGGCCAGCACGGGCGGGACGTCGCGCTCCTTGATGACGCGCACCGCCTCCGGCGCGACGTCGGCGGCCACGGCGCGGAAGGCCGAGAGCTTGTGGAGGGCGGTGCGCAGGCCGGGGAGTCCGGCCGCGTCACGGTACTCCTCGGCGCCGGCGGTCAGCCATTCCTTGAGGAGTTCGCGGAGGACGGGGTGCTGCGCCAGCCGCGTCAGCGCGGCGGTGTCGAGCGCTTGGCCGTGGCGGTGTCCGATCGCGCCGATGGTCCGGCGCAGCAGGTCCCGGAAGACGGGCCGGGCGGCGACGGCGGCGAGGTCGCGTGCGCCGGGTGTGGTGTCGGTGAACCAGATGACGAAGGGGACGCCGGGGCTCTGCGCGTGGTCCGAGTCCAGGTCGTCCGGTTCGGCGACGGGGACGCCGGAGGCGAGGCAGAGGTCGAGGAGGTCCAGGTCGGCGTTGCGCTGCCAGCGGCCCTGGAACAGTTCGACGGGGCGCCCGTCGGCGCGCAGCCGGTCCGCCATCCGCGCGACCAGCTCCAGGGTGTGCGGGCTGCGGCCCGCGGTGGCCCGGTTGCGGCGGCGGTGTGCTTCCCAGCGGGCGAGCCAGTCCGCCGGGGAGACGGGCCGTTCGATGGCGGACCCCTCGTCCTCGGGGGCGTCCGGGAGGGCGGTCAGGAGTTCTTCGGCGCCGGACTCCGCCAGCAGCGCGAGCCAGCCGCGTTCGCCCTCGGTGTCCTTGCCGCTCTCGCTGAAGGTTTCCGGGAAGAAGCCGAGCAGTCGCGCTCGTACGGCGGCGTCCTGCCGGGCGAGGGCGAGGAGCGCGGGCCGGTACGCCGTCCAGAACGAGGCCGGGGCGCGGACGACGCCCGGGGAGTCGATGAGATCGGCCACCAGGTCGCGTTCGGCGGCGTCCTGGTCCAGCCCCGCGGCCTTGACCAGGGCGCGTACGTCCTGGGGCAGCGCGGCGTAGGGCGGCATGCCGGCCGCGCAGCGTTCGACCAGCAGGCGGCGGAACTGGGCCCAGGCGTCCTCCGGTGCGAGCCGGGCCACCAGGTCGCGCACGTACTGGCGCAGCGCCTTGACGGTCAGCGCGCCGGCGAAGGCGAACTCCAGGAAGACGGCTCGCTGCCGGTCCTCGTCCACGACGAGTCCGTGGACCCGCTCGGCCTCGCGGGCCTTGCCGAAGAAGGAGGCGGCGTAACTGGTGCTCTCGGCCTGGAGGAAGAGGCGGGCGACCTGCTCGTAATAGGTGGGGAGGAAGTGGGGAACGGCCCGGCCCAGGCGCGTGCCCAGGGCGTCGAAGCCGTCCTTGGCCGCTCCGGCGCGGGTCTTGGCCTGGCGGCCCAGCCGCTCGATGTCCTTGACCAGCGCGAGGGCGTGGTGCCCGTTGGCCGGGTCGTTGACGAGGGCCCAGGCGGGGAAGCCCAGGGTCTCCCTGCGTACCTGGCCGACCACGGGGGCCTCGGTGGTCCGGGCCAGTCCGAGGAAGTCCAGGGCCAGGTCCTCGGCCTCGCCGAGGGTGCCGGGCACGAGCCTGACCACCGGGCGGTCGCCGAGGGCCGTGTGCGTGTAGGTGCGTGCGGTCAGGGCGTCCGCGTCGTCCCGGTCGGTGGTGCCGGCCGGAAGGATCGCGCCGGCGTCCAGCAGGGCCGCGGCGCGGGCGTCGGTGAAGGGCTCTCCCAGCGGGCTGCGGGGCTGCGGCGGGCCGGCCGTCGTGGTCGTGTGGGTGTTCGTCGTCGTGGTGCTCATGCCGCCTGCTCCTCGTCCTCCAGATCACGGCCGGCGTAGAGCGCCGCCGCCATGCGCATGCCCTCGGACCACGCGACGGGGCCGACCTCGGCTGCCGTCAGCGCGCGTCCCGTGGGGTCGGTCCAGCCCAGCGGACCCGTCTCGGTGTCGTAGGCGTCGTAACCGTCGTGCTCACCGATCCAGATGCGGGCCTCCGCCGTGGTCCCGTTCTCGACGACGGGGCACACCGCGTATCCGCCGCGGACCCGGTAGCCGAGCTGGGTGGCGCGGCCGTGCAGGAAGCGCAGCTCCTTGAAGACACCGCCCGCGTACGTGTCCACGGACGTGGTGTCGGCGGCCAGTCCCTCCGGCCGGCGCCACACCTCGCGGAACAGCTGCTCCACGTTCTGGCTCACGCCGAGCTCGACCGCGAACTCGCGCAGGTCCTCCAGGTCGTCGAGGAGGACCGGGTGCGGCACGCTGACGACGTCCGGGGTGATGCGGACCGTGTCGCCGTCCAGGTCGACGAGGCCGAGTCCGCGGTCCGGGTCGACGTCGCGGAGGAATCCGGCGACGCCGCCGTCGGCCCCGGTGACGACCGTGTCCCGCAACGCCTCCTGCCAGGCCGGATCGGGCCAGACCCGCGCCAGCACGGCCGTGGGAACGGGCAGCGACCGCACCATCCACTGCTCGACGTCCGTCAGGCACCGCTGCTCGTGCCGGGTCAGCCACTCGGTCAGCTGCCGGAGGCCGACGACCGCCGGGTCGTCCTTCAGCTTGGCCGGGACGGACTTCAGCCGTCGGCCCTTCTCATTGCGGCAGACCACCTTGCCCGCCTCCAGGGCGACTTCGTAGTCGCCCGCAGGAACCCACCCCATGCGCTGTTCTCCCCGTCGTTCCCGACGGCCGCCGGACCGGCGGCACGCTGATGAAACCCGTCGGCGGCAACTCACCGTGACGAGTGAGACAGACTCTAGGTGCCGCCACTGACAACGCGGATCTCGGGGACGGGGGCCGGTCCACGACCGTCACGTGAACGCGAACGGGGCGCGCGGGGCGCTCGGGGACCACGCGTCGGCGGGCCGGCCGCTCGCACCGGCGGGCCCGGTGGTGCCGCTGCGGGAGGGCGGAGAACAGGGCCGGGCACGGAATTCAAGAACCAGGGGCCCGCCCGCCGGCCGGTCGCGTGGTGGGGACGCGCCGGCCGGGGCCGTGCGTCAGTGCCGGAAGGACGGCCGGACGCTGAGCAGTTCGGTGCGCAGCGCGGGCGTTCCGTCGACGGGCGCGGGATTCTCCGCGGTCGGCACGATGCCGCCGGCGGCGACCTTGTCGAGCGTCTTCAGACCGTCGGCGCCGACCGTGCCGAAGACCGTGTAGTCCGGCCTCAGCACGGAGTCGCCGTAGACGACGAAGAACTGCGAACCGTTCGTGTCCGGACCGGCGTTGGCCATCGCCAGCAGGCCGCGGCCGTAGAGGCGGCGGGTGCCGGTCGTGTCGCCCGGCACCGTCGGCAGGTCCACGGGAAGCTCGTCCTTGTACGTGTAGCCGGGTCCGCCTTCGCCCGTGGCGCTGGGGTCGCCGCACTGGAGGACCCTGAGCGTGGGATACGCCGTCAGCCGGTGGCACACGGTCCGGTCGTAGAACCGGTGCCGCGCCAGGTGCACGAAGCTCTGCACGGTGCACGGAGCCTTCGCCCGGTCCAGCCGCAGCGGGAGCGCGCCCTGGCTGGTGCGGACCGTCGTGGGTACGGTGCCGTGCGCGGGGGTGTGCCGTGGATCGCGCGGCAGGGGAACCCGACGCGCCGCGGGCTCGTCCGGAGTCTCGGTGTACTGGCACGGACCGTGCGTGGTGCGCGGCGTGGTGACGGAGGCGGAGCCGGAACCTGAGGCGGAGGCGACGCCGCCCCCGGACGCCACCAGTGCCACCGCGACCACCGCGGTCATGAGAGTTCGGCCCATGCTGCACACCCTCCAGAAGATCGCCCGGTTGCGGAGCGGTCGCAGTCTAGGGCGCGACCCGACGGGCGAGAACCCGCCCGTCGGCCACATCCGTCTGACGGCCTTCGGCCACGCGAACCGGTCGATTCCCGTACGCGCCGCCCGGATTCGGCGCCGTACTCCCGCCCTGTTTCACTGCCGCACCGACCTGCTCGGTTTCGGTGCCGCAGGCCCGCCCTGTCGCGGCGCTCGGCACGACTGTCAGGAGGTGTTCAGGGCCACCGTGGGATGCAGGCGGGACGCCCGGACCGCCGGATAGAGTCCCGCGATCACGCCGATGACCAGAGTCGCCGCCACACCCCCGGCCAAGGACTCGGGCGGGACCACCGCCGTCCAGCCCTGGACGCGTGCGAAGCCGTACGTCGCGGCCGTGCCCAGGAGCGCGCCCGTCACCCCGCCGAGGGCGGAGAGCAACAGCGACTCGGTGAGGAACTGGAGGCGGACCGCACCCCGGGTCGCGCCCAGCGCGCGTCTGAGGCCGATCTCCTGACGGCGCTCCAGCACCGAGATGACCATGGTGTTGGCCACGCCCACCCCACCGACCAGCAGGGCCACCGCGCCCAGTCCGAGCATGAGCGTGGTCAGTCCTTCGTCGGTGGCGGTCTTCGCGGCCAGCGCGTCCGAGGGACGGGAGACCTTGATGCCGCCTTCCCGGCCGGGGTCGACGGTGCGGGCCAGGATCGCCCGTACGTCCTCGACGGAGGCGTCGGTGGAGCGCTCGAAGACGGTGGTCGGATGTCCGTCGAAGCCGAAGTACCTTTCGGCGGAGGGGAATCCGACCATGGCCACGCGGTCCAGGGCGGGGACCAGTTCGAGAGGCTTCAGGATCCCGACGACGGCGACCCGTGTGTCGTTCATCATGATCGTCTCGCCGGTACGGGTGATGCCGAGGCGTCGCGCGGCGAGAGAGCCGAGCACCGCCGTCGGCAGCCGTTCGGAAGCCGGGTCCAGCCAGACGCCCCGGGACACCTCGCCGCCGAGAGCCGCGAGGAGGTCGCGGCGGACCGCCTGGGCGGTGACGCCCGCCGAGCGTTCCTCGGGGACCACGTCGCTCCGGCGGATCCGGGCGTCGATGTCGGCGGAGGCGGTGGCCTGCCGCACCGGGCCGATCCGCTGGACCATCGCCACCGCGTTCTTCGGGAGCTTGATCTCCTCCCCGGTGGGACTCCTGCCGGCCTCCGCCGTGAGCAGATTGGTGCCGAGGCGGTCGAGCCGGGCCATCAGGTCCGCGCGGCTCGACTCGGACAGGCCGACCACGGCGACCATCGTCGCGATGCCGATGGCGATACCGAGCGCCGAGAGCACCACCCGGGCGCGCCGCGCGCGCAGCCCCACGGCGCCGACGCGCAGGACGTCGCCGGGCGAGAGCCGGGCGGGCCGGAGACCGTCTCTCATGACGTCCCCTCCGGCGCGCGGGTTCCGTGCCCCTGCGGAGGCGACGGGCGGCCCGTGTCCGACACGATCTCCCCGTCCCTGAAGCGCACCCGCCGCGGCAGCGCCTCCGCGATCTCCTGGTCGTGGGTGATCACGCAGACGGTCGTGCCGCCCGCGTTGAGCTCGCGCAGCAGCTCCATGACGATCCCGCCGGACGCGGTGTCGAGCGCCCCGGTGGGTTCGTCCGCCAGGAGCAGCCGGGGCTCGCCCACCAGGGCGCGGGCGATGGCCACCCGCTGTTTCTCGCCTCCGGACAGTTCGTGGGGCGTGTGCGAGGCCCGGTGGTCCAGTCCCACCGTGGCCAGTGCCTCCCGTGCCCGCACGCGCCGTCGCGCGCGCGGTATCCCCGCGTACAGCAGCCCGTCGGCGACGTTGTCCACCGCGTCGCGGCCGGCCGCCAGGTGGAAGTGCTGGAACACGAAGCCGATGTGGCGGGCCCGCAGGGCCGAGAGCCGGGCGTCGGACAGCTCGGCCACGGGGTATCCGGCGATCCTGACCGTGCCGCTGGTGGGCTTGTCGAGGGTGCCCATGATGTGGAGCATCGTGGACTTGCCGGAGCCGGACGGGCCGACGACGGCGAGCAGTTCGCCGGCCGTCACCGCGAGGTCCACCCCGCGCAGGGCGTGGACGCCCCCGGGGTACGACTTGGTGGCACCCCGCAGTTCGACCACCAGCGGCTCCGGGGGCGCGGCCGGGCCGTGCGTCCGGGGTGCGGGGAGTGCCGTCATGACGCCGCCACCCCGACCTTCATCCCCTCTCGCAGTCCGGCGCCGCTGACCTCGATCCGGCCGTCGGCGGTCATGCCCGTCTCCACCCGTACCATCCGGGACGTGGTGCCCTGGACGATCTGGAGTCCGTAGCCGCCGTTCTCGCCCCGCAGGGCCACGACCGCCTCCACGGGAACCGCGAGGACGTTCGTGCGCGCCTCGCTGACGAAGCGCACGCTCGCGCCCGCCCGGGGGTCCTCGCCGGAGGCGGCCTTCGCCCCGCCGTCCAGGACGACTTCGACGGTGATGCCCTCCTGGGACGCGTCCTCGGAGGCGCCCGCCTCGGGGCGTACCGTGCCGGCGACCTTGCCCGTGACGGTCCGCCCGCTCGGCAGGGTGACCTCGACCTTGGTGCCCGAGGCGGTCAACGCGGCTTCGGTCGTGTCCAGTTCGGCCCGGACGACGGGCTGGGGAGAGGCCACGGTCAGGACCGTGTCGCCGGGCGCCACACGGTCGGCGAGAGCCGCGTCGGCGGAGACGACCTTGACCGGTCCGGGCTGGAAGACGACATCGCCGGCGCCGACGCGGCCGGTGGGCTGCCGGTTGAGGGACTTCTGCCATCGTTCGACGGCGGCCGCGGTGTCCGGGCCGTACCAGACGTCGGCGTACAGCCCCGATCCGTAGCCCAGCTCCCTGAGGTTGCGCTCCAGTTGCAGCACATCGCTGCCGCGGTCGCCGTTCTTCATCTCGCGGAACATGGGGACCGGGCCGCGCAGGAGGGTGACGGGCTTGTCGTTCAGCTCGTACAGCGCCTGGCCGGCGGTCACCGTGGAACCCTCGGTGGCGGCCACCGTGACGGTGCCCTCGACGGCGGCCTTGACCGGGCGGCGCCGTGCGAAGTCGAGTTTCCCGTCGACCGTCGTGGACCGCACGAGGTCGGTACGGACGACGGCGGCGGTGGCGGGCGGCAGACCAACGCCGGCGGCCGGCTCGGAGCCGCCGCCCTCGCCGATCAGCAGCACGCCTCCAGTGGCCACGACTCCGGCCGTGCCGAGTGCGAGGAGTACGGTGCGTCGTCTCACTGCATGCCTTCCACGCTGTCGATCAGCTTCGGCCGGCAGGTCTCCTGCGCCTTCTTGTACGTGGGCGAGCCGACGTCGAGGACGGGCGAGGCCGGATTCGGGTCACCGCCCGGGATGGCCTGGCCGCCGTTCATGGTCGGGTTGGTGAAACGCGAGACGCCGTTGTCCCGCATGCACGTGGCGTGGGCGAGCATCGACTCGTACGCCTTCTGCTGGTCGACCTCGGGCTCCACGTCCATGGCGGCCTGCATCTCGGGGACGCAGACGCCGTTCTTGCCGCCCTTCCACGCCTCCTGCTCGCCGGATCGTTCGACGACCTTCTCGATCTTCACCCAGTCGAGATATCCGCTCAGCTTGGGGTCGGGGTAGTCCTTGTAGCCGCCCTTGGTGCGCATGCACCGGACGTACGTCAACTGGGCGTCGTAGTAGGCGCTCTTGGCGGTGGGCCGGGGGGTCACGGTGCCTTCGGGGGCTTCGGGCGTCCCGGAGGAGGGGCCGGCGGACGGGACGTCGGCGATGGGCGGGTTCTTCTCGTTCCCCGCACCGGAGTCGTCGCCGCAGGCGGCCGCGAGCGCGAGGACGGGCAGGGTCATCAGGGTGGCGGCGCGCAGCCGCAGGGCGGCCCGGGGCCGCGTTGCGTAGCTCATGGGTCCCACGATCACCACCCAGCGTGATGGGCCGTCCATGGTTCCATGATGGGAACGTAACAATGCTCTGACCTGCGCCTTCCGCTGCCCCGAAGGCGCGTGGAGCGGCACGGCGGACGCCCATAATCGTGCTCATGCCGCATGTGCTGCTCATCGAGGACGACGCGTCGGTACGAGACGGAATGGAGTTGGTGCTGCGCCGGCACGGATACGGGGTGGACACCGCCGCCACGGGTGAGCAGGCCCTCGCCCTGCTCGACGGCCCGGACGGCCGGAAGGTCGAACTGGCCGTGCTGGACCTGATGCTGCCCGGGATGGACGGCTTCGAGGTGTGCCGACGCATCCGGGAGCGGACGGCCGTCCTGCCGGTCATCATGCTGACCGCGCGCGGCGACGACCACGACATCGTGACGGGGCTGGAGGCGGGCGCCGACGACTACGTGGTCAAGCCGGTCACCGCGCCCGTGCTGGAGGCCCGCATCCGGGCCGCGCTGCGCCGGGTGGAGCCGCCGGCGGGCCGGGACCGGGAGAGCGACCACGACGGGCTGGTCATCGACCGTGCCGGACTGACGGTCACGCGTAACGGCGTCCCCGTTCCGCTGCCGCCGGTCGAGTTGCGGCTGCTGCTGGAGCTGTCGGCCGCGCCCGGCCGGGTCCTCAGCCGGGAGCAGCTCCTCGAATCGGTGTGGGACCACAGCTTCCTGGGTGACTCCCGGCTGGTGGACGCGGCAGTCGCCCGGTTGCGGTCCAAGCTGGAGGACATACCGGCCAAGCCCCGGTTCGTGCAGACCGTGCGGGGCTTCGGCTACCGCTTCGGGCCGCTGTGAGACGGGCGGACGGGGGCGCGGGTGGTGGCGCCGGACACCCGAGGCGGTTCACCGGCGGGTTGCGTCTGCGGCTCGTGCTCACCTTCGTCGTCGTGGCCCTGCTGAGCGCGGCGACCGCGACCGCCCTCGCCTACCGGGACGCGCGCACCGCCGTCCTGCAGCGCACCCAGAACGCGACGGTGAACGACTTCCGGGCCCAGGTCGGCACGGTGGCCGCCGATGTCGACCTGCCGCCCGACCAGGAGTCGCTGTCCCGGTTCGCGGCGAAGGTCTCCGAGCGCGTCGGCGGACGCACGGTCGTCGCCCGCTACCGGTCCCTGTCCGCGACCTCCGACACCTTCGGCGCCGCGACGCCCTGGATCACCGCAAGCCTGCGTGCCTCCGTGGCGGCCGGCGACCGCATCGCCTTCCAGCGGGTGCGGTGGCAGGGGGAGCCGTACCTCGTCGTCGGCACCCCTGTCCGCTACGTCGACGGGGACCGCCGCGCCTCCGGCCTGGAGGTCTACACGCTGACCGATCTGCGGGCGGAGAGCGCGGACACCGCCTCCCTGCTCGACTCCGTACGGAACGGCACCGTCCCGGTGATCCTGCTCGCCGCCGTCCTCGCGCTGCTGGCGGCCGGGACGGTCCTGCGCCCGGTGCGCAAGCTGGGCCGGGCCACCCGCGGGCTCGCCTCCGGCGACCTGGGCAGCCGGGTCGAGGTCACGGGGGGCGACGAACTCGCCGACCTGGCCCGGACGTTCAACGAGACCGCCGACGCCCTCCAGGCGTCCGACGCCAGGTTGCGCGAGCAGGAGGCGAAGGCACGCCGTTTTGTCGCGGACGTCTCCCACGAACTGCGCACCCCTCTCGCGGCGATGACGATGGTGGCGACGGTCCTGGAGGAGGACGCCGGCCGGCTGCCTCCGGACGCGGCGCGGGCGGCCCGCACCGTCGGCGCGGAGACGGCCCGGCTCGCCCGGCTGGTGGAGGACCTGATGGAGATCTCCCGCTTCGACGCCGGGGCTGTCCGGCTGAACGCCGCCGGAACCGACCTCGCCGCCACCGTCCGGGCCTCGCTGGCGCTGCGCGGCTGGACGGACCGGGTCCGCACCGAGCTCCCGGACGAACTGCGGGCGGTGGTGGACCGGCGGCGGATCGATGTGATCGTGGCGAATCTGGTCGGCAACGCGCTGCGGCACGGCGCCCCGCCGGTCACCGTAACCCTGCGCACCTCTCGCACCGGGGACGCGGAGTGGGTGCTGCTGTCCGTCACCGACCACGGCCCGGGGCTGCCCCCGGAGGTGCGCGAGCGGGTCTTCGACCGCTTCTACAAGGCGGACGCCGCCCGTACGCGCGGCGCCGCGGACGACAGCGGGCAGGGCAGCGGCCTGGGGACGGCGATCGCGCTGGAGAACGCCCGGCTGCACGGCGGCACGATCGAGGTGACGGACGGACACCGGCCGCCGGACCCGGACGCCCGGACCACCACACCCGGTGGCGGCCGGGACGCCGCTCGCGGCGCGGTGTTCACGCTGAGACTGCCCCTGCGACGCCCGGAAGAGGACACGGCATGCGCATAGTGCGGCAGGGGGTCCTGGCCGCCGCGCTGGGGATCGCCCTGATGGCGTGCGGGGTCCGGCCGACCGGCGTGATCGGGGCGGGTGAGCCCGCCTCCGGTCTGACACGCGGGATGCGGCTCTACTACGTCGCGTCGAGCGGGTTGCGCCCCGTGCCGCTGATCGACCGCGAGATCGGCCCGAACATCGGCGGGGTACTGAAACTGCTCCTCGACCCTCCCGAGGGACTCGTCAACCTCCTCCAGCTGGGCGGCTACACGGTCTCCGTCCGGGGTGCCCGGGTCACGGTCGAGATAGACGGCTCCTACGGGGGAACGGGCCGGGACCTCGGTACGGGCCAGCTGGTGTGCACCTTGGCGAGCGCCCGGTCCGTGTCCGCCCCGGGGATCGACAGCGACGAGGTGGAGGTGGTCCTGTCGCCGTCGCAGGGTCCGGAACAGGGGCCCTACCGGTGCGCGGACTACTTCGTGCGGTGAGCTGCCCCGTGGTTCCGGGCGGCCGGGGCACGGCGTCGCCTGCCGACGGGCGGCCCGCGCACCGCGCACCGGTGTCCGAATGTGACAGAGAACCGTCATTGCGGCCACCCGCACGCGTGACGACGATAGAGGCATGTCCACCCCCCACCGCGTCGTCATCGCGGTCTTCCCCGCAGTCGACCTGCTCGACGTCTCCGGCCCCGCGGAGGTCTTCGCCCTGGCCAACAGGGTGTCGGGCCGCGCCGGCTACGAGGTGCGGCTCGCCGGACCCGAGGCGGGCGAGGTGCGGACGTCGGCGGGGGTGCGGCTGCTGACCGATCTCGCCTTCGAGGAGGTGAGCCGGGACGTCGACACCCTGTTGGTCCCCGGCGCGGTCGACGTGACCGACGACGGGCCCGTCGCCCGCATCGATCCGGACATCGTGGCGTGGGTACGGGAAACCGCCCCGCACACCCGGCGGGTGGCGTCCGTGTGCGTGGGCGCCCACCTGTTGGCCGCGGCGGGGCTCCTGGACGGCATGACGGCAACCACGCACTGGTCGACCGCCGCCCAGCTCGCCGCCGCGCATCCGGAGGTCACGGTCGACGCCGACCCGATCTTCGTCCGGGCCGACCGGGGGCGGGTGTGGACCGGGGCCGGAATCAGCGCCTGCCTGGACCTCGCACTCGCCCTGGTGGCCGAGGACATGGGCGAGGACACCGCCCTGGCCGTGGCACGGCAGTTGGTGATGTACCTCAAGCGGCAGGGCGGGCAGAGCCAGTTCTCCGTACCCCTCAGCAGGCCGGCCGCCTCGCGGCGCGACATCGACGCGTTGCGGCTGTGGATCGCCGACCATCTCGACGAGAACCTCTCGGCACCGGTGCTCGCCGCGCGCATGCGCCTGAGCGACCGGCACTTCGCCCGGGTCTTCAAGCAGGAGACGGGCCTCTCCCCCGCCGCGTATGTGGAGTCCGCCCGTGTCGAGACGGCCCGCCGGCTCCTCGAAACCACCGACGACCCGCTCGACCGGGTGGCGGCCGCCGCCGGTCTCGGCTCGGCGGAGACCCTGCACCGCGTGTTCCGGCGGCAGATCGCCACCACCCCGGCCGCCTACCGCCGCCGCTTCCGCACCGGCGCGGCCTGACCGCTCGGTCCCCTCCTGCCCCGCCGCTCCCGGCGGCTTCCTCCCGCAATCCGGGCACCGCGGAACGGCTCCGCCCTGCCCTCGTCCCAGAAAGGCACCACCATGACTGTCAACCAGCCCTCCGCGACGCTCCGCGAGGTTTCGGGCCTGGCCTCCCGGCTTCCCCGGCTGAGCGAGTCCGTTCTGATCCTGATCGACGTCCAGAACACCTACCGCACCGGTGTCATGGCCCTGGAGGGGGCGGAGGAGGCCGTCGCCGCCTGCGCCCGTCTGCTGGAGCGGGCCAGGGCCGCCGGCACCCCCGTCGTCCACGTCGTCCACGACGGCGGCGAGGGTTCCCCGTACGACATCCGCGAGCACATCGGCGCCCTCAGCGACGAGGTGGCTCCCAGGGAGGGGGAGACGGTGGTCGTCAAGCAGTTCCCCAACTCCTTCCACCGCACGGAACTGGAGAAGACCCTCACCGCCCTCGGCGCGGAGCCGGGCAGCGGCAAGGATCTGGTGCTCGCCGGGTTCATGACCCATATGTGCGTCACCCACACCGCACAGGGCGCCTTCAACCTCGGCTACCGGCCGGCCGTCGTCGCCGAGGCCACCGCCACCCGGAGCCTCCCCGCGCCCGACGGCACGGTCGTCCCCGCCGCCGTCCTCCAGTCCGCCGCCCTGACCGCCCTCGCCGACCTCTTCGCGCCCGTCGCGCCCACGGTGGACGCTCTCCCCGCCTGATGGGACCCCGAGGCCGGCGCGGAACGCGGCGCCGCCCCTCCACCCCCCGGCGCACCACGCCGGACGCGCGCCGTTCGGGGCGCGCGGGCGCCTGGCAGGGCGGTCCCGGGTCGAGGCCGGGACAGGGGAGCGGCGGCTCCCGTGCCGTTCGGGAGCCGCCGCCCTCCGCGTCAGGGGCTACGGGGTGCTACGGGGTGACGCAGCCGATCGATCCGACGGGAAGGTCATTGCCCGTCGAGGTCGCCGTGAAGCCGAAGGTGACGCTGCCGTCCGGCGGGATCGACCGGTTGTAATCGGCGTTCCTCACGGTCAGCGTGCCGTCGGACGCGGTGCTCAGCACCCCGCTCCACACGCTGCTGACCTTGGTGCCGGCGCCGGGCTTCCACTGAACGGCCCAGCCGTTGAGCGCCGTCGTGTTGTGGTTCATGACCTCGACGGATCCCTGGAAGCCACCGCTCCAGGAGTTGGTCACCTCGTAGACGGCCATGCACCCGGTGTGCGGCTCGGTCGGATCCGTCGGGCCCGGGGTCGGGTCGGTGGGGTCCGGGTCGGGGGTGCTGCCCGAGCCTCGGATGCCGGTGACCTCGCCGTGACCGCCGTCGAAGACGATGTCGGAGCAGGAGAAGAAGTTCTCCTGGCTGTCCGAGCGCACCCACTGGATGAACATCACCGCGTCACCCGAGCGGCCCGAGGGCAGCGTCAGGTCCCAGTAGTAGTGACCGCCGTCGGTGCCGGGCGAGCCCACCTGGGGCGGGTTGGTCACGGTCTGGATCAGCTCCAGGTCGTCCCAGCCCAGTTCGGTGCTGGGCGAGTATCCCGGCTTGGAGACGTACACCCGGAAGGCGCCCGGGTGCGCGGCCCAGTTGCTGTGGTCGACCTCGATCGTGGCGCCCGAGGTGAGGTGCGTACGGGGCCAGTCACCGCGCGGCGCGTTGTAGCCGGTGAAGTTGTACGGGGAACGGTTGCCGGCACTGCACAGCGTGCCGTCCGGCACGTAACCTGCGCCCCGGCCGCCGGCGTTGGAGTCGAGCACGGCGAACCAGTTGTACAGGGAGGTCGCGCCGCTCTCCGCGAGCGCGGCCTTGCAGGCGGGGTTCGTCGGGTCCAGGGAACCGGTGCTGGTCTTGGCGTCCAGCCAGCAGAGGTAGGTGCGCGACCCCGGTGACATGGTGACACCGTGGGCCTGGGCACTGCCCTGGCCCAGCAGAGTAAAGGCGATACCGCCGAGCAGTGTCGCCAGTACCGCCGCCAGGGAGGCGAGTTGTGTTCTGCGTCGTGCCATGGTGTCTCCTTCTGCGGGTGCGGGGGACCGTGGGGAAGGCGGGGCGTACGGATGGGAGCGCTCCCATATGTGCGTTGATAGGGGACTGTAGGAGGAGGTCGTGTCCCTGACAAGTCTGCGGACAGCATCGGCCGAAATGGGCCGCGGCTCGACGCACCCCAGCACGGCAGCTCATCAACTATGCGCTTTCTCAGGCTGATTGACGCACCATCAGGCTCGTCCGCAGGATGACGTGGTGCCAGGCGACCTTCGGCCGGCTCATCTCCTCCAGCAGCAGCCGCACCATCGCCCGGCCGATCTCCTCCATCGGCTGGCGGACCGTGGTCAGCGGCGGATCGGTCTGCTCGGCGAGCTCGAAGTCGTCGAAGCCGACCACCGCCACGTCCTCCGGCACCCGCCGCCCGGCCGCGTGCAGGGCGGCCAGCGCCCCGGCCGCCATGCTGTCCGACGCGGCGAACACCGCGTCGACGTCCGGATGCCGCTCGATGAGGCGGGCCATCGCGCGCCGCCCACTGGCCTCGGTGAAGTCACCCTGGACCACCAGGGACGGCGGCTCGGCGCAGCCGGCCTCGCGCAGGGCCTCCCGGTAGCCGCGCAGCCGGCACTGCGCGACGTACATCTCGGGCGGGCCGGAGATCGCGGCGATGGTCCTGCGCCCGCCGCGCACCAGATGGCCGACCGCGTCCCGCGCGCCGCCAACGTTGTCGGCGTCCACATAGGTGACCCGCTCGTCGCCCGAGCGGCGGCCGAACAGCACCGTCGGCACCCCGGCGTCCGCGAGCATGTCCGGCAGCCGGTCCTCGGCGCTCACCGACATCAGCAGCACGCCGTCGACCCGGCCGCCGCGCACGTATTCCAGGAGCCGCTGCCGTTCGGTGTCCGTGCGGACGAGGGTGAGCAGCAGTTGCACGCCGCGCTCGTCCAGGGCGTCCCCGACCGCGCGCACGATCTCGGAGAAGAACGGCTCCCCGAACAGCCGCCAGTCCGTCTTCGTCATCACCAGGGCGACGGCGCCCGCGCGCTGCCCGGCCAGGGAGCGTGCGGCCAGGTTGGGCACGTAACCGAGTTCGTCGATGGCGCGCTGAACGGCGCGCCGGGTGGAGTCCCGGACCCCCGCGGCGTTGTTGATCACTCGGGAGACCGTCCCCCGGCCCACCCCGGCGAGCGCCGCCACCTCTTCCAGCGTCGGCGTGCCGGAACCCCTGTTCAGCATGGACCACCCCCAAGAGCCACCGATCCTACGGCCCGGAGGGTGGACGGCCGAAGGAGTCGGATCAATTGACGGCGTGATCGCGCCGCCGATCTGGGAGCGCTCCCAACTTTATTTGTGCATGACAGCTTTGAATGGATGTCGAATGGCTATGCGCGGGCCGCCGTGGCGTGTACGGTCTCGGGCCGATGGGTTCTGGGAGCGCTCCCATCCAGTGGTTCCTCAGTTGTTCCCCTTCGAACGAGGAGAAATGCTGTGAAACGCTTCTTGGCCCTCCTGGCGGCCGGTGCCACGGCCACCGGCCTGACGGTCCTGGCAAGTCCTCCGGCGGCGGCCGCCACCGGATGCACGGTGGAGTACACGGTCGCCAGCCAGTGGGCGGGCGGCTTCCAGGGCGGGGTGAAGGTCACCAACCTGGGTGACTCCGTCAGCGGCTGGCGGCTCACGTTCACCTTGCCGGGCTCGGGCCAGAAGGTGGTCCAGGGCTGGAACGCCACCTGGTCGCAGTCCGGCTCCACGGTCACCGCCGCCCCCGTCGACTGGAACCGCACCCTGGCCACCGGTGGCACGGCGGACCTGGGCTTCGTCGGCTCCTTCTCCGGTTCCAACCCGGCGCCCACCGGCTTCGCGCTCAACGGTGTCGCCTGTACGGGCACCGTCGGCGGCGGGGGCGACGACGATCCGCCGCCCACCACGGGTGACGGCACCCCGGTGGGGGTCAACGGCCAGCTCCGCGTGTGCGGGGTGCACCTGTGCAACCAGTACAACCGCCCGATCCAGCTGCGCGGCATGAGCACGCACGGCCTCCAGTGGTTCAGCCAGTGCTACACCAACGCGTCGCTGGACGCGCTGGCGAACGACTGGAAGGCGGATCTGCTGCGCACCGCCATGTATGTGCAGGAGGACGGCTACGAGACCGACCCGACGGGCTTCACCAGCAAGGTCAACAGCCTGGTCGACATGGCCGAGGCCCGTGGCATGTACGCCCTGATCGACTTCCACACCCTCACGCCGGGCGATCCGAACTACAACCTGCAGCGCGCCAAGACCTTCTTCGCGTCGGTCGCCGCCCGTAACGCCTCGAAGAAGAACGTCATCTACGAGATCGCCAACGAGCCCAACGGCGTGAGCTGGGCAGGCATCAAGAGCTACGCCGAGCAGGTCATCCCGGTCATCCGGGCCGCCGACCCGGACGCGGTCGTCGTCGTCGGCACGCGCGGCTGGTCGTCGCTCGGCGTCTCGGACGGCTCCAACGAGAGCGAGGTCGTCAACAGCCCCGTCAACGCGACCAACATCATGTACGCGTTCCACTTCTACGCCGCCAGTCACAAGGACAACTACCGGGCGGCAGTGAGCCGGGCCGCCTCGCAGCTCCCGCTCTTCGTGACGGAGTTCGGCACGGTCAGCGCCACCGGCGGCGGCACGCTGGACCGGTCGAGCACCACCGTCTGGCTGGACCTGCTCGACCAGCTGAAGATCAGCTACGCCAACTGGACCTACTCGGACGCCAACGAGAGCAGCGCCGCCTTCAAGCCCGGCACCTGCGACGGCGGCGACTACAGCGGCAGCGGCGTGCTGACCGAGTCGGGCGCCCTGCTCAAGGCCCGGATCAGCACCCCGGACAACTTCCCCACCAGCTGACCCGCGCGACGCGGGGGCTCCGGCGCGACCGGGGCCCCCGCACCCGTGCGACCACGGCCGATCCTTCATGGCAGCCGACCCTCCGGCCGGTCGAAGTTCCACCTGATCACCGACCGGCACGGACCGCCGCTGTCGCTGGGCCTCTCCGGCGCGCACATGCGGGACAGCCAGGCAGGGGCTGGAGTCGCTCGTGCGCGGCATCCCGCCCGTCCGGTCCCGCCGCGGCCCTCGCCGTCGCCACAGACTCGCCACATCACCCCCCTCCACCGCCCGGTTCAGGACCCGGCCGAAATCGCGGCGTGCCTCGCTTCCAGCCCCGACCAAAGCAGGATCAAGAGGGTGAGTTGACGATCTGCATGCCCTTGGCGGACGAGGACGGCGACGCCGGTGGGGCTGCTACGCAGCCGATCCCGGGCGGGCCTTCCCAGGAGGTCGAGGCCCGCCCGTCACACCACGGGCCGAGCCCTCGGCGCCCGGCTCGGTCCCGGCGATCGAGAGGCCCAGCCCCTCGGTCAGCCATGCGTGGGCCGCTGTCATGTTCAGGGAGAGCCCACCGGTGACGGTGTCCAGCAGATCCCAGTAGCGGCGCAGACGCGGATCGAAGCCCGACGACCTGGACACCAGGGCGTGCAGGAAGCGGCGGAAGGCGGGGGTGTCCGACTCCCTCCGCGCCCGCGCGTGAGCGGACACGAAGGCGTCGACCGCCGCGCCGGGGCCCGGCCGCAGCCCCTGCCGCACCGCAGCGGCCGTCAGCCCGGCTGCCTCGTCGATCTCGCCGTAGAAGGCGGGTGCGTCCCGCATCTCCTCCGCATGGTCCCCCGTCCAGCGCGTGAAGCCGGGCGTGGAGACCAGAACGTGGATCTCGGCGTACGCCAGCGCCGAGGCTGGGGAGGGGGCGCGCGAGGGCTCGGGCGACAGCATGGCGATCATGAGGTCGAGCCGCCGCTTCGGCATCTCCGCGGGCAGTTCGCGGTACCAGTGGTCGGTGAGGCTCCGCCGCGCCTGCGGCAGTCGCTGCACCCGGGCAAGGATCTCCAGGCGCCGCAGGCGCTCACCGCCCGCGCAGTCGTCGAGGGCACGGAGCGCCGCCTCCCGCCACCGCAGCTGCGTCAACTGCTCCTGCACGGTCGCGAGTTCGGTCTCCACGAGATCACCGAGGGTCTGCTCCCCGCTCGCGACCCGGGTGATGGCCGCGATCGGGGTGTCCAGCTCCCGCAACCGCCTGATCAGCCCGATCCGCTCCCAGGCCTCCGGTCCGTAGCGCCGATGGCCCCCGCTGCTGCGCTCCGTGACCGGCAGCAGACCGCTGTCCGAGTAGTAGCGCAGCGTCTTTACCGCGATGCCTGTCGCGGCGGCGAGTTCACCGATGCTCCATGTGCGGTGCGTCACAGACCCTTGAACCTCCAGCGCGCGGGAGCTTCTAGCGTACTGAGCACCGGGCGCCCTCGCCCCGGGCCCGTCAAGAAGGGTGAGCACATGTCCTCGATCCCACCACCACGCCCGCGCGGGCGAGTTGATCCGCGCGCGCACAGCGGCCGACTACTGCGCGTGGCCCTCCTGCTCGCCGTCACGGCCGTGTCGGTCACGACCGCGGCCGCCGGACCGCCGCGTGCCGACGGGGCGCGTACGGGAGCCGTCGTACGGACCGACCACGGCCTCGTCCGGGGCGCCGCGCATGGCTCGTACATCACGTTCGACGGCATCCCCTACGCCGCGCCGCCCACGGGCCGGCTGCGCTGGCGGGAGCCCGCGCCGGCGCCGGCCTGGCGGGATGTACGGGACGCCACGGCCCCCGCCCCGCGCTGCGTCCAGATGCCGATGCCCGGCGCGGAAGGGGTGAGCGGTTCCGAGGACTGCCTCTATCTCAACGTCACCGTGCCGTCGGTGCCTTTGCCGGCCGGTGAACGACGCCCGGTACTGGTGTGGTTGCACGGTGGGGCGTTCCTCGGCGGGTCCGGCGGTGACTACCGGGCCGAGCGGCTGGCCGTTCGCGGCGACACCGTCGTCGTCACGGTCAACTACCGCCTCGGCGTGTTCGGATACTTCGGCCATCCGGCCCTGGGGTCCGCTCCGCCGTTCGGCCTGGCCGACCAGCAGGCCGCGTTGCGCTGGGTGCGGGCGAACGCGACGCGGTTCGGCGGTGACCCGAACGCCGTCACTCTCTTCGGCGAGTCCGCGGGCGCCCTCAGCGTCTGCGCGCACCTCACTTCCCCGAGCGCGGCCGGGCTCTTCCAGAGGGCGGTGCTGCAGAGCGGCTCCTGCCACATGTCGTTCCCGCCGGGTGCCCTCGGCCCCGGAACACCGGCGTACGAGCCCTTCGCCGCCGAACGCGACGTCCAGGCCGGCGGCGCCCTGGCCGCACGACAACTCGGCTGCACGGCGAACGACGAGGTCGGGGTACTGGCGTGTCTGCGCGAACAGAGCACGGAACACCTCGCCACCGCGCCCCTGATGGCGTCCTTCAACCGGCCCGCCTTCGGCAACCCACTGCTGCCCACCGCACCGGCCACGGCCCTCGCCTCCGGCAGCTTCCACCGAATGCCGCTGCTCCAGGGCACCAACCACGACGAGATGCGGATGTTCGTCGGCCAGTCACTCGCCGCGTACCCCATCCGGACCGAGGAGGACTACCGTGCCCGTCTCGACGCCACCTTCGGCGCGGCCGGCGCCGCCGTGGCCTCGTACTACCCGGCGGTGCGCTACCCCACCCCGGCACTGGCCTGGTCCGCCGCACTGACCGACCGCTCCCTGGCCTGCACCACACTCCTGGCGGCAGGTGAGATCACCGCCAAGTCGCCTCGGATCCCGCTCTACGGCTACGAGTTCAACGATCCGGACGCCCCGGTCCTGACCGGCCTCCCCGCGCACTCCGACCTTCCGTACGGCGCGGCACACGGCTTCGAGTTGCCCTATCTCTTCTCCGCCGTGCCCACCGAGCAGCCCCTGACCGAGGCGCAGAGGGCCTTGTCCGACCGCATGATCGACTACTGGGCGTCCTTCGCCCACACCGGGAACCCCCGCACACGCGGCGCTCCGCACTGGCCGGCCCAGCGTGGCACGGGCCCCGTCCTGTCGCTGGCCCCGGGCCCCGGGGCGATCCGCACCACCGACGCGTATGACACCCACCACTGTGCCTTCTGGCGCGAGGCGCGGAAGTGACTCCCGATGGCGACCGAACCATCCGCCCCAGGGACGGTGCGGGAGCCGGCCCCGGGGCCGGTCTTCGTTCAGGTGGTGCCCGGTGCTTCAGCAGCGGCGCGGGCGATCTCCGGGTCCGACGGGATCGCGGCGGCGACCTCCTCGGCGCTCGGCCCGCTCTGCGCCGGCCCAGCGCCACCTGCCCCCGCCAACCGACCCCCCACTGGTCCCCAAAAATGATCAAGGGCCGGTCTCGGATGTCTCCGAAACCGGCCCTGATCTGCGACTGTCTCCAGTCGGGACGACAGGATTTGAACCTGCGACCCCTTGACCCCCAGGAGTGGAGGCCAAGGGTATTTTCTGGATATAACAGACTTAATCCGGGCGTAAGTTGTGCGTAGAGGCATGCATCGTGCACCACCGTACGTAGCGTGTGGTCCCCAACTGGTCCCCAGAATCACCGCCCTGGCTGCGAGGTACCGCTTCGGCAATTCCGGTCACTGCAGGGTAGAGAGGGCCGATTGCCCGGCGGACTGCCAGTGCCTGCACATAGCCTGCCGACATGTCCTCGACTCGCGATGAGCTCCGCCACGTCATGCTCGGTGCCCTCTTCACGCCTGACGTCCCCCTGGGGCCGACCCGGGACATACTCATCACCTGCCACCTCTCTGCAACAGGCAAGGGCAAGCTCCAACGGAAGCACCGAGTGCCGCACGCTGCGGTCAGCCACCGCGATGAACCAGATCGACGTCCCGTTCAGTGAAGCCGTGACGCGGCTCTGCGCGAACTGCCGGTGGCTTCTACCCACGGGCAGCCCGATCCTCCCGCTTGGCGCCCGCAGTGGGCGAGATGGATTCACTCGCCATCTGGCTCGACCGAGAGGCCGAGGACGAGGAGGACCTCAAGGCGGAGCGTGACACCGCCATAGCCCTCGTCGCTGGCGAGTACCCCCCCCCGTTACCTTCTTCGTGGCTCCGCAATGGGGCTACCGGCCTTCGGGCCCGGCATGACTTCCCCCCCTTGTTGTTCATGATCCGGGGGGTGGTGTCACCGGGTCCGGAGGCATCGACGGACCGCTGATGAGGGGCTTGAGCACCGGCTTCACCCAAGGCCGAAGAGCTCTCCGTAACGTGGATGTGGCAGCTCGGTGCCCTGGCAAGGCCGGACGAAAGCGTGATGGAGGGGCCTGCACGTGACCGACACCGGCGACATCGACGTCTTCCTCGGCCTGGACGTCGGCAAGGGCGAACACCACGCCACCGCCGTCACCCCGGCCGGGAAGAAAGCCTTCGACAAGCGTCTGCCCAACACCGAACCCAAGCTCCGCGAGCTGTTCGCCAAGCTGCAGGACAAGCACGGGACCGTGCTGGTCGTGGTCGATCAGCCGGCTTCGATCGGCGCCCTGCCGCTGGCGGTCGCCCGGGACGTGGGCTGCCGGGTCGCCTACCTGCCCGGCCTGACGATGCGCCGGATCGCCGACCTCTACCCCGGCGAGGCCAAGACGGACGCGAAGGACGCGTTCATCATCGCGGACGCCGCCCGCGCGATGCCCCACACGCTGCGGACGATGGACGGCGAGGACGAGACCATCGCCGAGCTGGAGATGATCGTCGGCTTCGACGACGACCTCGCTGGGGAAGCAACCCGGGTCGCGAACCGGCTGCACGGTCTGCTGACCCAGATCCACCCGTCGCTGGAACGGGTGCTGGGGCCGCGGTTGCAGCACCCGGCCGTCCTCACACTGTTGGAACGGTTCGGATCCCCGGCCCAGATACGCAAGGCCGGACGCCGACGGCTGATCACCCTGCTGCGGCCGAAGGCACCGCGGATGGCCGAGCGCCTGGTCGAGGAGATCTTCGCCGCCCTGGACGAGCAGACCGTCACCGTTCCGGGGACCGAGGCGGCCGCGCTGATCGTCCCGAGCCTGGCCGGATCCCTGGCCGCCGTCCTTGACCAGCGGAAACTGCTGGCCAGGCGGATCGAGGAACTCCTGGAGGACCACCCTCTTTCGAAGGTCCTGACGTCGATGCCGGGAGTCGGTGTCAGGACCGGAGCCCGGATCCTGATCGAGGTCGGCGACGGCAGCACCTTCCCGACCGCCGGACACCTCGCCGCCTACGCCGGACTCGCCCCGGCAACCCGGAGCTCGGGCTCCTCGATCCGCGGCGAACAGCCGTCCCGGAGGGGAAACAAGCAGCTCAAACGGGCTTTCTTCCTCTCCGCGTTCGCCACACTCGGCGACCCGGCATCGCGGGCCTACTACGACAAGAAGATCACCCAAGGAAAGCACCACACCCAGGCCCTGCCCTGCCTGGCCAGGCGCCGGGCCGACGTCCTGTTCGCGATGCTCCGCGACGGAACCTTCTACGAACCCCAACCCGCTGCGGCCAGGTGAGGGGTCCAGACTGCTCGATCAGTCCCCCGGCCGAAGCCGCTGACGAGCGGCCTCAAGCCGCTGGTCATAGTCAGGTGCAAACAGCTCAGGAAGCGCCTGCTGGCCCTCAAGCTCAGCGGCCCCCTCGACCGGCAGGCGCTGCGACACGCGCTCGACGGGCTCGTGGACCGCCACGAGATGTCGGCGGGGCATTCCGCCGAGACGTAGCAGCCCATCCCCTACAGCTGTCCCGCCCGGCCCCGAAGCCGGCGTGTGCCGTGGATCATGAGGTGCCGCTCCGGTGCGGTAGCCCGGCCGCCATGACCAGCGCCGCGCCCGCCGGGAGGACGGTGGAGAGCAGGAACACCGGCTGCGCGCCGAAGTGGTCGGTCAGCGTGCCCGCGAGCAGGATGCCGAGCGAGCCGCCCGCCGCGCTAAGGGAGGCGAACCACGCGAACGCCTCGGTCCGCACCCCGCTGGGCACAGTGCTGCTTAGAACGGTGCTCGCCAGGGCAGCGGCGGGCGTGGTGGCGAGTCCAGCCGCGAACATCAACGGCAGCAACAGGGCGACGGAAGCAGGGGCCGCGAGCAGCGCGAACCCGACAGCCGCGCACACCGAGACCACCGCGTACTGGGCACGAATACCGCCCTGCCAGGACCGGGCGCTGAACACCAGACCGCCAGTGACCGCGCCGCCCGCCCACACGGCGAGGCACGGTCCGGCCACTGCGGGGGCGCCCAATTCAACGACCCGCGCGGAAGTACCGACCTCGACCATGCCAACGGCAAACATCTGAGCGAACCCGGCCAGGCTCACCATCCAAGCCGTCCGCGCCGTGCGCACCTTCCTGCGCGGCGCAGCGGCAGCCCGTCCGTTGGACGGACGCCGCGAGGGGCGGGCCGACAAAAATACCAAGGCACCGACAGCCGTGAGTACTGCCGCGCCCAGCAGGGCGTGGTACGGCGCGGCCAAAGCCACCGCAGCACCGACAACGGCTGGACCGATCACGAAGGTGGCCTCGACGCTAATGGCGTCCACGCCGTACGCGGCCGTGCGGACCTGTTCGTCGTCGGCGAAGGCCTCCGCCAAGAGGGTGCGCAGCGCCGGAGTGATCGGGGGCTGCGCGGCGCCAGCCACCAGCGCACACGGCACCAGCCACGCAGACTGATCAGTCAATGCTGCGGTGACGAGACCGGCGACGCCCAGCGGCCCGGCCACTGCGCACACGATGAGGGTGGCGGTTCCGTGCCGGTCGATGAGCCTGCCCAGTAAGGGGGTACACACCGCGATCGCGATGCCGAAACAGGCCACGACCAGCCCCGCCATGCTGAAGCGCTGGGCCGACTGCCGCACGGTAAGCAGGATCGCCACGGGGTACATGCTCTGAGCTAGTCGTGCGATGAGGGCGCCCACCAGGGCACGCCGAACACCTACCACGGTGAAGACCACCGCGAACCGGCGGACACCGCCAGCCCTGGCCTTCGAAGACTCCGCCGCGCTCCCCACGGCACGAGTGGGCTGCCGCGCCGCCTCCGATGGCTCCGTCACCGGTCGGCCTCCTCAGGGAAACCGAAGGAGACGAGCCGTACCGGGACCCGCCAATCGCTGTCGGACCGAACCGGGGCTCGACCGGATCGGAGAGACGCGCGTCGGCGGGACCGTGCCACGTGGACCTGGGTGATCTCCTCAACCTCGTGGGCCCATGCCTGCAGTTCCTCGGGACTCATCAACGCACGGCGACTGGTCACGGAGGCAGCCCGCCGCCAGATAGGGGTCAGTCGGTCAAGTCGGCTAGTAAATGAGACCAGAGCGTGGCCTGCTCGCGCTAGCAGAACCAACAGCAGCCGCTGCAATGGTTCAGTGAGGGCACGGTCCCGCTGGTCAAGCCGTGCACCGACACAGTCGTACGTGACCTGCCAATAAATCTGCCGCCGCGGGACGCATCTGACGGCCTCCACGAGGGTATTTTCTGACAACAGGTATAGATGATGTACACAGAGGCGTTCAGGGATATCCAGAAGATGGGCGCAATCGCTCAGGGTAAGCGCACCACGCTCGTGAAGCAGTTCGAGGAGCCCCAGCCGTAAAGGATGCGCCAAGGCGTGCAGTGACGGCCGGTCTGCGAGTTCCCTGGGGTGCTTGCCGTCGTCAGTCATACGCAACCTTTCAGAAGGCGGGCGGGTTGGGGCGTAGGGTTCATACTGCGACGAGACCAATCTGCCAGGCCAAGCGCGCCGCCTGCACCCGCGTACTCAGGCCCAATTTGGTAAGGATGTGGGACACGTGCGTCTTGATTGTGGTCTCGCTCACCTGTAACTTGCGACTGATCTGCCGATTCGAGATGCCCTCCGCCACCCACCTGAGTACTTCGATCTCGCGTTGACTCAGCTCAGCCAGCGGCGAGGAGGAGTTGAGATTCGCGCTGGCCGCTGGGGTGAGACGGAAGCTTTGGAAGAGTGTCGCGGTCAGATCGGGGCTAAGGAAGGCCTTTCCAGCAGCCGTCGCACGGACGGCGGTGATGAGGTCGCTGGCGCTGAAGCCATTGTGGAGGCATCGAGGCATCCGTGGGCCCCGAACGCGATTGCCTCGGCAAGCAGGCGGTCGGCGTCGATTTCCGTTGCAACGATGCGGAGACCCTGCCCTGGCAACGGATTGCCCGAAAGCTCTCGCAGGACGTCGACGCCGCCGCGGTGGCAGAGGTGAAAGTCGAGTACCAGCACATCCGGCTGCAGTGTCCGCACCAGCGCGTCCGCCTTGTGGATGTCCGCGGCCTGCCCAACAACTCTGATGTCCGAACTCCTGTCAATGAGTGACCGGGTGCCTTCTCTTACCAGGTCATTCTCGATCGCGAGGACAGTCCGTATAGGCGCGACGGTCTCTGGGGATAAGTCGGCGGCGGTAGTCGATGCGGCCCTCACTCTCCCGCCCCTGGTCGCACGGAATCCTGAGATGCAGATGACGGCGCCGTCAACAGCTGGGCCACGCTCCAGTGCGATGGGATCTTCCACGTCGTCGGTGCGGGACCGAAGGGCCTACGCCCCGATGGGCAGGGCCACCGACTCGGAGCCGAGGGCATCCGCGCCCAGTAATACGGCATCAAGCATCCACGCTGCGGGACGTGCAGCAACGCGGGGGTCAGCACCTGGGCTCGAGGGGGCTCCTGAACAATGGCCAACGCTCCGGGTTCCTCCTGTCGACGCGGTGTCGTTGGACACCGCCGAGGGGGTACAGGTTGAGCACGTGCGGGTCGTGTTACTGAGACTCCAGAGGAGAGATGGAACCGTGCAACGGTAAACGATCGATAAAGGCGGACGCCAGTACCCATGTGAACCGCCGTGTCGGTGCGGCAGCAACGGGGATCACGAAGCCAACCCTGGCCGCATCGCGCCGCCACGTGAACGGAAGGTGACCCCGGCGTCCGCGAGGAGATCATGCACACCGCCGTAGGAGCGGCCGGTCTCCTCGGCGCGCAGGGTGCGCGGTGCAAGCTGACGGGCGGACGCTGTACAGCCCCTACAGCAACAGCTACGTCGATGCCCCGGGCGGCCTGGACATCGACCATCTCGTCCCGCTCGCCGAAAGCTGGGACTCCGGGGCCTCGGGGTGGACGGCGGCCGAGCGGGAGCCGACGCCAACGACCTCGCCGAGGACCGCTCACTGATCGCGGCGACCGCCGCGAGGCTTCTTCCCGGTGGCCTTCTTGCGGGGGCGTATCTCGTGGACGGTGGCGTCTTCGTCCCGTTCGCCACGCTGCTCCTTCGCCGCCGCGACGGACGCGTTCAGGGCCGCCATCAGGTCCACGACCGCCCCCGGCTCCGCCTCCGTTGTCTGGGCCGGCTCGGGGCGCTCCGTGCCCTCGGACTTCGCCTCGATCAGCTTTTCCAGCGCATCGCGGTAGCGGTCCCGGAACTGGGCGATGTCATCGGTGGTCATGGACTCGGCGAGCTGGAGGGCCTGTTCGACCTCCGCCTCCTCCAGCTGGACCGGCTTCGGGGTCAGGGACTCGGGGCTGCGGACCTCGTCGGGCCAGTGCATCGCGTGCAGGACGATCGCGTCCTGCCGCACCTGGAGCAGCCCGAGCCGCTCGCGCCCGTGCCACGCCCATTTTGCGACGGCGACCTTGTCGGATCGTTCCAGGGCCTGGCGCAGGAGGGTGTAGGGCTTGGCGGCGACCTGGCCGTCGGCTCCGAGGTAGTAGCTCTCGCCGATTCGTACGGGGTCGATGGTGCCGGCGTTGACGAACGCGACGATCTCGATGGACTTGGCTGTCGGCAGGGGCATCGACTCCAGCTCCTGGTCGGTGACCGGGACGAGGTTGTCCTTCGAGATCTCGTAGCCCTTGCCGATCTCGTCCTGCGACAGCTCCTGTTCGTCGATCTCGCAGACCTTCCGCGTCCGGACGCGGCCCATGTCCGCGAGGTGCACTCGCCGGAAATGGATCGAGTGGTCCTCGGTCGCACTGATGATCTTCGTGGCGATGGTGACCAGCCCGAAACTGATCGCTCCCGTCCACAGCGGTCGCGGCATCCGTCGCACCTCCAGCCCTGACCGGTTGGTTCGCGGAGAGCGACCCGTACGCCGTGCGCAGTTGTTTGTCCGCGCTGTGTGACCGAGCCTGCTGCCCGCACCTCGATCGTCGCCTGACCCGTTGGTCTCTGTACCCCGGCCCGCGGTCAGAAGTTGAGTGGCTCCGTCGCTTCCCGGATCGCACGCGGCCGCCCGCCACGCTCGACGGACGCATAGCCGACCACGCCATCACCATGCGGGGCCCGGCATCCGTGCAGACGGGCGACCTCTCCGAGCACACCGACGTCCCCGTGTCCCGGTGACGATCGCGTCGACGGAGCCCCGGTCGGCCGGCTCGCTGTCCTCCGGTCCTCCGAGGCCGCTCTCCGAGGTCCCGTCCGCGCGCCTACGCGTCCAGGCCCACCGTGAGGCGGTCGGCCGCCGCCGGGTCGAGGATCGCGGTCCAGCGGGGCTCGGTCAGAGGGGTGCGGCGGTGGCGGATCGCGGCGTCTCGCAGACCGGCCAGTGCCTCGTCGAGGTAGGGGCCGGCGGCCAGCGCGGATTCGGCGACGGCTCGCAGGTCCTCGTCGCGGCGGTGCAGGGCGGCGAGGTCGAGGGCCTTCTGGAGCACGGCGAGGGGGCCGTGGGCGAGTCCGGACAGCAGGGTGTGCCACTGGGCCGGGTCGGTGTCGGTGGCGAGCCGGGTGAGCGGCTTCTGCCACTTCCAGCCGAGGCGCGTGACGTGGTGCGGGACGTCGCTGCCCGCCGACGACCCGACCGCGCGCTCGGCGACCATCACGGTGACCGAGACGGCCGCCGCGGGGTCGACCGCGCAGAGCCGTTCGGCGAGGAAGCCCGCGCCGCAGGCATGGATGTCCGCGGTCGTGCGGGCCGCCCGTACCTCCGCCCGGGCGGCGGCCAGCGCCGCGGTGACCTCGTCCGGGCCGGTCAGCGGGGCGAAGCGGCAGTGGAGGAACGACCGCAGCGGGGCGAGGGTCCGCCGGAGCCCCGGAAGGGTGGCGGCCGTCGCGAGAGCGGCGTCCAGATCCGCCCAGTCCGGGTCGCCGGCCTCGTCGGCGGTGGCGGTCGCCGCGAGGCCGTTCCAGTGCCGGAACACCTCGGAGGCGCGCTGCCACCAGCCGGCGCCGAGCGCCTCGGCCAGCTTCTTCTGCCGTTGCAGCGTGGGGCGTTCGGCCGCCCCCAGCCGAACCAGGTCGCCCCAGAGCCGCAGGGCCGCAGCCTTCGCGGTGTCGTCGGGGCAGGGGAGCGTCCGGTCCCACAGGTCCGAGCACCAGGCGGCCAGGTCCGGACCGTACCGGACGAGTGCCGCCCTGGCCCCGGCGGCGGGGGCGTTGTCCGGCCGGTTGGCTGCGGACTTGGCGAGCCGGGCCAGCCACGGCAGGTCCGCGGACGGGATCCGGTGGCGCAACGCCCCGGCGATCAGCCTGTGGTCGCCCTGGGCGTGATCGGCGAGCGCCGGGTGCAGGACCTTGTGCAGGTTCGTGCGCGCGGAACCGTGCCAGGGCCGGTCGCCGTGGTAGCGGGGCCAGTCGTTGCGGCCCCGTACGAGCTGGTCGTGGTGGGCCTGTTCGAGGGCCCGCCACCGGTCCAGCGCGGCGAGGGCCTGGTGGTCGCCCGCTGCGGAGAGCGGTACGAGGAGACGTGCGGCACCGCCCGGAGCCAGCCACACCGCGTCGCACCGGACCGTGCCCCACGGTGCGCCTCCCGACGCACCGGAGGGGCGTGCCGCCGAGGACCAGGGCACGAGGCGGGCCGCGCGGCCGGGCGGGAGCGCGGCGATCCCCGCCATCGCGAACCGCGCCTCGGGACGCCGGTCGCTGACCACGGTGAACAGGGCGAGCTGGTGGGCGCACCACCGCTCGGCGGCGGCGACCCCCTCACCCGGTGGCTGCGTGCGGCCGGTGCCGGTGCCGTGGCCGCCAGCAGCGGCCGGACCGTCCGGATCCGCAGCACGACCGGTGACACGATCCCGGTCCGGGGCGGCTGCGCCGTCCATGAGGAGGGGCGGGAGCAGGGCCCGGGCGACCTGCTCGATGCGGTCGGTTCCCGCGCACAGCGCCACGGCCTCGTCCAGCACGCCGTACACCTCGCGCGGCGCCGCACCGCGCAGCCGGTTCCCGAGCCGGGTGAGGACGCCCCGCAGCCGGGGCGGCAGAACGTCGAAGGGCCGGTCGCCCTCCGCCGCCAGTCCGCGCAGCACGGTCAGGGGCTCCTGGTCGCCCGCCGCCGTCTCGGACCAGTAGGCGTCCAGGATCCGCTGGCCGTCCGTGATGTCCTCCTCGGTGCCGGCCGGGCCGCCGGGCCGTCCGGGTCCGAGCCGGGCCGCCGACTCGGCCGCGCGGTCCATGAGCTTGGCCCACTCCGCCTTCGTGCGTCTGCGGTGGATCGCCGGTAGACAATGGAGTACCTGTGCCCGCAGGCCGTTGCGCCGGGCGAGCGCCAGCAGTTCGTGCATCCGGGCGACGCCCCAGACGCCTTGGTGCTCGGAGAGGACGTCGACCAGCCGGGCGGCGAGATTTCCGTGGCTGGTGGCGCTGTTGCCGTCGAGCCGGACCAGCCATGACCAGAGGCAGAGGTGGCCGCCGCACCCCGTCGGCGGCGCGTCGCCGTCGGCGACGGGCCGGTTCAGACACGTGCGTGGGCCGGCGCACAGCTGGTGCAGCAGCGACCAGACCGCCCGGGAGGCCTTCGCGTCCGCGCCGCCGAAGCGGCACAGCACCTCCAGCACCCGGTGGCGGAGGACGGGATGGCGACGCAGGACGACGCCCAGGTCGGCGGTGACCACCTCCGGTTCGGGATGGCAGCGGGTGGGCAGGATCGCGAGCAGTTCCTCGGCCAGGGCCTGCGGCACCTTCTCGCGCAGATACCGCTGGATCGGCTCGCGCTCGTGGACGTACAGGTGCGGCAGGAAGGCGTAACAGCGCACAGCGATGACCTGGAGGTCCACCTCCGCGCAGGCCAGCAGATTCAGCAGCAGCGCCGCGGCCTCGTCGCGCGCCGCACCGGCCAGCCGTACCCCCTGGACGATCGCCTGCTCCGCCACCGAGGCCCGCAGGAAGTCGTCCGGATGGTGTTTCAGATGCGCCGCCAGCGCCTGGTAGTAGGAGAGGCCCGCCTCGTCGGCGAGCCGGGACACGCACCGCCCCGCCGCGTACTCGTACAGGGTCTGGTGGAAGAACTGCACCGACCCCGCGGCACCCTCCTCCCGGTCCGGACCGGCCCCCGCTCCGGACACCGCCGTCTCGGGGGACGCCGTACCGGCGCTGCGGGCCGCCGAACCCGCACGGGTGAGCACACCGCGTTCCTCCAGGACCGCCACCTGCTCGTCGGGATCACCGCCCGTCGGCCCGGCATCGGCCAGCGGCAGACGCTTCGCGACTTCGACGGCGGACAGCGCCACGGTCCCGTCGTGCAGCATCAGCCGCGCGGCTGCCTGGGCCGGCCACGACAGATCCCTGGTGTCCGCCACCACGTCCGCACCGTGGCGCCGGTCCTCGCACACCCGCCGCGCCCAGTAGGTGTCGTACACCATCGCGGCGTCGATCTCGGCGGTGTCCATGCCCTCGACGTACACCTGGAGCAGCATGCGCAGGGTCAGGGGCCGGGCGACGACCTCCCGCACGGGAAGACCGCGCACGGCGGCCGCGAGCAGTCGCTCGGCCGTGCCGTACTGGATGTCCTCCGACAGGTAGTGGCGGCAGTAGGCGGTAACGGCGCGCTCCACCTCACCGTCGAACCGGAAATCCTCCACATGCGTCGACACGTCGAAAGGCGCGCCCCCGAGAACCTCCTCCAACTGGGCCCGGTCACGGGTACGGCAGGTCAGCGCGAGCGGCGTACCCCGGCTCTGGCACAGCTCGACCACCTGCCGCAGACGCGCCCGGCCGTCAGCGGCGCGCAGAAGCAGATCGGCGCTGTCGATCAGGACGATGCGGCCCCGCCCCGACTGCCCCTTCCCGGAGTCGACGAGCGCCTTCAGCAGCCGCGCCCCGAGCCGCAGGTCCAGTAACTCCTCACCACGCAGAAGACGCGGCACCAGCGCCGGTCCCCGCCTCCGCCGGGCCGAGGGCGGCCCGGCGGGTACGTCGTCGGGCGGCGGTCCCGCCCGGCGTTCCCGCAGTGTCGTCACCAGGTACCACAGCAGGCTGGTCTTTCCCGTGCCCGGCTCACCGAGAACGACCTGCACGGGCCGTCCCGGTTCCCCCGAAGCCGCTTGCTCCTCCAGCCTGCGTGCCAGCGCCTCCTCGTGGCCACGCACCACGTACACGTCTCCCAGCGCCACCGCGCCGGGGCCCCCGAGCGTTCCGGCCTGCGCGAGCGCCCTGTCGTGGGCGTTCTCCAGACAGACGAGGTGGCTCCTGCCGCCGTCGCCCGCGCGGCGGGCCGGTGGTGGATCAGCGGCCAGGAACTCGTCCGCCCGCGTCGTCCATGGCGCCGGCAGCCGGCCGCCGACCCGGCCGAGGGCCATCACGGCCTCGAAGACCCGCAGCCGGTCCCGGCTGAGCGGCCGGTCGGCCTGCACATCCCAGCGCAGGGTGGAAAAGGTCTGATCGGTCAGCACCGGGATACGGTCGGGCGCCGCGACCCGCCCCTGCTGCCGGTCGAGCTCCATCTGCGCCGCGATCTCGCGGCGCAGCCGCTCCCACACCTTGCGGTCCGTGCGCAGAGTCAGATCGGGGTTCAGCCGACCGGTGGCGGACGTGCCGCTGAGCTCGTCGTACAGACGGGCCAGCGACCGCCGGAGCAAGTCGGTCGTCCCGTTGCGCCGATTCCTCTCCCGGCCGTCCCCTGGCCCCGGGCCCTGTCGATCCGTCACCACGCGTCCCCCGTACGAAGCCGATCCCCAGAGTAAGCCAAGCGCCCGCACCGGCACCGACCGGTGAACGAGACCTCGCGCGAGTTATCCGCGCGCCTCTCTCACCTGCACCTGTCCGCGCGTCCACGTCTCTTTCCGGCTGCCACCTCGGACGAGTTACGCCCCGCCTGTCCCGGCCCGCACCGTGAAGTCTCACGCCGGCACAGCCCGGGGTGCGGGCCCGCACCTCACCTTCCGATCCGTTGGTGAGGTCCGCATGATGCAGTTCGTCCTGTCCCAGCTCCACCATGTCCCATCCCTGCTGCCCTCCCTGCTCTTCCCACTGTTCCCCTCCGAGTCCGCCGTCCCTCGCGCCGACCAGGTCCGCAACGGCCTGCGCCTGGTGGCCGAGTGGTGTTCCTGGCACCCCTCCCTGGGCGTGTCCCTGACCGCCCGGACGGTCACCGACCTCGTGGGCGACGAGGGAGCACGCCTCTGGTTCCGCGTGACCGGCAGGGTCCTGTGGACGTCCTGGACGGCGGCGCGCGAGCGGAGGCGGCGAGGGTAGGGGCGCCCGCGCGTACGTTCAGCGGCGGGACTCGGACCCCCGCCGGAAGCGGTGACGTTACGGAGTGGTGGCGTCCGGGCCGACCCCGGCCCGGACGCCACCACTGGCGGGATCACAAGCGAATGCCGCGACCGCCCTCCGTGGCCGCTCCCACTGGCATACCCAAGGTTGTCGAGGGAAACGGACTGTCGTGGAGCGCGGCCTGACGCAACGGCTTCTGCTGACCGTCTGCTGACGTCGGTGGGGCCGGGCGCCTCAGGATCCCCCGTATCCACTGTCCGCCAGCACAGGCCCCGGTTGGGGCGGTGTCACGGCCCGGCCGGTTACTCGACGGCGCGTACCTGAGCGAGCTGCTGGAGATCTTCGAGGCCGAGGGCGTGGACAGGTTCGTCTTCCTGCTCTCCCTGCGCGGCTACCCGCATCATCCGGACGGCGATCCCAGGGACGATCTGGACCGCGCCGGCCTGGGCATCGCCAAACTTCCTCGAAGGGAGCCGAGGGCGGACCTACCGCGACACGGGGCGGGAACCCGAGGCCGACCTCACGGCCCGCGGTCTGCCCGGGCACCTCGACGGGAATCAGGCCGGTGGAGACTCGTCGGCGACCTCGCCGTCTCCCGCCGAGCGCTCGACGCCGCCCAGGCGGCCGCGGCCGAATTGCCGGACGACCTCGCGCAGTGCGTCGGCGGCTACGGCATCGACGCCTTCCTCCTCCTGGCCGCCGCGACTACCGGGTCCGTCAACTCCGTGCAGTTCCACGAACCCAGGCAGCACGCGGGGTCGTTCACGCACCTCCCGGCGATCTTCCACCAGGCCGTGCCGGTCCTGCTGCACCTGACGGCGGCATGGCCCCAGCTGCCCGCCCCGGCCGGCACCGGCACGGTCATATACCGGACAAATGGCCGGGCGCTGCCGCCCGACCGTGTCCGAGAGATGGCGGAATCGCTCACCGCCCTCGTGCCCGGCCCCGGCGGCTACGATGACGGGCCCTGGCCGCAACACCTCGCCGCTGCCTGGCGGGCCGTCATCTGCGGTGCACCAGCCCTCGATGCGGCCGGGCGGCTGTGGCCGCACTACCTGCGCCGCGTCTGCGGCTGGCTCACCAGCGCGCAACACGCCACCGTCCGGCACCGAGCCCAGATGCTCTACGCCGCCCATGACCGTCTACGCACCGCCCTCTCCCCAGCAGCAGGAGCACCATGACCGCCACCTCGTCCACCACCTCCGGGTTCTCCGCGTTCGGCCTGGAACCCTTCCCCGCAGTCCGGCCCGGCGACGACCTCGCGAGCACCGTCACCAAGGTGCTTTCCGAGAACGGCACCGAACTGCTCGACGACGAGTGGTCGTCGTCGCCAGCAAAGTCGTGTCGATCTCGGAGGACCGCTACGTGGACCTGGCCGACGTCACACCCTCCGACGAGGCCCTGGAGCTGTCGGCCCGAACAGGTAAGCCCGCGACGGTGGTCCAGTTGATCCTGGACCACTCCACCTCGCACTTCCTGGCCACGGCGCGGGGGCCGATCATCGCCCAGCACCGGCTCGGCTACCTGCTGACGTCGGCCGGGATCGACCGAGCCGGCGACAAGGGCGCGTGGCTGCTCCCCGAGGACCCCGACGCGTCAGCCCGGGCGCTGCGGGACGCCTTGGTCGCTCACACCGGCGCGGGCGTCTCGGTCGTCGTCGCTGACTCCGACGGTCGCGCGGATCGACGGGGGGCCACGTGCATCGCCATCGGGGCCGCCGGAGTCGCACCGCTGCGAGTCACCGAGCACGGCGCGAAGCGGCAGGAGGAGACCCAGGTCGACATGATCGCTGCGGCTGCCGGGCTGATCCTCGGCCAGCGCGGACGCGGCGTCCCCGTCGCGATCCTGCGCGGCATCAACTACACGGGCTCGGACGAGGGCGTGGCGGCGATGCTGCATCAAGCGCCGGCCCGGTAGCCACCGGGTGAACGGCCCGCCCCCACCTGCAAACGCGGGGACGGGCCGTCAGTCCCGGAGGGCTGTCGGCTACCCCTCGTCCACGGCCCTGGACGCGATGATGATGGGGCCGCTCAGGTCGCCGATCTGTGCTGCGGGATTCAGGGTGTTCCTCTCGGTGGGTCCGGACGGGCCGGGTGCCCGTGCCGGTGGGGGCGGGCCCAGACGGACCGCCCACCCGCCCCTGGCCGGGGCGGGAAGTCGTCATCTCGTGTGGTGCGTGGCCCAGGTAGCCGCCGCCCGTGCGACCTGCGACGTCCACATGGCCCAGTGGGTCTGGGCGAGGTCAGCCCACCACGCTGCGGAGATCTGCGCGTAGGCGCGGCGCGCCTCGGGGGGTGCGGTCCGGTACGCCGGGATCATGCGGGCCCACTCCTCCGCCGCGACGGGGCTGTGCCCGTACGCGACGAGCCAGACGGCCCAGGAGGCCGCGTCCAGCCACGGCGCCCCGTGCATCGCCCTCCCCCAGCTCACGAGCCGGACCGCCCCGGTGGTGGTGATCAGGATGTGGCTCGGGTCGAGGTGGGTGTGCAGCAGCGCGCGACCGGAGATGTGGCGGTCCTCGTCCGTCGTCCCGTACCCGCCGAGCCTCTGCTCGGCCCGATGCGCTACGCGACGCCCTCGGGCACCTCCACCGTCGAGAGACGGCCGAGGAGCGCGGCGACGGCGGGCAGGACTGTGCTGTGCGGGCGCCACGCCCGGCATTAGGGCGCAGGTACAGAGAAGGCCGGACGAGCGCCGCGCTGCGCCGCCCCGGAGACGCAGGACTCACCGCAAAAGTCGGACGACACAGTCCGCTCGCCTTGGCCCCTCAGTAGACTGCATTCGCGACTCCCGCGAGGAACCGCCGACGGTTCTACAACATGCCATCGATGAGACGAAGTAGCCGGGAACTCGACCTGAGGTCGGGGAGTACATGGTCTGCTCCGGCGGAGCGAAGTTGCTCTTCGCTGGTGGTGCCTGATGCGACTGCAATGACTCTGGAGCCGCCTTCCAGACCGGTCCGGACATCCTCAAGGGAGTCCCCGACGATCACCGTGGTCGCGGACGTGAAGCGATGCCCGTGCTTAGCTAGTGCCCTGTCCTGCGCGATACGTACGAGGGCAGGGCGGTGGGGGTCGTCAGAGGCGTAGCCACCAATGTCCGTGTCGAGGTAGCCGATGAGGCCCAGCGCGGAAAGCTTGATCTCGGCGTTCTTCTGCAGGTTTCCGGTGACAACAGTCGGGATCAGATGCTTGGTCTGCTGGACTGCGGAGAGTGCCTGCACTGCTCCAGGCATGACGACTCCGCTGGTGGCCAACACGAGGCGATGCGCCGCCAGACGCCCTGGAAGCTCCGCGATGATCCGGTCAGCGAGTACGGCCTGGTCCCGCTCCGGAATGCCGTTGGCGCGCAGGAGTTCGCGGACAGCAACGGGCATGGTGACGCCGGTGCCGCGGGCGGGCAGGGTGGTCGGTGGGTATCCGACGACCTCGGTGAACGCCTCGATGTAGACGCGACGGTCGGTGTCTCCCGTGTAGACGAGCGTGCGGTCGATGTCCCAGAGAACCAGGATCACGCTGCGCGCTCCCTCATGACGCTCCGGCCATGCTCCAGAAGCTCGTTGGCTGATGTCGCCGAAGCGTGGCCGCGGGCTTCGTCCAGCATCGCCGTCAGGTTCTCGTCCAGACGAGCCGAGCTGACTCCGGTGACGAGCGCGAGGACCTCGTGGCCGGTGGCCGATCCGGCTTCGACGTCGCCCGAGCGCATCTGTGCCGTTGCGGCGCGAGACAGGAACTGGGCGCGGGTGCGAACCTCGTCGACGGCGAAGGTGTCGCGAGCTGCCGCGAACGCTTCGGCGGCCCGACCGGGTTGCCCAAGATCCAGCAGGCAGCTGCCCGTCTGGCCCCTGATCTCACCAGGGTTGATCCAGTACAGCCAGTGCGGGTCGTTCTCTCCTCGTCCGCGAGCACACAGGTCCTGCGCCTCGTCCAGAGCCGCGCGGGCTTGGCTGGCTTCTTTGAGTCGGGCGTGCCCGCGGGCCTGTCGGGTGAGGAGCATGGCGTGAAGGGCGGGGGCTTCCTGATCGGAGATGGCCTGCCGTGCGGTTCGGGCCGCGCTGATGGCGTGGCGGGGGTCTCCGACGGAGTATCCGTAGATGGCGAGGAAGGAGAGCGCCCCAGCCTTCAGTCTGCTGTCTCCGCTGGCGTGAGCCGCGCGCAGGGCTCCGAGGAAAAGGTCGCGGCCGGCCAGGTGTTCGCCGCTATCGAACTGGTACCACCCGGTTTGAATGGCGGTGTCGGCCGTGACTGCGGCAAGACGCTGACCCGTAAGTTCATCAAAGTTGCCCCCGCGCCGGAGTCGCAGAAGGAACCTGAGATGTGCCGCGGCCGCCCGCGCAAGCTTTCCGCTTCCGCGGCTTGCGTCTGCCAGGCGCAGCGAGTCGGTGGTGCTCTGAAGGCTGGCGAGAAGCTGGTCGGATACGGCGATTCCGCCTCGGAGGTTGGAGGCGACGGTTTCGGGGGGCGCGATGGTCGACTGCAGGATGTACTGGGTTAGCCCAGCAGCGGGCAGGGCCGTGAGAGCCCTGCGGCGGCTGATTCCGGTCATGGTTCCTCCGACGGCTGCCTCTAGTGACGTCACCATACGGGTCGCCGTCCATGGCAGGGCCGGGTCATTTGCCTCAGCAGTGCGCTTCGACTGGGCTTGCGCAAACGGCGTCAACAGAAGTGGAGTCAGGTCGGACGGTATCCCCAGCCCGGTCAGCGCCTCGACGATCGTCTGCGGGCTGTTGATCATTTTGAGACCGCGTTCCACCGCTGAGATGAACCCCTGAGACAGGCCGGTCAGCTCCTGAACGGTCTTCTGTGAGAGCCCTGAGCGCAGCCGGACGAGACGGACCACGGTGCCGAAGTCCCAGTCAGCCAGCGCCTGGTGAACCGCCTCGTCGCGCCAGGCGCGGTCCGGGACCTCAGGAATGGCAGTCGCTCTGGAACACGGAGCGCAGAGAACACCAGAGTTGTACCGACTCATCGGCTTCCGACACTGCTGACACAGGTGGCCCGGTTCGCCGGACATGTCTACCTCGGCTCTGTGGTTGTGATTCAAGGCTTCCCAGCCGCGAACTCCACCGTAGACGGAGATCGTTATCTCTGCAGAGATATCTCTCCAGAAATTCATCCGGACTCAGAACTGGATCAAACTCCTTACGCATCTGGTCGTACTCAGCTGCTGCAACGTCGTTCTGAACACTGGAATCGGGAGGCCGTCATGCTTCACCCTTCCGCGAGCGTTCCATCCGGTCTGATCCTTCGTGGGCCGCTCGGTGTTGGGAGTTCTGTCGGCTCTCTCACCGCGGAACGTCGTGCAAGCCTTGCACGGGTTGTTGCCAGGGTCCGCTCGCACGGGCGGACGCCGCGGGTGTGCCTGTATGCGTTGGCCACCGCGGGCCAGACGCCTCGCCACTCCTTCGACAAGGCTGAAGACTTCGCAGTGCGACAGGGCTGGCAGGCGGGAGATGGGCAGCGCTACCGCGACCACATGGGCGCCGGCTCGCCCGATGCCCGGCCGGGTTGGTGCTGTGTCCGGCGGCAGATCCTGGAGGGGTACGCGGACGGGGTCGTCGTGATCACGACGGATGCCATCAGCGTCAACTTCGAGGAGCTCCGGCGTGAGCTGGACTGGTTCGAGCACCGAGGCTTCGTCGCTGTAGTGGCTCCCGAGGCTGGCCGAGCGTGGGCCTGAAACGCCGATCGGCCTGGCCCGTTGACCGTTCTAAGCAGCTGTCACGCAGCGAAAACCCTGCTGCCCAACAAGGGCGCCGCTGCGTCTGGCCGCCCTGGAGTTGCTCTCCCCTTCATCGGGTCAACCCGTTCCGCCCCGTCCCAGTACCTCGTCGAAGGATTCCCGTGGCTGCTACGAATGTGCGTAACGCCCCCGCCACCACTCCGTCACTCCCACTGGCCCTCAGGGTGAGCAGCCCGCCGAGGGTGATTCATGTACCCCGGGCGTTGCCCGGTGAACGCTTCGACGAAGTCCGACAGGTCCGTATCGACCGTGACGGTGTTCCGGTGATCCACAGCCCGGAGCACCTGGCCTCCTCCACCATGCCCAGTAGTCAGGTTCGGTCGGGGGACATGTGGACGAGCGACGTTGCCGGTGTTCCCGGTGGCGCGCTGTGACCACCCCGATGTCGGCTGACGGCGGCAGCACGGTCCTGGTTGTAACGGAACGCGAGTCGGACACCGGTGACGCGGTGACGCTCGCGCTTCAGGACCTCTCCGTGCGCGTCGCCCGGTTCGACCTCGCCGATGTCGCGCGACGCCACGTCGTTCTCAACGCCCAGTGTCGCGGGGGCAGGTGGGATGGATCGCTCGCCGTAGGTTCTCGGATCACGGATCTTGACGATATCCGGGCCATCCTGTGGTTCCACCCTGGTGTTCCCCGGATTCGCGTCAACGGGATGACTTCCGCAGAGGCCCGGTGGGCGTCGGGGGAGGCGACTGCCGGGCTCGCCGGGGTGTTGGGATCCCTGGACTGCCTGCATGTAAATCACCCGGCAGATATCCGCCGGGCGGAGGTCAAGGCCGATGTGGTCGCCGCTGCCGAGCGATCCGGTCTGGCCGTGCCGCCGACCTGGATCGGAAGCGATCCCCCCTCCGCCCGGAGATTCGCCCGCGCCGCCGGAGGCGGAGTCATCACAAAGGCTCTCACTCTCCCGCAGATCACCGAGCCCGGAAGCCGGGTCCGATCCCTCTACACAGCCCAGGTCGGCGTTGACGATCTGGGAGCCGTCGCCACCGGCATCACGCAGCTCCAGCACCGCGTTCACACCCGCTACGCCGTTCGGGCCCACACCCTCGGCACGCGCACGATCGCGGTCCGGATCGACGCACGCACAGCAGCCGGCCTCACGGACTGGCGCGCCGACCTGGAAAACCTGACCTATACCCCGACCACGCTCCCGCCCTCTGTTGGCGCTGCTCTGACCACCCTTGCGCAGCACTACCGACTCCCCTACGCCGCCAGCGACCTGCTCGTGGACGCCAGCGGCGTCTGGTACTTCGTGGATCTGAACCCGTCGGGGCAGTACCGATGGTTGGAAGCGGCGCAGCCGGACCTCGGCATCAGCCGTGCACTGGCCGTGCTGCTGGCCGCCGGGCGCAGAAGCTCGTCGGTGTGGTCGCGGAGTCGGCCTCGCGCGGGGTGAAGAGCGGGGAGTGCCGGACGGCCGCGCTGCGCGCCGTGTCCTGACTGCCTTCAGTTTCCTCATCCTTGCCGCATCGGTGTCGCGGCTTCCGTTCCTTTCCCTTCCGGCTGTGTCCGGCCCGCATGCCCCGGCTACGCGGGGCTATGGAGATCACGATGACGTCCATCGACAGTTCGCCTCTCATCGAGCAGTACGGCCTGATCGGCGACATGCGGACAAGCGCCCTTGTCTGCGCCAACGGGTCGGTCGACTGGCTGTGCTTACCGCGCTTCGACGCTCCGGCCCCCTTCGCGGGACTCCTCGGCACGCGAGGGAACGGTTCGTGGCAGATCGCGCCGGCCTTGATCGCCGACTGCGGCGGCTCCCAGGACGTGGCCGAGCGGCGGTACCTCCCAGGCTCCCTCGTACTGGAGTCCCTCTGGCGCACTCCGTCAGGCTCGGCTCGGATCGTGGACTTCATGCCGCCTCGCGAGGGAGCGCCGCAGCTGGTCCGCATCGTCGAGGGCCTGGACGGCGAAGTAGACATGGTGTCGGCCATGTGCCCCCGGCCGGGGTACGGGCGCGACACCTGCTGGATCCACGAGGCCGGTGGACGCATGGTCGCGGAGGCGGGCGCGGACGCGTTGTGGCTCGACACGAATGTCCGGCAGACCGAGAAGGACGGCGTCCTCACCAGCCGGTTCACCGTCACCACCGGGCAGAGCGTGGCGTTCGTCCTCAGCTGGTCACCGTCCCTCGCACCTGCCCCCGCGGTGCCCGACCCGCAGGATGCCCTCGCCCGGACCCTGTCGTTCTGGCACGGCTGGACCGAGCAGTGCTCCTACACGGGCCCGTACCGCGAGGCCGTGCTCCGGTCGTTGATCACGCTGAAGGCGCTGACGTACGAGCCGAGCGGCGGGATCGTCGCCGCGCCGACCACGTCGCTGCCGGAGGAGATCGGCGGCACGCGGAACTGGGACTACCGCTATACCTGGCTTCGCGACGCGGCTGCGACACTGGCCGCGCTGCTGGCGTGCGGCTTCCGCCAGGAGGCGCAGGCCTGGCGGCAGTGGCTCCTGCGTGCCGTGGCCGGCGACCCGGAGAACCTGCAGATCATGTATGGGGTCGGTGCTGAACGCGATCTGCCGGAGCGGGAGTTGCCGTGGCTTCCTGGATACGAGGGCTCGGCCCCGGTCCGGGTGGGCAACGGCGCTGCGGGGCAACTCCAACTGGACGTGTACGGCGAGGTGATCTCGACGTTCCACCTCGCGCACCTAAGCGGTGTGGCCCACTGCGCGGACACTGCGGTGCTGCACGAGAAGCTCATCGGACAACTGGCGCGGCGGTGGCGAGAGCCCGACGAGGGGATCTGGGAGGTCCGCGGGCCGCGCAGGCACTTCGTGCACTCGAAGGTGATGGCGTGGGTCGCGGTTGACCGCAGCATTCGCCTGGCAGAGTCCGGTGCACTCGCGATCGACGCCGGGCCGCTGCATGCCCTGCGCACGCAGATCCACCACGAAGTCTGTGCGCGGGGATACGACCCGGTGCGCAACACGTTCACGCAGTCCTACGGCTCGGACGAACTGGACGCCGCGACCCTGCTGATTCCCGCCGTGGGCTTCCTGCCGCCCGATGATCCGCGCGTCATCGGCACCGTTGACGCGGTCCGCAGTGGGCTGGCCACGCCGGACGGCCTCGTTCGCCGGTACCCGACCGCCGGCGAGCACACCGGGGCGGACGGTCTGAGCGGTGACGAAGGCACCTTCGTCCTGTGCGCGTTCTGGCTGGTCGATGCCCTGGCACTGACCGGGCGCCTCGCGGAGGCCCAGCAGCTGTTCGACCACCTTCTGACACTGCGCAACGACCTCGGTCTCCTGGCCGAGGAGTACGACCCCGACCGGCGGCGCCAGCTCGGCAACTTCCCGCAGGCCTTCAGCCACCTGGGACTGGTCCACAGTGCGCAGCTCCTTGACCGGTTGACGGCGGAGGCCTCCGCCCGGGGGGCCGCGGCGGTTCCTCCCGTGCCGCGCCCGGTCGTGCGCGGCACACTCCAGAGCCCTGTCGGCCTGACGCCGCAGCACGCCTAGCCACCCACCCCCTGACGAGGATTCCCATGTCTGACAGCGTCTTCCCGGCACGGTCTGCGCCCGCCGGTCACCGCAGACGGCGGCCCCCGCTCGACACGGTCACGCTGCACGTCGCCCGCCGCGCCGTCGCACTACCCCTGGTGCTTCTTGCCACGCTGCTCGCCACCACCTTCGCCCTCCGGGCCGTGGCCGTGGTGGACGTCGGCTGGCTTCTGGCCGGTCTGGTCTGCGGACTATCCGGGGTCGTCGCAATCGCGGCGCGCGAAGCACGCGCTGCCGCCCGCGCCGCGCACGCGGCCGTGGAGAAGGCCCAGGCCTCGGCACTGGCCACGCTGGAAGGGGCGGCAGCGGCCGTCGGGAAGTCGCTGCAGTGGTCGGCGGAGGAGCTGTGCCGCGGTGGACGCCCGCCGCTGCGGGAACCACAGGTGCCGTCATCAGCCGGCCCCGACTCCGCAATCAATCACACCCTGGGCAATCTCCAGGCGCAGGCCATCGCCGCCCTGATCCGTGTGCACGACAGGTCGCAGTCGTCCATCCTGCTGGAAGTACTGCGCCGTCTCGCCGAACGCGAACACGCCCTGGTCGGCAGGGCGCTTGGTGCGATCAGCGACCTGGAAAAGCAGACCGACGACCCTGATCTGCTGGACCCGATCTTCAAGATCGATCACCTCGTGACCCGCATGCGACGTCAGGTGGAGAGCACGGCGGTGCTGGGCGGGCAGTCCCTACGCAGCACGCGCCGGCCCGTACCGGTCACGACCGTGCTGCAGGGTGCGCTCTCCGAGGTCGTGCAGTATCCGCGCGTGGCGATCGCTGTCGGGCCGGTGGGCGTGGAGCTGGGCCTTCCCGGCCACGTGGGCCCGGACCTCACGCATCTGCTGGCGGAGCTGATCGAGAACGCCTGCGAGTGCTCCGATCCGTCGACGCGGGTGACCGTTCGTGCGCAGCGGGTTGCAGTCGGGTTGGCGGTCGAGGTCGAGGACCGGGCGGTGCGCATCGCCCCGCAGGTGCGGGAACACTTGAACCGCCTGCTGAAGGCACCCGACCAGGTAGACGTCAGCCGACAGGTCCGGAACGGGCAGCTTGGGCTGCTGGTCGCCGCCAAGATCGCACAGTCACACGGGATGTCCGCCCTTCTCCAGGAGAATACGACGGGCGGAACAACGGCCCTGGTCGTCATCCCGGCACGGCTCCTCGTCCCGATGCCCCCCGTCGAGGGCGCCGGTGCGCCGTCCCGGGAAGCTTCCTCTCCTACGCCCCCCGCGCGGCAGGCCGCCACAGCACCGGCATCCACGTCGGCGGGGCGGAGCGTGCACTCGGGCCCGGTCAGCGCGCCGGGGCACGGAGCGGCAGGTCAGACGGCGAACCCGCCCAAGCTGCCCACTCGTTCGCGGCAGCCCGGGGCGTTCACTCCCCCGAGTAGGCGGGAGCAGGTGCCTACTGCCGCGCCGACGCCGGGGCTCGCCGGCGCCTTCCGCGCCGGACTCCACGACGGAGCCACCGCAGGCACCCACAACGCTCGGGATGAGCGCCCCAGCCCCTGAGCTCAGCCATGCCCCACCTCCCCCGCGGGCCCCCTCGCATGCCGGTTACCCCTTCCTCGTCTGGAGCGATTCCCATGAGCGTCCCCCCCGAGAACCACTCCCTGGCCGACGGTTCCGCGCAGGAGACCAGCTCCCAGCGCAGCAGCATGGCCTGGCTGCTGCGGCAGTTCGTCGACGACATCGCGGGCGTCACGCACGCCGTCCTGCTGTCCAGGGACGCACTGTCCCTGCTGGACAGCGACGTAGAAAAGGACTGGGCGGACGAGATGGCGGCCGTTGTCGCCGGCCTCGCCTCCCTCGCGACGAACCTCACCGGACCCACCGGCCTGAAAAGGCCGGCCCGGCAGATCATCATCGAGCGGGACGACTGCCTGCTCTTCATCCAGAGCGCCGGAAGCAGCGCCGCCTTCGACAACTACCCCGGCAACGAGCGCGGCGAGGTGGACACGATCCTCGCCGTCGTCACCGACCCCAACGCCGACGCGGGAACCGTCGGCTTCGAGATGGGCCGCCTCGTGGCACGGTTCGCCCCCTACATGCGCATCCCGGTCCGCGTCGGCACGAACGGCGACGTCCGGTGATCAGGCACGGCCTGACGGACGAGGAATCGACGTTCATTCGGACCTACACCCTGACGCAGGGACGTACCAAGGCACGGCACCTGCTCGCCGTGGACACCGTGCTGGAGGCCGGGCCTGGGCGGCCCGGTCCCGGCCAGGTGGACGCACACAAGGTGATCCTGGGGCTGTGCCGGGATGAGGGGAGGTCGGTCGCCGAACTGGCGGGACTGCTCGACCGCCCGATCACCGCCGTCAAGGTCCTCGTCTCCGACCTCATTGACGCGCATGCCCTGACCGTCTCCGTCACCGGTGCCTATGCAGGCTCCGAACCGGACGGGCGACCCACCACCGACCTGCTGGCCGCCCTCGCGGCCGGCCTGAAGAGGAAGTGGCCCAATGCCTACGCCAAGGCCGGATAGCCCGACCGTGCCGGGGCCACCGCGCCGGCGGTCCGGGGAACTCACCGTGCTGAAGATCGTGATCGCCGGTGGCTTCGGTGTAGGGAAAACCACCGCCGTGGGCGCCGTCAGCGAGATCAAGCCGTTGCGTACCGACGAGTACCTGACGGAGGCGGGCACGAATGTGGACCGTCTGGAGGGCGTCCCGGCCAAGGAAACCACCACGGTCGCCTTTGACTTCGGCCGCCTGAGTCTGCCCGAAGCGCCCGTGCCTTTGCAGCTGTTCCTGTTCGGCACGCCCGGCCAGGAGCGGTTCGTCGACCTCTGGGACGACCTCACACGCGGCGCCGTCGGCGCGGTCGTCCTGGTCGACACCCGCCGCCTGGACACCAGTTTCCCCGCAATCGGCTTCTTCGAGGACCTCGGTCTTCCCTTCGTCGTCGGGATCAACGAGTTCGAAGGCGCGCACCGGTACGACCCCGCAGAGGTCCGTCGTGCCCTCAAACTCCCGGCCGACGTACCGGTGGTCACCTGCGATGCCCGCAACCCGGTCCATGTCGCCGGCGTGCTGCTGACCCTGGTCCATCACGCACTGGAGCACGCCCCGGCACAGCCCGCCCACCCCGTATCCGCAGCTCACCCTGAGGACAACTGATGGCATATCCGCCCGATCACCGCTTCGTGACACCGGCCGCGACACCCCTGCCTCAGCGCACCATGCACATCGAGGACCATGGCGTGACCATGCCGGGTCAGGCTCCCGATCTCGTCCCGGTCTGCGGCTCGGACGCCCTGACGCAGAGGCACCAGCTCCTCCAGCGGCTCGGAATTTCCACCGCGCCCAGTCCGGAGTGGGACGATCTGGCGCGCAGCATGGCCGAGGAGGCAGGGTTCCTCTACGGGTTCATCAACTTGTTCTTGGCCGAGCAGACGTTCGTCGGGCTCTATCAGCCGCACCCGGACAGCGGGCACGTCATCGTCGGCCGCACGATGCGACTCGACCACGGCTGGTGCCCGGCCGTCGTGGACCGACAGAAGGCCCTCCCGCTGCACGACGTGCACGCGAGCCCGCGATTCAGCGGCAATCCGGTGACCGACAGGGTCGGCATCCGCTCCTACTACGGCGCTCCGCTCATTCATCCGAGCGGAGTCGTCCTGGGCACGGCCTGCGTCATCGACCCCGAGCCGCGTCACCTGAGCGATTCCCGCCGGATCCGAGACGTCACCCTCCGCACCAGCGCCCAGGCAGTGGAACGCATCGACCCCGCGTCCGTGCGCCAGCCTGTGCGCGCCCCGGGCCGCAGGCCGTAAGCGATTCCCGGCCACACCAGTTGCGACCTTCGCTCAGGGAGAGGGAGACCATGTCCGCCACACCGCCAGCAGCACTTCGTCCCTACCTCACCGCCCGCCACGACAAGCTGTGGAGTGAGGCGGACGACTTCGCGGCCGAGCAAGTCGCGCCCCGCGCCGTCCGCATGGAAGCCGCACCGGGCCGGGTCGAGCGCAAGGTGGCCGGCCTCATAGCCGCGCGAGGGTACTTCGCCGTCACCGTCCCGCCCGCCTACGGCGGACTCGGCGCCGGCCACGTCGCTAAGACCATTCTGATCCACCGCATCGCGCGGGTCTCCGCAGCAGCCGCGGCCATCCTGCAGGCCACGCTGATCCCCGTCGGCGCCCTGGTGCAATTCGCCACCCATGAGCAGAAGACCCGGTGGCTGCCCGGGGTCGTGGACGGCTCCCTCCTCCTGTCGATCGCCGTGACTGAACCGGATGCCGGTGGACACATCGGCGGGATCGAAACCACCGCCGAACCCGACGGCAGCGGGTGGGTGATCACCGGCAGCAAAATCCATATCGGGAACGTCCACATCGCAGGAGCCCACCTCGTCGTCGCCCGTACCGCCGCGGCCGGGGTGCGCACCTCCCAGGCACTGACTGCGTTCATGGTCGAAACCGGCAGCCCCGGGCTCTCCATTCCCCCCCACCGTGCCGGTCTCGGCCTGCACGGCTTCACCGCCGGCCGACTGGACCTCGACCACGTCCGCGTCTCCTCCGACAACGTGGTCGGCGAGATCGGGCAGGGACATGCCGTCGCCCAGAGCAGCAGCATCCTGTACGGGCGGCCCAACCTGGCCGCGGTCAGCCTCGGCATCCATGACACTGGCGTGGACACCACCATCGCCCGCCTGAGAACCCGGCCCCGCTACCAGGGCAGCCTGTCCGAACTGCCCGTCCTGCGGGACCGCGTCGGAGGTATGGAAGCCCGCCTGCGTGCCGCCCGCATACTCGCCTATCAGGCAGTACACCTCCTCGACCAGCGCCTCGCCTGCGACGCGGACCTGATCAACTCGAAGTACCTCGGACACCGGTGGGCCATGCGGTCCATCCAGGACGCCATGGAACTGCACGGCGCTCACGCCCTCGGCCACGACTCCTTCGTGCAACGTCTGTGGCGCGACATCCAGCACACCTACCCGCCAGCGGGAACCGGCGAGATCCAGCGCAAACGACTGGCCGACGCCGCCTTCGACGAGGACCACATCCAGTGGTCCGTCCGCCACTGCGCCGGTGCCGTACCGGACCGGGCCGTGCCCAGTCCGACGGCCCTCTGAACGGCCCGGGCGCGGAAAACCCCCGTGAGATCCCTCCGCGCCCGGGACCACGCCGCCGGCCCTTCCTCCCCGAAGGGCCGGCGGCCACCAGCCACATCAACCAGCCCGCCCGGAGAGCCCCCTGTGACCCCGCTGTCCCTTCCGGCCAGAGTGCCGACCACATCGCTGACGTCCACTCAGCGCTGCATCGCGAAGCACCTCGCCAACGATCCGGAGCCCGCAGAGCGAACCCCGGCACCCGCATCGGCCGTCTACGAGGTCCGGTCCCTGCGTACGGATGCCGAGCGCGACGAGGCCGCCGCCTTGGTGGACGAACGTCATCGCTGGCTCGTCCGGCGCGGTCTTCCGAACCAGTCGACAGCAGATGTGATGGCCGTCTTCCGCGATCCGCATGTGCGATCGGCGGCGCTGTTCGACGGCGACGGCAGGCTGCTGGCCTGCCTGGTCCCCCGGCTGGCCCGCGCTGCTCAAGGCAGTCGTGCCGGAGACTGTCTCTACCTCGGCCACGTTCACACCCTGCCCGGCCAGCCCGGCGAGATCGCCCGGGTCCTGAGCCTCTGGGCCGCTGATCTCGCGGCCCGTATCGACGTCCCCTTCGTCCGTGCCGACGTACGTGTCGCCCGACCGGCCGGCGACCGGCTCCTGCAGCACCTCGCCGATATGGGGTGGGAAGAGCACGGTCGCGGCCCCCGTCCAACGGACGAGCTGGGCCGGCTCCGCCTGCCGGCTGTCCGGCGCCCTGCGCTCGCCGTGTTCGTCGACTGCCAGATCGTCCCCGCGGGATCCGCGTCTGTGCCGAGCGAGGTATCACGGGATGCCTAGCACGCCACACCGTTCGCTTGAGGGTTCCCCGATCACCGAGTCCCTGCTGCTTGTTGCCCGTCACATTGTCGCGGGGCGAAAGGTCCCGGAGATCGCCCGCATTCTGCGCCGCCGGGACACGAGCGTCTACACCAGTCTGCAGACTCTGCGCCGCCTGTTGGGATGCCCGCCCGGCTGCGCGCTGGCAGTACTGACGCACGCCCTGCTGTCCTCGAAGGTGCTCACAGCCCCGCCTCCCCTGCCGCCTCCCCCGGGTCTCACCACCAGCCCGATCAACATCGCCCTCCTCACAGCTCTCACCAGGCACTCCGCGCCCGCGGACATCGCCAATGCCGCCCGGCTCACGCAGTCCGCGCTGCCCACGGCGCTGAGCGACCTCCTCACGGCGATGGGGGCAAGGTCCAACGTGGACGCCGTGGTCCTGGCGCACGGCTGGAACCTCGTCACGCCGCGCAGAGACGTCCCCTATCTACGCACACCACCTGAACTCCCAGCCGAACGGTCCGAGGGATACGCCGCAGCAGATGCGGTCGCAGCGCCGGTGGTGGAGCCCGGCGCCCGGCTGAGCGGCAGGAAGGCACGCGAGTTCACCGACTACGTCGTCTGGCTGTACACGAGGCCTGTGAACCCCTTGGGGGTGCGGGCGATTGCCGGGCTGACCGGTCGGTCCTACGGCGACATCCATCGCCGAGTCGCGGAATCGGGAGTACGGATGAACCCGCGGGGGACCCAGCCACCACGGTCTCCGTCCGCCGTGTGCAAGCACACTCCGACGTGCCCGGTCCCGGCGAGGGCGGACGGCACCGCCGCCCGCCTGATCCGCAGTTGTCCCGAGCAGGGCTGGAGCCTGCTGTGCAACGGTGTCCTCCTGTTCGAGGACACCGGAGTGGTCCTTCCTAACGGCAGGATCAGCGGCCCTTCCCGGCCAGGCGACGGCCCTCGGACGGCCACCTCGTCCTCCGTATCCCGCAGCAGCAGGCGCAGCAGGAGCGTTGCTCCGCCGCCCGCTCTACTCGTGACAGCCGCCTACCTTCGGTGGCTGCGCCTGGCCGGAGATATCACCGTACGGAGAACGGCGGAAGCGGTGGGCGCGCCAATAGCTTCCATCTACCGGTGGGAGTCCGCCAAGAATGCTCCTCCGCCCGGCGTACTGGCGAGGCTGCTGCTCCACTACGGGGCCGAAGAGCACGTCGACTACCTCACCCGGGGTACCGGGAGCGGCAGGGCAGGGATGGTGCGACGTTCGGCCGACGCCATGTGGACGGACGCCGCAGGTGCCGGGGCGGCACTTCGCTACCTCGCATTGACGTGTATCGCCAGCAGGATCGCCGAGATCTGCGTGCGGGTGCCCGTGGGGCTGCGGACCCCGGCGTACGAAGCAACTGTTCTCAGGTCCGTGCCCGGCGCGGGCCCCAGCGAACGCGATCTGGAGTGGGTGCGGCGCGTCAGGACGGCGGCAGATCAGCAGCGGACCGTGCTGCTGGACGAGACCGTGCTCACCCACGGAGCCGGGGAACCCGGAGTTCTCGCCGGCCAGCTGCGGCATCTGGCCGGGCTCGTGCACAGCGAATCCCCCGGTGGTCAGAGCCTGGTGATCCGGATCCTGCCGAAGGAACAGGCCGAGCGCATCCGCAGCACCGTCTCCTCGCCCGAAGTTGCCGACGCCACGGTCTACGGGCATCGGCTGGTGGCGAAACTGGGCCCCTCCCCCACCTACGGGACCGGCCAGGATGCCGTGCACGCGGTGGGCGAGGCCGTACGCGAGGCCATGTCCTGCGCGTGGAGCCGGGAGAAGACGTGCGAGGTGCTGCTGGGCGCGGCGCGGGGGGCTGCATCGTGACGCTGAACTCTCCGCTGGATGTCTCCCACGTGCCGTTCATCGCCCTGACCCAGGGCGAGGGCGAGCTCGACGTCCCTGAGCACGAGCTGGTGGTCCGGGAGGACGGCTGGCTCGCCTACCGAGCCGAGACGTCCTTCGACCGCTGTCCCGGCATGGATGTGCTGCTGGCCCGGACCACTGGGTCCACGCCGTCCGGCGCGGTGAATGGTGCTGCGCTGTCGCCCTACCGGCAGTCGCACTGCATGGTCGAGCGCCGGTGCCAGGGGTGCGGAGGTCTGGCCGCCCGGAGCCCCCTCGGCTTGTTGTTCGTCCTGGCCGCGACGCGTCGGGACGGGCGGCCGTCGGGGAAAACCGGGCTCACCGATATGCCGCCTTCCTGCGCCCGGTGCGCTCTCTCGCACTGCCCGGCCCTCGACAAGCAGGGCCGGCACCTCGTGTGGGCGCGTGAGGCAGAGGTGTCCGCCGTGTACGGACACGTCCTGCTCCCGCCCTCCGCAGCGCCCGGCCTTCCGATCTCGGACGAGCGGCTGGTGTCCCTGGACGACGAGCCGACGCTCTCCGCCACGGTGGCCACCCGCTTCGCCTGTGATCTACAGGCGGTGGCGGACGCCGACGAGGGAGAGATCCGGGCCATGGCCGACGAGACAGCCCGCGCCAGCCGTGCCGGAAACACCCCGCTCACCGCACCAAGGAGAACCGAGATGAACAGCGCCCGGCTGGGCCTGGCCTGCGACCCGAAGGGGGGGGCGATGATGCCGGTCGCCGCAAGTTCCGCGCACGCCTTCTCTGCGGCGCAAAGAGTCCTGGCCAGGCACGTCGTCGGCGGGATGTCCGTGGAAGGCTCAGCCGGTGTGCACCGGTCCCTGGACGTGATCCAGGCCCGATTGGGCGTGCTGACGCTGCGGGCCATGTGCTACAGGCTCCTGGACCGGGACGTGGTGCGCCTGCCCGCGGTTCGGCAGGTGACTCTGCGTCTGGACCGGGACGCTCGCGCGGTGTGGGCGGCGTTGCGGTGGGACATCCTGGAGCCCGAGCTGGTCCCGTCCTTGGCGGTGGCCCTGGGCCTGCCGGAGTCGCAGGTGGCCGGCGTCCTGGACTTACTGAGAAGCCGGTTCGGCACGTCGCTGCACGGACTGATCGGGTACGGCATCGCGCACGGTGTGCTGGGGCGCGGTCTGGACGTGGCGCCGCCCGCCCATACCGGGATCGCTGCCACTGCTCCGGGCGAGGGGACGTGGGACGCTGCCCCGTCGGTGCGGCGGGCGCTCGCCCTGCGGGCGGGGGGCCGGACCACCGGCGCGTGCGCGGCGGCCGAAGGGGTGTCCCGGGCGACCATCACGAAAAGGCTGGGCGAGTTCCAGTCGCTGGCGAAGCTGCGGACGCACCGAGCGCTGGTCCACGCGGGCCTTCTCGAGGGGGTGCTGGTGCGGCCGGATCGGGCTGGGAAGGACGCGGCCCCGGACGTGTCCGAGGCGGAGCGGCTGGTGTGGCAGCACCTGGTCCTGGACGTGGCCAATGAGAAGCTGCCCGGAGAGCTCGCCCTCCAGACCGGTCTGAGCCAGGACCTGGTCCACCAGTGCTTGAACGCGCTGAGGGGGCGGTTCGGTGACGAATGTGCCACGGTCGTCGAGGGCTGGCGGCACGGCGTCCTCTGCGACAGCACCCCCGTCACGCAGCCGGTCCCCTCGGCCGCAGACGAGCCCGCCAGGCTGGCGCGGCCCGCCCTGTCCCCGCGTCAGCACGAGGCTCTGTCGCTGCTGACGGTCGGCGGCCTGAATATCCAGCAGGCCGCCGCGCGCATGGGCATCGCCGCCGGAAGCGTCGACGGACACCGGCATGCCTGCGCGATCCGGGCCGGAGTCCGGTCGCTGCGCTCGCTGACCCACTGGGCGCTGACCGGCGGACTCCTCACGCCTCTGGACGCGGGGCACCGAATTCCGGGCCCCGTGACGAAGGAGACGGCGACGGTCTGGGGCCATCTCGCGCTCAACTGCCCCGACGCCTTCCTGGAGAAAGAGCTGGCGAACACGACCGGCCTGCCGCGCCATCAGGTCCACGCCTGTCTGAAGGATCTGCGGTCCACCGGGCTCACCGACCCCCAGCTGGTCGCCGCCGGCTGGCACCACCGGATCCTTGACGCCGCCTCGCCGACGCGGCCCGACGCGGAGACCACACGGCCGGTCCGCCGGACGGAAACCCGTCGTCTCCCGGCCAGGGCCGCTGTCGCCCCGCGCACCGCCGCAACGACGACGGCCCGCAACCGGCACGGCCGGTCTCTGGACATCCTGCCCCGCCCCTATCAGGAAAGCCCCGCCCCTGACCCGGCGTGGCTCGTGAGCCGGTTCGCCCGATGCGGACAGGACGTCGACATCCTGTGGACCGACCCGCACACGTGCCGCAAGCTCCTCACCCGCATACCGGAAGAGCGATGGGGGCCTGTCATAGCGGCCCCCCAGTCCCGGATGGTGCAGCTCGTCACGGAGCCCGACCCGGACCGCCCCGTACGGCGCACCCTTCTGTGGCGGTTCCACTCCAAGGGCGGCCGGGTCGAGCTCCCGCTGGCAGCCGCCCGTTCCGGCCCCGGTCCGTACTGGGCCGTCCCGCCCACCGCGCCCCTGTGGCAGGACTCCGACCTGGACGTCCTCCTCACCCCCCGCTCGGGGCCAGGAGGTGGACGATGACGAGCCTCAACCACCCCGTCGCCCACGTCATCGGCGCAGTTCTGCGCCACGGGCGGCGCACCCGGAACTTGTCGCCGGGGGAAGCAGGTGCGTTCCTGGGCGTCACCGGCACCTGGATCGACGACATCGAGACCGGACGCCGGCAGGCAAGCGATCACGACCTGCGTGCCCTGTGCCGGCTCGACCACATGGGCGCCGACGCGCTGCTCTCGCTCGCGGACCCGGACCGGCCCCGCAGCGACCGCGATCCCTCACGGTCCGGGAGCCTCGAAGGCGCCCGCGTCGACCGGATCCCGGGAAGCGTCGGCCGTCTGACCGCATGCATGCGCGAGTCCCGCCACGTGCGGTTCCTGTGTGGGGAGTTGCTTCCCCCGCCGCTGCGCCATCCCGGCCCGGGGCAAAGCCGTGCGAGGGACTGGCCCGATCCGAGACCGGCGGACGTGCACGTGTTGACGGAAGGACTGGTGCGTTCCGCGTCGCCCGCTCACGTGCGCTACCTGATGGCCCTGCGGGGCCGCGGCGTCACCATCCACGTCCGCCGTCCCATACGTCCGGTGCCGCAGGGCTTCGTCGTCGAGCTGGCCCTCTCCGGAGGCACCGTCATCGGCTGCGGTCACCACCTGATGGCCTACCAGCCCACGGCCGAACTCACCGACCTGATCAACAGCGTCCTCAACGGCCTCGGCCACACGCACTCGTTGCCCCCCGGGCCCCGCCGTACGGAGAAGAACGTCGTGAACCGCCAGCGCCTCGTCATGCTGCTGACCCTCATCGCAGTGATCACCGCGATCGTGGCTGCCGCAGAACTACAGCCCCGCTGAACCGCCTTCAGCTCCACCGTGTGCCCCGAGAACGGAGAGCCGTGTCTACTGTCCCGCCCCGCATACCCGCCCCAGGCAACCCGTCGAGGTCCGGCCATCCGGACCCGACAGCCGCCCTGCTCCGCACGAGGATCCAGGCGGGCACCTACGCCCCGGGGACGCGCATCACTCTGACCGAACTCGGCACTGTCATCGAGGCGCCGAGATCCCGTCTGCGTGAGGCGTTGGACCAACTGGCCGCCGAGGGGCTGATCACCGCGTCCGCCGGTCTGTGGAAGTGTCCGGATCACCGGCCCCCAGATCACTCCGTCGCCCGCAGCCACCGCCTCCTGGCCTCCATGATCGATCACGGCGCCTACCCCGCCGGCATCGCCCTGCCGACCCGGCACCTGCTCGCCACCATCCTCACGACCGACGACCCGGCCGACGTACGAGGAGCCCTCCACCGACTCGCCGACGACCGGGTCATCCAGCTCGCGGGACACGCCCGCCCCCGGGTCCTGGCAGCACCACCCGGCGTTCCCGCCCGCGCCGCCTGGCCGCCCGCACCGGACAGCGTGCAGGACGCACTGCCGACAGCATTCCTTCCCGGCGCCGACTCCGACCGAGTCACTCTCGGCCGGGCCGCATGCGCGGCACGTGCGCGGGTCCGCTGGGGCATCAGCCCCGCCCCGGACATCCTCACCGACCAGGAGTTACGCATCGCCTACGTCGTGCGTGTCCTGGTGACCCGCGCCTACGAGAAGACGGCCGGGACCGATACCGGCGTCCTGCCGAAGGTACGCTCCGCCGCCGCGCGGGTCATGGCCTGCCACGCCCTCCCCCCGGGCGAGCCGCACGAGCGGCAGTTCCGGCTCGCCGTGCTGGCAACCGCACTTCGTGATCTCGTCGACGCCCTGCCCCGGCCCCGGACTCGCGGCTGGCCCGACAGTCCGTTCACCGCCGACATCTGGAGCACTCATGTGTACTGACACACCCGCACGGACGCCGGCTTCCAACCTCGCCCCGAGCCCGCAGAGCGTGAAGACGACACAGCGGGCCGGTCTGGCGGGCCGGCAGCGCCCGGGGCCGGTGTACCGACTCCTGACCTGGGGGCTGCATCTCCTGCTCCACCTCACCGATCACCCGCACAGCCAGCAGGTGCGACGCCTGCTCGACCTGAACGCCCCCCGATACGCGGAGTTCGGCGCTCCCCGGACGGCACACGGTGGTCCCGGCCGCCGAAGCGCGGCGGGGGGATACCGGTGACCGGGACGCACAACACCATCAGCGGCGGCCGGTCGGGGCCCGTGCTGCAGGCCAGCTCGGTCTCCGGAGGCATCCACCACCACTACCAGACCCCCGCCGCCGGCCGGGTGACCGTGCGCCAGCTGCCCCGCCCGGCAGCATTCTTCACCGGCCGCAAGCAGGAACTCCAGGCCCTGAACGACACGCTGTCCTCGAAGTTCACCCTGGCCGTCATCAGCGGAATCCCCCGCGTAGGGAAGAGCGCCCTGGCCACGCACTGGCTCCGCAGCCTGCCCACGGGCCCTGCCGAGTTCTACGCCGATCTCACGCACGTCTGCGGCCCCCTGCCCGAGACGGTGCTGCAGCAGTGGCTGCGCGCCCTGGGAGTCGACCGCCCGCCCGGCCACCGGACGGAGGCCGCGGCCCTGTGGCGGTCCCTCACCGCCGACCGTCCGGTCCATGTGCTGATCGACGGGGCCACCGACGCCGACCAGGTACGCCCGCTGCTCCCCGCCTCGTCCAGCGCACGCATCGTCGTCACCAGCCGCAGATCCCTGTGGGAGCTCTCCACCGACGGCGCAGAGCCGGTACCGCTCGCCCCGCTGCCCTTACAGGACGCCGTCCAGTTGCTGACGGCGGCCTGCCCCGGCCAGCTCGCCCCTGACGACGCGACCGCCAAGCGCATCGCCGAGTCGTGCGGCGGCCTGCCGCTGGCGCTCGTACTGACCGCCGCCCGCCACCGCACCGGCCTCACCCCTTTCACCACCCTTCCCGCCGACCCTGCTCATCACCCCCTGGAGCGTGCCCGCATGGCAATCACCACCGCCCTGGACGACGCCTACAAGAACCTGCCGGAGTCGGCCCGCAGCCTGTACCGCTCCCTCGGGCGGCTGCCCCGCATCGTCATCACCGCCGAGATGGCCGCAGCCATGTCCGCTCCCCCCGTCGCCAACGCGGACCTTCTGGCCTGCCTGGCCGACGAGCGGCTCCTGGACGCCGTCCCCGGCAAGGGCTTCCGGATGAACGACGCCGTGTGGGAGCACGCGGGGCACTGCGAACCCGCAGCGGATCCCGGCGAGCCGCTGCACCTGTTGTTCGGGTGGATGCTCGGCTGCGCCACCGCGGCCCAGCGCCTCCTCACCCCCGCGCAGGCCACCCTCCGTAGGGACGCTCCGGCGCCCGTCGGTCTCTTCTCGGACACGGGCGCGGCACAGGCGTGGCTGGACGGGCAGGCGGACAATCTCCTGCCGGTCCTGGCGGCGGCTGTCGAGCAGGACCTGCCGGCGTGGGAGCTCACGGACGCTTTCTGGCCCCTGTTCCACTTCCGTCACCTCTATGCCCTGTGGGGTGCGGCCCACGAGATCGGACTGGAATCCGCACGCCGCACCGGAACCGTTGCGGCCGAGCGGCAGATGCTCAACTCCGGGGCCATCGGCTTCGCCTCGGCCGGAGAGCATGGCAAGGCCGTCGACTGGTACCTGCAGTGCCTCCACGCGTCCCGGACCGACGGCGACGTACGCGACGAGGGGCAGGCCCTGCTCGGCCTCGGTGCCGCACACTTCCACGCCGGCCGCTTCCCGCAGGCCACGGAGACGCTGACTCAGGCCATCGCCGTTTGGGAAGGGTGCGGTTACCGGCGCGGGATCGGACTCGCGCAGATCACTCTCGCGGAAGTCCAGGCAGCGACGGATCCGGACGCGGCCCTGAACACGGTCGAGGCCGCCCGCACCCTCCTCACCGACCTGGGCGAGAACTACGAGGCCGCCCGGGCTCTCGCCCTGCACGGCCGCTTCCTCGACGAGGCCGGCCGGAGCGCCGAGGCCGTGGAAGAGCTGACCCACGCACTCCCCCAGGTCCGAAGCCACCGCCGGTGGCAGGCCCGTGTCAAGGAGTGGCTGGGCGATGCCTACTTCCACAGCGGCGACCAGGACGTCGCGCGCATGCACCGGGAGGACGCCGCCCTCCTGTACGACCTCTTCAACCCCGCCGAAGCCGCCCGGCTGCGCGCCCGTGCGGCGCGGTGACCAACGCTACTGCGTGACGCGACACCCCGGGCACCACCGGACCACGCTCAGCTCCCCTTCCCGGCCCACCTGCCCAGGTGGGACCGGCAAAGCTTCCCGTCGCGGCATCGCGTCGGGTTGGCCAGAACCCGGCGGACGGAGCCAGCTTTCCAGTTGCGCGCCAGCTCGCCTCTGGCTGCACCAGAAAATCCACAACACCCATGTATCAAAAAGGAGTTGTCATGACGCGCACCATCGTGCAGAGCACCACCCAGGTCCAGGAGGCCGCGACCCAGGAGGACGGTTTCACCCTGGACGTCTGTCTGCTGGAGGTCTCCGATGCCGCGGGGCTGACCAACCTGACCGACGACAACTGCGGTAGTTCCTGCGGTGCCTGCATCACCAACGCCGCCTGACCCGGTTCATCCGGCCTGACCTGGCTGGGGCTGCCACACCGATGGTGTGGCGGCCCCGGCTGCCCTTCCCGCTCGGCTCCAGGAGGCATTCGTGACTGCATCACCGGCATTCCGGTCCGGGGGGATCGCTCTCGTTCGCGCCGTCGCACGACCGGCTACGGCCGAGACTCCCTTCCCGGACTTCGACGACCGGTCTCTGCGAGCCGTCGGTCAGGAAGACGTCACCACTGATCGGCTGGCGTGGGTGCGCGCTGTCTGGAGCGATGCCGCTCTGGCCGAGACCGTACGGCACGCCAGCCCGGACCTGGGGGCCCGGGTCGAGGCCCTGTGCGCGTCCCGGGCTCCCTCCGGGCGGGACGTGCGGCGTTCCGGCCTCTCTCTGGCCCGATACCTGTTGAGGGCCGGCTCCCGGCCCACACCGTTCGGAATGTTCGCCGGCGTGACCACCGCCGTCTTCGGCGACCGGACGGCCGCGGCCTGGGGCGAGGATCATGTGGTCATCGCGCGGGCCGGTGCCGAGTGGGTGTCCCGGCTGGTCGAGCAGCTGGAGAGCAGTGGAGAGCTGCTGCCGTGGCTGTCAGTCGTGGTGAACAGCACGGCCTTCGTACGGGACGGGCGCCTGGTCGTCCCGTTCCAGGACGACGGTCGGCGGTCGGTGGAGGTGTCGATCGAGCTGTCCGGCCCGGTGCGCAGTGCTCTTTCTGCGGCGGAGGAGCCGGTCCGGTTCGAGGACTTGACCGAGAGGCTGGGCGCGGAGTACCCCGGTGTGTTGCCCGAGCGGGTCCACGGGCTGCTGGTCGAGCTGATCCGGCGGCGCGTGCTGATCACGAATCTTCAAGCGCCGGCAACCGAGACCGATGCCCTCGGCTATGTCCTCGCCCAGCTCGACGCGGCCCGGATCGGCGTCCTTGCCCCGCTCGCCGGGGTGATCGACGACCTCCGGGCCGTCCACGCGGCGCTGCCGAAGTGCGTCTCGGCGGATGGCCGGGAGGATGTGGCTGCCCGGATGCGGCGGTTGGTGCCGGGCCTTCGGCGTCACCCGCTGGCGCTCGACCTGCGCCTCGACGCACATATTCGGCTTCCGGACGAAGTGGCGCGTGAGGTCGAGCGGGCCGCCACCGTCCTCACCCGGCTCAGCGCCCGCCCGTACGGGGCTCGCGGGTTGGGTGAGTACCACCAGCGGTTCTACGAGCGGTACGGCATCGGCACGATGGTGTCCCTCCTCGATGTCGTCGCCGACAGCGGCATCGGCTACCCCGCTGGTTACCCCGGGGCCCCGGCCGGTGCCCGACGGCGGCGGATCTCCCCTCGCGACGACGTTCTGGTCCGCCTCGCTCAGACCGCCGCGCTCGACGGGCACGACGAGGTGGTGCTCACCGACGAGATGGTGGACGTTCTGGACGTGGGGCCGGAGGACCCGCGGGTGCCGCCGCACCTGGAGATCGGCGTGCGGCTGCACGCGGCGAGCATCGACGAGGTACGGCGCGGCCGGTTCACCGTGGAGGTCACGAGCGTGTCCCGGGGCGTAGGGGTGATCACCGGACGCTTCGCCAGCGTCCTGGATCCCGCTGCGCGCGAGACGCTGTGCGCGGAGCTGGCCGACCTGCCCACCGCCGATTTCGGCACCGACGCCGCCCAGCTCTCCTTCCCCCCGCTCCTTGCCGACACCGCGCACGTCACCCGGACCCCTCGTATCCTGCCGTTGCTGATCAGCCTGCAAGAGCACCGGCCGCCCGAGGAGGGTGTGCTCACTCCGGCCGATCTCGCGGTGGCATGCGACGGACGCCGGATGTACCTGGCCGCCCCGGCTCTCGGTCGTCGCATCGAGGCCGTGGGCATGCACGCGCTCGCCCTCACCGAGCACACGCCGCCGCTGGCCCGGCTGCTCACCGAGCTGTCCCGTGGCCAGTGCGCCCAGGTGACCACATTCGACTGGGGCGCCGCCGCGACGGCACCGTTTCTTCCGCGCCTGCGCTATGGCCGCATCGTGATCTCCCCGGCCCGGTGGAGGCTGGAAGCGGCCGACCTGCCCGGCCCGGACCGTCCCACAGCGGACTGGAACCTCGCGCTCGGTGAGTGGCACAGCCGCCGTCGCCTGCCTCAGCACGTGCAGCTCGTCCAGGGCGACCGGCTTCTGCCCCTCGACCTCACCCAGGCCGCCCACCGCAGTCTGCTGCGCCAGCACCTCGACCACGCCTCGGCCGTGGTGCTCACCGAAGCACCGGGGCCGCAGGCGTACGGCTGGAGCCAGGGCCGGGCCCACGAGATCATCGTCCCCCTCAAGGCGACACGGTCCGCCGCGTGGCCGCCGCTGCCCCAGCCCAGCCCAGCCCGCGCCCTCACCCCGACCCAGACGCAGACGCCGGGCACGTCGTCGGTGTTGCTGGCCACCCTGTACGGGGACCTGCGCCGGCAGGACGCCGTACTGGCCCGGCACGTCCCCGACCTCCTGCGCCGGCTCGGTTCTCCCTCGTGGTGGTTCATACGGTTCCGCGACCCCGACCAGCACCTTCGCCTGCGCATCGCTCTGGCGGACCCGGATGGCTTCGCGGACGCCGCCCGTACGGTGAGCGCGTGGGCCGACGAACTGCGCACGGCCGGGCTGCTGACGGATCTGCGATACCCCACTTCCTACCGGGAGATGGGCCGCTGGGGCTCCGGGAGCGCGTGGGACGCCGCCGAGGAGGTTTTCCGTGCGGACTCGCGGGCCGTCGTCGCCCAACTCGCCCAGCTCCGGCGCCCGCAGCAGCGCACGCTGGTGGCCGCCCACACCTTCGCGATCACCTCAGCGTTCCTCGGCGGCCCGCAGGCCGGCGCGCGCTGGCTGATCGACCACATCCCGCACCGGGCACCGGAGCCCGTTCCGAGGCCGCAGTTCGCCGAGGCCGTCCGCCTGGCCGACCCGCACGACGACTGGGCGGCGCTCCGTACGGTCCCCGGCGGCGAGGCGATCGTGGCGGGCTGGGCCGACCGTGATGCCGCGCTTGCCGCCTACCGCGAGCACCTGCCGGGCCCGGACACCGAGGGCATCGCCCTGGACGACGTCGTGACCTCCTTTCTGCACAGCCACTTCGTGCGGCACGTGGCGGTCAACTTCCCCGAGGAGGAGATCTGTCTCCGCCTCGCCCGCGCCGCCGCCCTGGCCTTCAACGCCCGCACCGGAAGGACCCGGTGAACCACGACACCGCCCTCGGCCTGTCGGCGGGCATCGCCGACAGGCTCGCCCATCCCGCCACCGCGCCCGCCACGGTGCACACGGAGACCGCCCGGCAGCACCTTGCTCTCGGCCCGATCGGCATCGCTCTGCTGCACATCGAGCGGGCCGCGGCCGGCCTCGGGCCCTGGCAACGCGCCCACGACTGGCTCACGACCGCCACCCGCCGGCCCTTCACCAGCGGCGCCGACAGCCACCCCTTCTACGGCGCCCCCGCCCTCGCGCACGTCCTGGCCTGCGCCGCCGAAGCACTCCCCGGCGCCTACGCACGCGACCTCGCCCTGCTGGACCGGCAGCTCCTCGACGACGTCGAGCGCCGCCTGGACGCCGCGCACCGCCGGATCGACACCGGACAGCTCCCGGCGCTCGCCGAGTTCGACGCGATTCGCGGGCTGACCGGCTTCGGCGGCTATCTCCTGCGCCGCGACCCGGCGGGCCCGGCCCTGCGATCGGTCCTCGACTACTGCGTACGCCTGACCGAACCGATCACCCAGGACGGGGACGCCCTGCCGGGGTGGTGGACGCTCACCGGGCCCTCCGGGCAGCCGGACGAACGTTTTCCCGGCGGCCACGGCAACACCGGCATGGCCCACGGCATCGGCTCCGTCCTGGCCCTGCTCGCGCTCTGCGCCCGGCGCGGCACCACGGTCAGCGGCCACCGCCAGGCCCTGCGCACCATCCTGGCCTGGCTCGACCGCTGGGCCACCGCCACCTCAACGGGCCGAACCTGGCCGTACTGGATCACCCGCGACGAGCTGCGCACCGGCCGGCGCGCACCCGCCCGTCCCCGGCGTCCCTCATGGTGTTACGGGACCGCCGGCACAGCGCGCGCCCAGCAGCTCGCCGCCCTCGCGCTCGGCGATCCCACTCGCCGAGCGGTCGCCGAGCACGCCCTCGTGGACGCTCTCACCGATCCCGAGCAGCTATGGGCCACCACGGACTCGGGCCTGTGCCACGGCTTCGCCGGACTCGCCCACCTCACCGTCCGTACCGCCGCCGACGCCGCACCCGAGACCGCGAACCAGCTCCGCGCCGCTCTGCCCGACCTGCTCGCCCCCCTGCTGCCACTCGGCTCGAAACCCGAGGAAGCCGGAGCGGCACTCGTCGACACCCCCGCCGGCGCCGGGCTCCTCGACGGCGCCGCCGGCATCGGGCTCGGCCTCCTCGCCGCTTCCGGCACCACCCCGCCCGACACCCACTGGGACGCCTTCCTACTCATCGCCTGACCTCCGAAAGGACCTTGATGCCCACCGGCCACTGGCAGCAGCACCAGATCACCTTCCCCGACCGGCAGACCGCGCGCGCCGCCATCACCGACCGCCTCGCCCCCGTCCTGATCGAGGCAGAAGCCGACCTGCAGCTCAGCGGCTGGTGGTTCATGAACAAGCAGCCCTGGCCGCTGCGGTACCTGGCCGGTCAACCGGCCCCGGCCGTAACGGCGCTGCTGGACAACCTGGTCGCGGACGGCATCGCGTCCTCCTGGACGACCGGGATCTACGAGCCGGAGACCGACGCCTTCGGCGGCCCGGCAGCCACGCGGGCCGCGCACGACCTCTTCCACGAGGACAGCCGACACCTCCTCACCTACGTCTCCGGCCCCGGCAGGTTGGGGAGGTCGGAGACGGCCGTCCTGCTGATGAGCAGCATGATGCGCGCCGCGAACCTCGACTGGTTCGAGCAGGGCGACGTCTGGAGCAAAGTCGCCGAACTGCGTCCCGCCGTCACCGGTCCCGCCCGCGAACAGTCCGTCGCCCTGCTGCCGGCGGTGCGGAAGCTGATGTCCACCGAGGCGCGCAGCCTGTGCCGCGCAGGCGGTCCGCTGAACGGACAAGCGGAGTGGGTCGCCGCGTTCGAACGAGCGGGCACGACGCTGGCCTACCTGGCGGCACAGGGCGAGTTGACCCGTGGCCTTCGCGCCGTCGTCGCCCATCACCTGATCTTCCACGCCAACCGTGCCGGCCTGCCTGCCGCAGACCAGCACACCCTGTTCCACATCGCACGAGAGGTAGTCATGGGATCGAGTGACAACACCGCGTCCTCAGCCGCGAACAACCCCGCCGCCGATAGCGTCGGCGCGGTGAATACCGACACGCTCACCACACCCGAAGCCGACGCCGAGCACCTGCGCAACACCCTGGTCGACCAGATCCAGGCCGAGGGCCACGCCCGCACGCCCGAGGTCGAGAACGCGCTTCGCACGGTCCCGAGGCACCGGTTCGTCCCCGACGCGCCGCTCACCGACGCGTACGCCAACGCGCCGGTGAACATCAAGTACGACACCGACGGCACGTCGATCTCCTGCGCCTCCCAGCCGAGCGTCGTCGCCCTCATGCTCGACCAGCTCCAGGCCCAGCCCGGCGAGCGCATCCTCGAACTCGGTGCCGGCACCGGCTACAACGCCGCCCTGATCGGGCACCTCGTCGGCCCCGGCGGACACGTCACCACCATCGACGTCGACGACGACCTCGTCGAAGGGGCCCGCGCCCACCTCGCCGACACCGGCTTCACCAACGTCCAGGCCCTCACCCGCGACGGCGCCCTCGGCCACGCGGAGGGAGCACCGTACGACCGGATCATCGCCACCGTCGGCGCACACGGTATTCCGGCCGCCTGGCTCGAACAGCTCGCCCCCGGCGGCCGGCTCGTCACCCCCCAGCGCCTCAAGGGCAGCGTCTCGCGCTCCATCGTCTACCAGGGGCGCGACGGCCGCTGGCTCTCGTCCGGCTCGCAGATGAACACCTTCATGCCGCTGCGGCGCGGCATCGCCGACGACGACCGCCGCGTCATCCCCCTCTCCACGCTGAGCACCGTGCGCCTCCAGGCCCCCGCCGGACAGCAGATCGACGCCGACGCTCTCGCCGGCGTCCTGGAACAGCCGCGGACCGAGCAGTGGACCGGGATGAAGGTCCGCGCCATGGAGAGCCCGGAGTGGATGGAGCTCTTCGTCTCCTGCTCCCTGCCCTCCGGCCTGATCCGCATGCTCTTCCCCCAGACCGCCAAGGGCACCGTGCTCACCGAGGACCCCTACCCCTCCTCCACGGCCGCCGTGGACAAGGGCGCGCTCACCTACCTCACCCGGCGCCTGCTGGACGAGAAGACCCCCGAGGGCGGCAAGCTCTGGGAGTTCGGCGTCGTCGGCCACGGCCCCGGCAGCGAGGAACTCGCCTCCCAGGTCACCGACGCCATCCGTACCTGGGACCGGGAGTACCGCGGCCGGGAAGCCGCCTTCGAGCTCCTGCCGCTCGACGCGCCCCCCATCGACCAGCAGCCCGGCACGTTCGTCCTCGACACCCCGCTCAACCGCGTCCTGGTCACCTGGCAGTAACCCCGGTGCGGGCCCGCCGACCAACGGCGGGCCTGCACCCCCACTCGCCGTTCCCTTCCCCAGGAGTCCCCGTGGACCCGTACGCCTCCATAACCCGACGCTTCCCGCTCATCTCCCGCTTCCGCCCCGCCTGCCTGCCGCTGCCGCAGCGCGTCCGCGCCCTGGTCGAGCTCTCCGCCACGGCCCAGACAAAGGCGGACCAGGGCCTGGCGTCCGCGGTCTACAACCAGGCCGCGCTCCTTGCCTCCGACGTCGGCCTGCCCGACCTCGCCCGCCAGTGGTGCCATCAGCACGCCGCCGCCTACCTCCACGCCACCCCGCTCCCCGGCATGACCGCGATCCGAGCCCTGGAACCCGTCGTCAACCTCGCTCGCCTCCAGATCCGTGCCGGGAACACCGACGACGGCCGCCACCGCCTCCTCGAACTATTCGACGCCGTCAGCAGCTCTGTCCCCGCCGAGTTCGAAGGCGTTCGCATCCCCGCGGAACTGACCACCAGCGACGCCGACCGCGACGAGGTACGAGCCTGGCTCTGGCGGGTGATCCTCGCCGACGGCACCCGCAGCCTGACCATCGCCGGCCGTTGGACCGAGGCCCTGGCCCACATCGAGCAGCACCAGGGCCTCGGACTGCGGATGTTGGACGGCCGGCAGGTCGCCGTACTCGCCGCCCTTCACGACGACCCCGACCACGCCGCCAGTCTCGTCGCCGAGACGACACCCGGCGAGCCCTGGGAGAACGCCGTCACCGCCTGCCTGTCCGTGCTGTGCCGCCGAGCCGCCCACCACCCCGTCGACGACCTGCTCCCCGAGCTGGTGAACACCTACATGCAGCGCGAACCCGACATCGGCACGACCGTCTTCGATACACGCCTCGGGCTGACCGTCCTGGACCTCCTCGACCAGGCCGACAGCCCCGCAGCGCATCACGTCGCCGAGGAGTTGCACCGCCGGACCATGGCCGCGACCGACGGCTACGCCGCCCGCGAGTGCCTGGCCAACCCCCAGTTCACCAACCTGATCCCCTCCGGGGGAACGAACGCTGCCCGCGACCTGATCCTCGTATGTGGGCTGGACGACAAAGGGCTTCCTCAGACCTTGACCACCAAGTTGGTCCATGCGCTCGGGACCAGCAGCGGGGTAATCCGTGAAAGCGTGGCGGTCCTAGCGACCCGCTCAGCAGACGTTCCGGGGATGGGCGTTCCTCGACGAGAAGGTCTCAGCTGATAAGCGCTCCGCCGAGCAACTCGCCCTGATCGCCCTGGACGAAACCCCGCACACTTCGTCCAACCATGCCGTACAGCTGCTGCTGTTCAACGCCCAGCACGTCTTCCCATCGCTCGCTCCGCCAGGCCCCTTCGGTCGCCCACCAGGAGAACGTGGGCTTTCCCGGTGTCGCCGAGGTGTCCTCCCACGGCGACGGGTGTTCTCCTCACCGCTCGGGGGCGCGGGTACGACACCGTCATCGCCCCGAAGCCGCCCGCGCCGGACTACCACACGGTCATCACCTGCCGCACCGCCGGCACCAGGCCGGTACAGGACGCCCTCCCGCCATCACCGCACCGGGCCGGCCGCCGACTTCACCGTTGGCGGACATGACATCGGCGTTCCCTCCCATGGCCCCATGAGACAGCGCGACATCGTCGAGCGCGTCTGTCGTCGGGGCGTCGAGACTCTGTCGCAGCCCTACGCCACCTTCCCGGAAATGCCCGTCGACGCGACCGCTCGGACTGGACAACAGCGTCGTGCCGACGGGGTGCACACGGATGGCGCCAGTTTCGGCACCCTCCACCATGAACTCCAAGGCGGGCCATCACTAGGAATGCAACTCAAGCCCCTGGTGCTCAAACACCGTTACAGCGGGCCACATTTGGGATACCACACTGTCGAGGTAGAGCAACATCATTGCGCTGAGGCTTATTTACCGCCGTCGCGCACTCAACTAGTGCCGGAAAGCAGCGATCTGCACCCCAGCTGCCAGTGCCCCGTGTTGCTGACTCAGCGTCAAGCACACGCGCAACGTGACAATTTACATAGCCCCAAGCATCATTAGCGGCCCCCTTCGCCTTCGCCGGAAAGCTGACGACAACTTGATCACGCTTCACGATAGATGCGGGACCAGTCGAAATCACCCCACTTCCCACCAATAAACCCCAATAGGTCGAGGCCATCCAGCCGGTTTCCATATGGGAGCGAATCAGCTAGATATGCGGACTCGCACAAGATTCGGCGACCACCCCCAGGAGCGAATGCGCTTTACGTCACATCCCATTTATCTATGGGTTCTGATACGGCATGGTTGCCACATGAAAGCAGTTATACCGGTCGAATCCGCGATCATGGCACTGGCCAGGCGCCTCACGAGTCAGCCCTCGGAGTGCGACGGAAGCACTGTGCAGCATTTGACTTCGGGACCGCCTGCCGTACAGCAAATGATCAAGGAGCTTGTTGGTCAGCTCGGCCAGCCCACGGAGTACTCCGGCGGCCCCGGGCTGTCCGTTCGGTGGCGCATCGAGTCGCACACCGCGACCCTTGACACAGGGGACGGCTACCACGTGCAACTATCCGTGTGCCGGAACCGGGGCCTCAAGGAGCACAAGTGGTCGTGGCCAAGGCCTGGCTCCCTCAAGAATGAGGCACTCCCTTACCTGTGGCGCTATCAGCCGTGCGGGCGCACCCTCCCTGAGCCTGCCGCCCGGCTCGCGCAGAACTGGGTCGAACTCGAAGAGGCCCTCGCTACCCTCCTGCGCTCCTGGTGCCAGCACTTGGAGCTGCTGTTCGGGGACCGGGATGCGGGATTCACGATCGATCATGGCGACGGCCAGCTGATCCTGATGGTGGATCCCGGGACCGGCATAGAGGATCCCGGCGATGGCGTCGCCGTGTTCGCCGACAAGCGGGACGGTACGGACCGGAATTCTCGACAGTTGCGCGCCATGACAGCCCGTGGCTGGCATTCCTATATACCAGTGCTCTCGTACTGGGAGGCATACTTCGACCGCGGTCGGGACGGATCTGAGGCTGCGGCCCGACTGGTCGTGGAAGAGCTTCGAGCCCGCGGTGTGAGCGGTCCGGACGCCCTTCGACTGATCCGTCCGTCCGTCGGATCAAAAGGTGGCTGGCTGGACGTCCCCGGGGCCGGTATTGCGCCTGGGGCGCCTCAGTAGCTTTTCTCTAGGGGCAAATCAGGCGAAGCGGAATTCCAGCCCCCCTTGCGACCACTCCACCAAGGGATGCTTTATCGTCACCTCACGATCGTCTGCTGAATGTGAGTCACGATGATGAGGTTGCGGAGCGAAATGCGCCACCTGCTCCGACGGTGCGAGAAGCACCTTGCCGTACTGCCGGGGCATGTCAGCAGCATTCCAGGGCTAGTGGCAGCGATTGAGGCATCCCGGGGACGCACCATTCGCCTGACGCGTATAGACGAAGCCCCGGGTGACCGGCCCGACGTCTGCGGGATGCGGGCGATACACGGCGAAACCACCCACATCTTCTACCGCTCCAGACCGACTCCGTATCAGACCGAACGTCTTGTCCTGCACGAGCTGGCACATGAATGGCTCGGCCACGATCTGTCAAGCCTTTCTAGCCCGGCCGAACTGACTGCGTCAGCGCAAGACATCAGTGCGGACGTTTCCGCGCGGCAGATAGTGCACGGACGGGCGCGTTACGAGCTGGCCGCGGAGCGTGAAGCCGCGATGTGCGCGCACCTGCTGGCCCCCCGGGTGGGCGCGTCGGCTGCGGGAACGGATCTGATCAGCCGCCTGGAGTCCACGCTGGCGCAGCCCTTCGGCCTGCACCGTGAGGTTCGAGGCGGTGCGACCGGATCATGCTGACGTTTCTGCTCTGGGTCGTACCGGTGGTGATGTCGGCGACCGTGGTGTGGAGGTTGCCGTCCCTTTGGACGGGTAACACGCTGCACCGGAACCTGTGGCTGTGCTGTGCCGGATTCACTGCCGCCGTGTGGTGCCGAGTCCCGCCGGTGAAAGAAGCCCTCGACAACTCGGCCGTCACCGATCTGTCCGCCCTGTTGAAGTACACCTTCTCGCTGGCCGCGATCCTGGCTGGGCTGAAGTACATCGTCGAGGTCTACGGCCCGGCCGAGACGGGTGCGCCGCCCCGGCATGTCTCGGTGAGCGCGTGGGTCAGCCGCACAGCCCACCGGCTTGCAGTCGCGTGGCTGGCGCTCCTGATCGTGCTGTTCTTCTCGGTGGTAGACCGGTCCGAACCGAGCGTGGATTTCACCGCGGATCACGCCGGCCAGTGGGGCGCCGGGATCTTCCTGACCATTGCCTACACCTACCTTGCGGCGGGGTCGGGGGTGGCGTGCTTCCAGTGGTGGCGGGCCGGCCGGCGAGCGGAGTACCGGTCGCTGCGTATCGGGCTGACGCTCATGTCAGCTGCCATGCTGATCTACGCCGTCTACCCCGTGCTGCGCATCATGACGGTATGGGTGCCCGCCAGCGCCAGCGACGTCACCATGCGCACGATCGCCGACTCGGTGACGCTGACGGTGGCGTTGCTGTGGGCTGTGGGGGCCGCCGTGCCCTCGACGATCGCGCTGGCCGATCGATGGGCTGCGTGGCGGACGTATCAGAGGCTCTACCCGCTGTGGGCTGACCTGGTGCGGCAGTTCCCGCAGGTCGCTCTTCAGCCGGCCGGTACGCGTCTCGGCGAGGCCACCCGGGCCTGGGGCCCCCTCCGCGTTCGCCTCGACCGCCGGGCCCAGGAGATTGCGGATGCCGTGGAGGCCCTGCGCTGGTGCGCCACGCCGACCCTGCTGTCGTGCGCCCGGCGTCTGACCGATTCCGACGACGACCCCGACGTGACGGTCGAGGCGTACTGGATCGCCGCGGCCTTGGACAATGCGGCAGCCGGCCGTACCGCTGTCGGCCGTGCGCGGGCCCTGCCGGCCAAGTCTCTGGCCGACGCCCGCGCCGAGGCGCACTGGCTGGCCCTCGTGGCGGGCGCGTACGTTCGTGTATCCCCGGAAACCGTGCGCATCCTTCACGACCGGGCCGGGCGCCCCGAGGCGGAGGCGGACGCCCAGGCGAAACCAGTGACTACGGCGTCGTAGCGGGCTCTGTCAGCCACGGCCGGACAGCAGATCGTTGAGCGCGGCAAGTAGATCCGCGGACAGGCCGCCTCTCTGCGAGGCAAGGGAAATTCCGCGCTCGTCCGCGAGGTGACGCAGCTCGGACAGCACCCGGCGCTCGGTATCGGTGAGTGTGGGCTGGCCCTGAGGTGCGGTGATCGGTACGGCCACGCCGAAGCTCCGCTCCTGAGCATCGCGCACCTCACGAGGACTCGCTCCGTACAGCGCCGCGAGTGCGTCGACCGCCGGGGCCGTGAGCCGGCGTTCCCCGCCTTCCGCATCACCGAGGACGTGCCGGGTGAGGCCCGTGACCGCGTCGGCGGCGGCGCTCTGCGTCAGGCCCGCGTCGCACCGCAAGTCGACGAGGTCGCACGGGCCCTCGCGCGGAAAGAGGTTGTCGACGTCTACACCGATGATGTCGGCGATGCGGACGAGCTTCTCTGCCGGCGGCGGCCGTTGGCCTTTCTCCCACCGCGCTACAGCGACGTGCGAAGTGAGCCCCAGCCCCTCGGCTACCTGCTTCTGCGTGAGGTCAGCTTGGCGACGGGCCATTCTCATCGCATCGCCGGAGAAGCGGCGTGGTGGCACAGGATCTCCCGAAGGTGCTGGTCAGCAAGGCGGTCGGCATGTGATCACCCCTTGCCTCTAGAAGGTACATCACGTAACGTCTGGCGGGATAGTTGCGGAGGCCACCCCTCCGTAACTAACACCATCCCTCCACGCCCGGCGTCCCACCACGCGCGGCTCGCCGCACGGAGAGGGGTCGGCTTCTACAACGTTGTAGAACCAATCATGGACTAGTGCCACGCACGCTGCGTATGTTCGTCCTCCCCCGGGCAGCCCGCCCGCGGCGGCGAACGCGAGGAGATCACAAGCGAAGCGGACCACGAGGGTCCACGAATAGCGACGGCGCCCGAGAGCGGCAAACTCCCGGACGCCGGACGCAAAGTGGCAGCCCCGCCCCGGCAAGGGCGGCGATTGCCCACCATCACCACGCTGAGTCCTTCCGAGGGGCGCATCAGCGTGGCAACACTGCAAAGGGGAGTATCGCATGCCTCCTGCCCTGCGCAAAAGGCCCTTCAGCCCGGCCTGCGCGGCAGTCATCTCCACCTCGGCGCCTCAGCGCCCCGAGCCGGATCTCACCATCCCGGCCCCGGCGAACCGCCGGACCCGGCCGCTCCAGGGGAGCGGCCGATGAGCAGCGAAGCCCGTGAGTGGGTCTGGGAGCACAGCACCAGCCGGGGGGCCGCGCGTCTGGTCCTGCTGTCGATCGCCGACCGTGTTGCCGACGAGCAGTGCATCTCGTACGCCTCGCTGTCCAGCCTGGCCAAGCGCACCCGCGCCTCGCTCTCCACGGTCCGTGACGCGATCGAGCGTCTGCTCGTGGCCGGTGAGCTGGATCAACTCGACGACCTCGTCGGCCCGCAGCGCAGCACGGTCTACCGCATGCCTCTCGCCGCCGAGGCGATCAACCAGGCCCAGCGCGAGGAAGCCGACCGATCTGGGGCGCCGGACGAGTCCTCCGATCCCTCGAAGCTGCGCCTCTCTGCCCTGCGGCGGTACGGAATCCGATCCCGTGAGGTGCCGGAATCCGCCGCGAGGGTACGGAATCCGGCAGTACCGGCCACCGGCAGGTCCCGGCGGAACCCGGCACCCCGGCGTACCGGCCACCGGCAGAGCGGGGTACCGGCCACCGGCACACAGAACCGTAGTGAACCTGATTTGAACCGGAGGTACAGCAGTAGTGGTGCTGTCGCGGTCCCGGCTGCCGAGTGGCAGATCGGCCCCGCCACCCACTCCTGGATCCGCCAGCAGGGACACCTTGACCGCCTCGGCAAGGAAGGGCTGCGCGCCGCCGACGCCAAGTGGCGCGCCCATCGAGCCGCCCACAAACCGAGACCGGCGGAAGCTTGGGACATGGACTGGCGCTCCTGGATAGCCCGGGAACATGCCCCCAGCCGCCCGAACCTCTACGCCGTGCCCGGCAAACACGCCGCCGCGCCGGGGGGCATGACCCGGACGGAGGCCCACACCGCCGCCCTGCTGGCCGCCCTCGACGAGCCCACCGGATCGGAGAGCTGACCGTGGATCGCCGCGAAATCGCCGCCCTGCTGGCCTACATCGGCAGGCTCGACACCCGCACCATCCGCACCGACCAGGGCGAAGCCCGCGATCAGCTCGCCCAGTGGCACGAGCTGCTCGGCGACGTACCGATGGCCACCCCGCACGGCTGGGATGTCCGCGTCGCCGCCCGCCAGCACATCCGCACCTCGCCGTACCCGATCCTGCCCTCGGACCTGGCCCGGCCGTGGGAGAGCTACCGGCGCGACCGCCTAGCACGGCACTCCGACCCGACGCCGTCGGTCGACCCGGACGACCAGGCCGCCTGGACCGCGGAGCTGCTCGGCGCCCGGCGCGCCGTCGCCTCCGGTACCGCGCAGCCTGCACAGGCCCGAGCGATCACGAGCGGTCGCGAGGGCGTCAGCACGAGGCTGAAGGCGCGGCTGCGGGAGAGCGGCTCCTGCATACCGCCCGCCGTGCGAGCCGCCCTCGCTCCCTACCGGCCCGCCCGCGCAGCCCGAGAGTCCGCTGTCGAGCAGGGGCTGCCCGACGCCCTGAGCGTGCGGTGCGAGTGGTGCCTGGCCCAGCCCGGCGAGCCGTGTCGGCGCCGACGGATCGGTCTCGATGGCGGAGCACGCGGAACCGCTCCGTGTGCCACCCACCCCAGCCGTCTCGACCTCGCAGCCGCACTGCAGGCACAGCACGCCGAGCAGACCCAGCCCGCGCTCGCCTGACCGGCCGGTGTGTGCTCCCGGCACGGCCCCCTGAATCCACCGACTCGCATCGGCTGCGGCGCGCCCCCGCGCCGCAGCCGGTACCGCCGCCGCACCCGTAGGTCGGCGCGGACGCACATCGGAGACCCACCTTGCGCCACATCACCACACACGCCGCGCCGGCCACCGGCCTGCGCGGCATCGGCGACACCACCTGGCACCACCGCGGGACGTGTCACGGCATGGACGTCGAAGACGCCGAGGCCGTGTTCTTCCCTGGCCCTCGGGACCACGCGGAGATCGCGGAAGCCAAGGAGCTGTGCGGATGGTGCCCCGTGCGCCGCGAGTGCCTGGACTTCGCCCTGGAGAACTCCCTGAAGGAGGGCGTCTGGGGCGGCACGACCGAAGCCGAGCGGCGTCCCCTTCACGACAAGGTGCACAAGCGCCTGGACTACCGGCGCATAACCGCCTTCTTCCACGGACGCGATGTGCACCTCTCAGAGACCGAACGGCAGGTCGTCATCGACCACGCGTACGTCCGGGGCTGGCGGCCCGACCGGCTGGCCAACGCCTTGCAGATCAGCCACAAGCACGCCCGAGATCTGCTCAGGCAGGCAGCCAACAAGGTCCTCGACCGGGACCGCAACTACGGCGTGCCCCGCCCCGCGAAGCAGCGGAAGAAGACCTCGAAGGCCAAGAGCGCCGCCGCGCCCACGGCTCCCGGCACCTCTCGGCGCGTAAACCGCCCGGCAGTATCAGCCCCGACACGGGCCTCACTCGGAAAGGCAGCATGACCCACCCCGCACTCGCCGTCGGTGCCGCTTCAAATCTCCCGCTCCTCCTGGCCGCCGTCGTCCCCGCCGCCCTCACACTCATGCTGGCCACCTGGACCGTCCGCCGCCGGGGAACCCGAACGCAGAAGCGTCTCGGCGGGCCGGCGGTCAAGGTCGCAGCCGTCGCGGCCCTGGGCTGCACCGCCTACAGCGCCGACACGAGCTGGACCTTCGCCGCCGACTATCTCCACATGGCAGGGACCGCCGAGCGCGCCAGCATGTTCGCCGCAGCCGAACTCGCCCTGTTCGCGACGGCGCTGATGGCGCGGCAGAACCTTGCGGTCCAGGGTGCACCCGGGCTGCCGGGCACCCTGGTCTGGGTGATCACCACGGTGCAGGTGATCCCCGCCTACGCCGAGAGCGGGCCCGTCGGCGGCACCGTCCGGGCCTTCGTCGGCCCGGTTATGGCGGCGATGCTGTGGCACCTGGCCATGGGGATTGAACTGCGGCTGCGCACCCCCGGCGCCGCGTCGAACGGACTGGTCGCCGTGCTGGGCCGGGAGGCCCGCGAAAGGGTTCTGTCCCGCCTGGGAATTGCCGCGCGGGACCGTGATGCCGCACAGATCACCCGGGACCGGGCCACCGCTCGCGCGGTCGCTCTCGCTGCCCGCCTCGCGGAGCGCACTCCCGAACAGCAGCGCAACCGTCGGGGTCGACGGCTGACTCGACGCCTGTCGAAGGCGGTGGGCAGGGCCGCCGTCGGCACCGACCCGATCCAGCGGGCACAACTGCTCGACCAACTCGCCGCTCGGCGCCATGCCCTCGCTCTCGCCACGGTCCCGCTTCCTTCTCCATGGTCCCCGGCCAGCAGCAGCATGTCGGCGGCCCCGGTCCCGCAGCAGCCAGCACCGGGCGTGACGGCGATCCCCGTATCCGACCCGGAGGTACCGGTTTCAGTGCTCGCCCCGTCCGGGACCGACACCACCCAGAACCCCGGACCGACCACCGCACGGTCCGGGACCGACACCACCCAGAACCCCGGACCGACCACCGCACGGTCCGGGACCGACACCACCCAGAACCCCGGACCGACCACCGCACGGTCCGGGACCGACACCACCCAGAACCCC
>NZ_JBSFHN010000005.1:240963-255232 GCF_053597115.1 Streptomyces sp. NPDC001515
GGACCGACCACCGCACGGTCCGGGACCGACACCAACCAGGACCGCGGGCGTAAGGTCCCGCACCGCCGGAAGTCGGTACGGAAGCCCCGGGCGAACGCCAAGGACAAGCGTGCCCGGTCCCGCTCTCGCCGGGCGGAGCGTCCGTCGCGCGAGCTGGGCGAGCCCGAGCGACGGCTCGTTCACGACGTACTCCCCCATGTCCCCGCCCTCCTTGCACGGGACGGCAACGAATCCATCACCCGGGTGCAGCTGCGCGAGATCATCCGCCGCCAGGACCTGCCGGGGGTCGGCAATGACCGACTGGGCCTCGTCCTCCAGGAACTGCGGAGCAAGGACACCACCACGCCGAGGAGCACATCCCGATGAAGACCTGCCGCCGGTTCAACACGGTCAGGGCGCAGTACGAGCGAGAGATCGAATTCATGCTCGCCCACTCCGAGCGGTACGCCGGAAGGCCGGCGGCGAAGTCCAGCGCGAAGCAGGCGGCGTCGGCGAAACAGCGGATGGCCCGTGCGCTCAGCAGTCACGTCGGCCGCTGTCCCGAGTGCGGATGAGCCGACAGATCCCAGCTCATCCCGCCTATCCGAACCTGGTGGTCTGCTTCGTGCCGGGCCATCTTCCCGCTCCAGGAGAAACCCTGTGATCCCACGCCCTCCCATGCCGACATTCGCCGAAGCCACCGCCTGGGCGGATGTTCTGGTCCGCCGACGGCTGCTGCACGCGGCAGTCCTCATGCCGTCCGGCCAGTGGTTCGTCCAGGACCGGTCCGGCGGGCCCGTCCGCGTCCTTTCGGGGCCGGCCGACATCGTCGCGCTGGTCGCGGCTATCCAGTACCGCACCCGCTCGGCGAGGCACGAATCGCGATGACGAACACACCTTGGAGCGGCACCGCCCATGAACCTGGAGCCGACATCAACTGGGTGTCTCGGCGAGCAAGTTGGGGCGGAAGTAGTACTTCCGCCAAGCCCGCCCTTGAGGGGGCGGGAGAGGACCTGCACCGGGGGGTGCAGGTCCTGGAGGCTTCGACCGGGGGCGGATCGAAGCCGGAGGAGAAGCGCGAGCCTCATCGTCGCCCCAGTGAGCGCCCTGCCCGTCAGCGTCCACGTCAGCCGCCCGAGAAGAAGCGCCGACATTTGCGCACGACCCGCTTCAACGATGCCGAGTTCGACCTGATCGTCTCCGCCGCCGCTCGTTGCAACCTGACCGTCGGCGGGTTCCTCGCCCGTGCCGCGCTCGCCGCGGCCCGCGATCTCGACCGAACAAGCGCCGAGATCGCCACCGAACACGATGTCCTGACCGCGCTGTTCGACAGCCGGCGCAAGCTCGGCTGGGCCGGCAGCAACCTCAATCAGGTGGCCAAGGCCCTCAACGCCGGTGCCGATGCCGCCGTCCCTCAGCTGGAGGCAAGCCTTGCTGCCGTACGACAGGCCGCTACCGCAGTGCATGCCGCCGCGACTGCTGTCCTCCAGCACCAGCAGGAATCATGATCCCGAGCGTCAACCCGCCCGGCTCCCGGACCATCGGCCTGCTCGCCTACCTCTACGGCCCCGGCAAGCGCGAGGAACACGTCGACCCCCACCTCGTGGCCTCGTTCGACGGTATGGCCCCCGATCCCGGCCGCGATCCGGACGCCACGCTGACGGCCCTCCAGCAGCTCCTGGACCAGCCCGTCCAGGCACTGCCCAAGCACGCTCGGCCTGCCAAGCACGTGTGGCACACCTCCGTACGGACCGCGCCGGGCGACCGGCCCCTGTCGGACGACGAGTGGGCCGATGTCGCCCGCCGGATCGTCGCCGCCACCGGCATAGACCCCGGCGGCGGACAGCCCGGCTGCCGCTGGGCCGCCGTACGGCACGCGGACGACCACATCCACATCGTCGCCACCCTCGTAGCCGAGGACGGCCGACGCCCCGACGACTACCGATCCGGGGCCCGCGCCCAGGCCGAAGCCCGGCTCATCGAGAGAGAACTCGGCATCCACAAAGTCGCACCCGGCGACGGCACGGCTGGCCAGCGGCCCACCAGCGCCGAGCGGCACAAGGCCGACCGCCAGGGCCGCGAGCGCACCGCCCGCGAAGAACTGCGCGAGACCGTACGCCGTGCCGTGGCCGGCACAGCGGGCGAGGAGGAGTTCTTCGGCCGGCTCGCCGCCGCGGGCCTTCTGATCCGCAAGCGCGCCGCCCCCTCCGGGGACCTGCTCGGATACAAGGTCGCGCTGCCTGATGATTTGAACAAGGACGGCGAACCGGTCTTCTACCCGGGTGCGCGTCTTGCTCCCGACCTTTCGTTGCCCCGCATCCGCGAGCGCTGGTCCACCAACGGCCCGGCGGTCCGGCAGCAGGAGGAGGTTCGTACAGGGGCGGGTCGTTCGGCCGCCGCACGCCGCGCAACGGCCTCGGCCCTGTGGCAGACCGTGCTCGTCTTCGGGCACGACGAGGACGCGGTCGCCGCCGCCCACATCGCTGCGGCCGGCGAGGTCCTGGACGCGCTCGCGGCGACGTCCGCCGCTCACACCCGCCGCGAACTGCGCGACGCCGCAACGGCTTTCGAACGGGCCTCGCGCTCGCATATCCGGGCCGTACGCGGGCACGATCGCGCCCTGCGGCAGGCCGCCCGCGACCTCGTCCAGGGCGGCCCGGTTCTCGGCCGAGGCGAGGACGGAGCCAGCACAGCGATGGTGATCGACATGCTGTTCTTCCTGATCACCGCCGCCGCGCACTGGCACGCTCGCAAGGGGCACGCCCAACAAGCCGATGCCGCCGTCCAGGCCGCCAAACATCTGCGTACCGCCTATCAGGCCGCAGCCGCCCAGCCGCTCGGCGTTCTTTACCAGCACGGTCGGCGTCTCAGCCGGCCGATACTCCAGCGCCAGAGCGCACTGCTGCGCGAGGCTCTGCCGGACCTGGCCGAGCAGATCCTCACCGAGCCCGGCTGGTACGCCCTGGCGGCCACGGTTACGGAGGCGGAAGCCGCAGGTCATGACCCGGCCGGGCTGCTGTCCGGTATCGCCGCGCAACGCGAGCTGGGCACCGCCGACTCCGTCAGCGACGTGCTCGTCTGGAGGCTGCGGCGCGCCGCGGACCTGCCCGCCGACGTCACCCACTCGTCCGAGACCAGCTCCGGGGCCCGATCCACGACGCTCAGGGGAACCGCCAGAGCGTCCGGCCCCGGTCGGCGGCGCAATAGCGAGGAATCCTCGCGTCAGCGCCTGTAGGCCTGAATCGGCATGGGCTTGTCGGCATCCGAGAAGTCAGTTGTCCAGCGGACCCGGACTGTGGACGTTGAGAATTGAAACGGCCGCCGGCCTGGGGCACGATCATGATCCGCGCAGGACAAGGTGACAAGGTAGAGGAGGACGTCAGGGTGTTTCACCGGATACGCCGACGGGCCATGGAACCGACCGAGGCTCAGAGGCAGTTCGCCGAGCTGCACGCACAGATGATGGGACAGGTCCCGCCCGGATTCGGTGAGCCGACATACGGCCCGGAGCCGACGCCACCGGTTGCCGTCGTGGACGACTTTCTTCCGCCGGACCTGCGCGTGCCCAGTCACGACCAGCTCGACGGCAGGATGATGCCGTGGGCACAGCCCCTCGTCCTCGACGGCGAGATGGTCGCCTGTGCCGAATGCGGCTCGTACCGGGACTGGCTCGTCCTTTCCACCCGTGACGAGATCTGGCTGCGTTGCCGGGCCGGTCACCAGCAGCAGGAGACGCGCCTCGACACCGCCTGGTACAACCGCACCAGCGGGCCGGCGGACGCGACGCATTCCACGTTCGAGGACTGCCTGCGCCACCTCGGGCACTGACCGACACCCCTGCAACCCCCTCGGGCCTGCGGGCCCCTGCTGACCACCCCGTCCCTTCGGGCAGTCGCTGAATTGTTCGCCCTTGGGCATGACACGATGGCAACCAAAGCTCAAGTACCGTGCTTCTTGGGGGTATTGGGTGGATCCGTTAACCGGCAATGATCCGAGGCAGGTCGGGCCATATCGACTCCTGATGCGCCTGGGCGAAGGCGGCATGGGACGGGTGTATCTAGGACGCTCGCCCGGTGGCCGAACGGTGGCCGTCAAGTTGGTGCATGCCGGGCTGGTCGGAGCGCCGGGCTTCCGAGAGCGGTTCGCCCGGGAGGTACATGCCTCACAGGCAGTTTCGGGGACGGGTACCGCGCCCGTACTGGCCGCCGATCCTGAGGCTGCTGTTCCATGGCTGGCCACCGCATACATACCCGGTCCCTCTCTGACCGAGGCCGTGCACCAGCACGGCCCGCTGCCCGAGTCGGCATTGTGGCGCCTCCTGGCCGGGCTGACCGAGGCGCTGGAGGTGGTGCACGCAAGCGGGCTCGTGCACCGAGATCTGAAGCCCTCGAACGTCTTGCTGTCCCTGGACCGACCACTGCTGATCGACTTCGGGATCGCCCGGGCCGCCGATGGGGCTGACCTGACCGCGACCGGACTCGTGGTGGGCTCGCCCGGATACATGTCGCCGGAGCAGGCCGAAGGACGAGAGGTGACCGCGGCAAGCGACGTCTTCTCGCTCGGCGTGGTACTCACGTACGCAGCGACTGGACGAAGCCCCTTCGGCGGCGGTACCGGCCCGGAGTTGCTGTATCGAGTCGTGCATCACTAACCCGACCTGAGCGGTTTACCGGATTCATTCGCTGAATCCGTACGGGGGTGCCTGGCCAAGTCACCGGAGCACAGACCATCCCCAACAACGCTGAGATCCCGCGCAGAAGCCGCCCGCCGAGACAGTGGAACCGACTGGTTGCCTGCTCCGGTTGCCTCCACGATCGCCCGCAAGGCTGAGTATCTGTTCAACCTGGACGGGGAAGCGGACACCGAAGCCGGAGATAGACGGCTCGCGGTCCCACCCACTGCCGTCGTCACCACGGTGGATTCTCGCCCGGCGCCTCATCCGCATGCCGCGCCGACCCAGGCAGCAACTGCCCGTGGTATCCCCCAACCCCCACTGCGGGCTGTATCCGCCCGCCCCGGCCCGGATCCCTTCCCCGCGCACACGGCGCCGCAGCTCGCCAAGACCCACACGGGCAATCGCACCAAGTCCAACCCTCTTCTGTGGGTCGCTGCTGCCAGCATCGCTGCGGTCGCGGCGGTGGCCATTGCGGTCAACGGAGGAGACACTTCGGGATCCGCTGGAACTGGGTCAGATACGTCTTCGGCGCGTCCGAGCGGGCAGCCGACGAACCACTCGGCCGATCCGGTACCGGACAAGCCGGCTGAGCAGGCGACAGCGGCCCCGTCGCCCGTTACCGGTGAGTGGCGCGGCAGCTACTTCTGCGGCCAAGGGCACACCGGCCTGACCCTCACGATTTCCCAGGACGACAGTGGCCTCACAGCCACCTTCGACTTCTATCCGCTCGCGTCCAACCCCGATGTGCCCAGAGGGTCCTTCGCCATGCAAGGGACGTACGCCGACGCGCGCATGAATCTCTATGGCGACCACTGGATCGACGAGCCGGAGGACTACCTCATGGTCGGTCTCTCGGCGGAAGTCGCCGGGAAAACACCCCATAAAATCACGGGATCCGTCACTGACCCTGACGGCAAGGCGTCGGACAGCTGCACGACATTCACGGTGGAGAAAAGCTGACCACCGCAGGCCCCGGAGATGACGCCGTGGGCCGGCTGTTTCGTAGGTGTACCCGATCAAGCTGGCCTGGCCGACTGTGGAGGTGTCGCGCGGGCCCCACCGGCGGTCAGGCTGAACAGGTCGCAGATACGGCGGGGGCGCCGCCGTCGTCTCGGCCTCGCGGAGGCACCCTCCCCGGTCACAGAAACGAACTGGCCATAGTCCGTCGCCCTGTCCCCGGCCGCCCCGCGGTCGGGACTTCCCCGGCCCTCGGCTCGCCGATCCGTACGAAAATGCCCGGCCTTCCGTGAGCGGAAGGCCGGGCATTCTGTTGGTGCTGAGCGAGGCGGGCGGGGTCCGTGGGCGCCATTCCCACGTCGGGGCTCGAAGCCCGGGGATGCCTTCGGGCGTACCGCGGTCCGCCCGCCTCTCCCGCTCCGGCCGAGAGCGGGGGCCTTCACCGCTGAACGGTGAACGCCTCCGCCCTCGGACCGAGCGAGCGTGTCCGGGTCTTCACCGCGTCCGGACCAGGACGTGCCGATAGATCGTATGTCTGCTGACCCCGAAGAGCCTGGCTGTGCCGGTGACGGTGGTGCCGGGCGTGGCGAGCATGTCGCGGGCGCGGACGATCTGGTCTCCGTCCAGCGGAGCAGCCCTCCAGCCGTACGGGCCGCCGCTGTCGGCTACGTCGTAGCCGAAGGCGACGGCATCGTCGTACGGCAGGTCGGATGCCATGCAGCGGTAGAGGCAGAGGATGATCTTGCGGCCCAGCTTCCTCAGTGCTGTGGCGTGCGCGTCTCCAGCGTCACGGCGCATCCGGTAGTAGGCTCTGCCGCCCGGAGAGTGGCTGATCATGGAGAAGGCCAGCGCATGCAGGGTGCTGCGCAGGCGTGTGGACGACGCCTTGCGGAAGGAGACCCGCACCGTCTGCCCGGAGGCCCAGGTGACCGGGGCGACGCCGGCGTAGGCGGCGAGGGAACGACCGCTGCCGAACCACTCGACAGGCCGGTCCCCTATCTCCGCCAGGAGGTAGCCGCCGAGAATGGCGCCCATGCCGGGGACACCGGCCACCAGCGGGTGGAACGGGTGGATGCTGTAGTGCTGCTCCAGTTCCCGCTGCAGGCCGTCGGCCTGCCGGACCGCGTGGTCGAGCACCGCGAGGAGGTGCCTGATACGCAGGGCCTCCGCTTCCTCGACACGGGGATCGAGGACCATCACCGGGCGGAAGAAGCACATGCGCAGGCGCTCGGCCTCGTCCTGGACGGTACGCTTCCTGCCCGCTTCGGTCAGCAGCGCAGCCAGGCTCGTCCGATCCAGGAGGGCGGCGGCACGCGGCGTGGGGGCGGCGCACAGGACGGCACGCGCCTGCGCACTGCACAGCCCGCCGACACCAGCGGGCCACGCGGAGACGGCTGCTGGCCAGATCCGCATCAACGCCGCCCGCAACGCGGCCAGGGCGTCCACGCGGCTGGCCACGGCCGCCCGGTGGGCGTGTGCCACGACGCGCAGCGCCTGCGCCGCCGGGGAGTCCACGACGACGGGGCGGTATTCGCCGGCCAGGGTCATCGAGGCGAGCAGCCGGGCGTCGGCGCGGTCCGTCTTCGGGATCCCCAGGGCCACGCGGTGCCGGGCAGCACGGGTGGGATCCACGTGCACGACGGACATCCCGGACGCCGCCAGTGCGCGGGCGAAGAGGATGTTCACGTCCTCGATCCCGGTGACCGTTGATCGCCATCTGCGGCCAAGGGTCGACAGGAACTCCCGGTAGCGGTCGACGGGATCCGGGTTCTCGGCGTAGACGATCCGGGCCTCGCCGAGGACTGCGCCGGACCGATCGAGCACGGCAACGTCGAGCCACTGGTCCGACCAGTCGCATCCGGCATACAACAAGCAACCACCTCCCAGAAGTTGGAGAAGCCAGATCTGGACCGGATCTAACTGGCCGGGGCGCGCAGAAGACGCTCCCGGGTGACCTCCGGCAGCACCCGGCGCAGAACCGGTGCGGTCGAGCTGAGCGAGGCGGCGAACGCGGCCACCAGGTCGTCCGGGACGCTGGAACTGAAGGAGGCCGCCCACAGGCAGGGGGTGCCGATCGCGGGCTCGGCCCACGCCTGCCATCCGTCCAGCCCCACCTCGTCGGGCTCGGTGGTCAGGATGCGCGGATCGGCATCCTGGATGAGGGGCGGAACCTCGCCGAGGCTGATGTGGGAGGTGAACGTCGGGTCCGTCGCCACCGCGAGGGGCTGGTCGATGTCGCGCAGCCAGCCGTGGGCGGCGACAGCGTCAAGGACCGGGTCAGGGCCGCGGTACACCGCAGCGGGCTCGGCGCGGTCGTCGAGCGCGACAAGGAAGTCGACCACGGCCTCCCCCGGGACGCCGGTGGTGAAGTAGGCCGTCCACGACGCGAGCGAACTGCTCGCGTCCGGGCGGGCCGAGATCTGCCAGGCGATCGGCAGATCTCCGAGATAGAACGGCTCGTCCGGCAGTCCCCACTGCGCCCAGCGCAGGGCGTCGGGGCTGATGTGCAGGACGGTGCTGCGCAGGACCTGGCGGTCCTCCGGCGCTTCGTCCGGTTCTTGGCGTCCGCGGATGATCGTCAGGCTCGTCCAGCCCAGGCCGGCGAGCGCGTCGGCAACCACGTCGTAGAGACGCCCGTCGTCGCCGGCCAGATGCCGGGGGCCGACCCAATACGCGGGTTGGCCACCATGCGGGGTGGCCGGGTCGGGCGGGAATTCGGGGTACAGGGGCGCCTCCAAGGGGCTGGTGCGGGTCTAGTGGCCACCGGCACAACGGCGGGGGCGGCACGGGGGTGCCTGAACGGGGCCCTGCCACGTCAGGGCAATGGCGACCTCCGGAGGCAGGTGGCCGAGTTGCGCGTCCTCGTCCCGTCCTTCGGCGAGGTAGACGACGGTATGGCCGGTCTCGTCCCGGCTCTGGAGGACCTGCGCCAGGCGGTGGGCCATCGGGAAGTAGGGGTTCATGGCCTGGCGGACCGGAGCGTCCGGGTCGCAGGCTGACAACAAGGCAATGAGACCGCCGACGGTCATTTCCGAGGACGTCACAAGCAACCTCCTGGTACAGGAAACGGACATGCACGGCTGAAGGGCCGAAGGGGGGCGTCCCACTCGTGGAGTGGAGGCCGTGCCTCTGCGGCGCCCGCCGTCAGAGGCGGTTCGAGGACTCCAGGACACGCGCCACCGCTGCGGCGACAACGTCGGCCGGCGTCTGAGTGTCGAAGGACACGCGGAAGCCGGGGGTCTCGGCGGTTCCGGTGACCGCGATCTTCCAGCCCTCGCCGTCCGTGCCGGGGCGGCCGAGGGGGAACCAGCCGAGGTAGAACCGGCCGTCCTTGCTGCTGACGTGCACGTCCGCGCGGTCATCGACGACCAGGTGGAAGTCCTCGGCGGAAAACTGATCCAGGACCAGGGTCGGCTGGCCGGGACCGAGCTGCCACTCCCGCAGCCGGAGCGCTTCGGATGTGGTGGAGAAACCAGGGCCCACGGGGGCTACGGTCACGGGCATTCACCTCTCTGACCTGGGCTTTCTTGCAAGGTCGTTTACCTTGACATGTCCTCGCACCCGTTGGCCAGTCTTTACGCTCTCTTTCCTGTCTGCCCCCGGCGAACTTTGTCCTTTGTCATCCAACCGAGTCGTTTGACAGCGAACCTAGTCGTACGAGGAAGCTCGCACGCTCCTGCTGCATGCTTGGGAATCCGACTGGCCAGGCCGCCCTATGGTCCGTACCCGCCCTCTGATATTACGGATCGGCCTCCTGCAGGAGGCAGCACACGCGTTGCGGGGTGACGGCTCCGCCGTCTGATGCCGCCGCTGATCATTCGCATTTAGGAGCAGTCCGAAGATCCCGCTTGTCGTAGAATCGGCTTCGGTTTCGTCAGAGGATGCTCCGATCTGTCCTCGTGGTGACGGCTTTCGCGCGAGGAAGCGCCAGCGGCGACGAGTCGTCGGTGCCCTGCTCCCTCGAAGATTGGGGGGGGCGGGCGTGCAGGTACGGCGGGTAATCCTGGAGAACTTCCGCGGGGTGAAGAGCGGGACGGTTCTCCTGAATGGCCACTCCTTGTTGGTCGGCTCGAACAGCGTCGGCAAGTCGACTGTGTGCGAGGGGCTGGAGCTCGTGCTCGGGCCCGAGCGCATGTTCCGACGGCCGGTGGTTGACGAGTACGACTTCTACGGCGGGTGCTACCAGGAACGGGAAGGCAAGCTGCCCGAAGTGAGGATCGAGGTGGTCCTCACCAACCTGTCCGACGCTGCCGAGCGCCGATTCGGCAACCATCTGCGCCGCTGGTCGGCGCAGACGAGCGACTTCCTCGACACGGTCCCGGAGGCTGTCGAAGACGCCGAGGCCGGCGAATGGTGCCTGCCGGTGGTCTTCCTGGGCCGCTACGACCCTCAAGAGGACGACTTCATCGGGGGCACGTTCTTTGCACATCCCGAGAGCGTCCCGGACGGCCTGGACGGAGAGGAGAGCGGGCTCGGCGCGGGACTGAAATCCTTCACCCGGGAGGACAAGCGGCACTGTGGATTCCTCTACCTGCGGCCGAACCGCACGGGCAACCGGGCGCTCACCTTCCAGCGCGGCTCGCTGCTGGACACGATCGTGCGGCTGGAAGCCGAACTGGCGGGCCCTCTGTGGGAGAAGGCCCTGCGCGACCTGGAGCAAGTCGCCGTAGCTGCAGCCGAATCCGGATTCGGAAAGATCCGTACGGAGATCCGCGATCGCGTCGACCGCTTCGTCAGCCTCGGCGATACAGCGGACCCGGTCGATCTGCGAGTGTCAGAACTCACCCGCGAACACTTGCGTGAGGTATTGCGCCTGTTCATCTCTACCCAACCCGGACCACACGCAGTGCCCTTCAACCGCCTGAGCACCGGGTCACTGAACCTGCTGGTGTTCGCCCTGCTCACCTACATCGCTGAACTCAAGGGCGACAAATCGGTGATTTTCGCGATGGAGGAGCCGGAGATCGCGCTCCCTCCGCACGCGCAGCGCCGTCTCATCGACTTCGTGGTCAAACGCATGGGCCAGGTGATCGTCACCTCACATTCACCGTACGTGATCGAGAAGTTCGAGCCCTCCCGCATTGTCGTGATCAGCCGCGACTCAGAGGGCACCCTCAGCAGCAACCGTGTCGTCCTGCCCGGTGACTTCAAGCTGAAGAAGTACCGTGACAACCGCCGGCAATTCGCTGAGGCCGTCCTGGGCCGTGCCGTACTTGTGGTGGAGGGCGCCGCGGAAGCAGCCCTGTTCCCGGCTGTGTCGGACGTGCTGGAGGCCGACCCCTCCGTCGCGGGCTACGTTCCTCTCGACCTGGCAGGCGTCACGATCTTCAACGCTCAGAACGACGTCTCCGTGCCCTTGTTCGCCCCCGTCTTCAAGGGACTAGGCAAGCCGGTCTACGGGATCCACGACCAGCCCGACAAGCCCCTCGACGCCAAAGCCGCAGCCAAGACTGCCGACTTCACCCACTACACGGTGCTGAACTACAAAAGCGTCGAGAAGCTGCTGGTCGCCGAAGTACCGGTTGACGCCCAGCGTCGGTTCCTCGCCACCGTGGCCCAGCGCACGGACTACCCCTCCGGATGTGCACGCCCCGACCCGTCTGCCACGGACCCGGCCGTGAGCGCCCTCACTTATGACGTGCTATGGGCCCGCAAGGGTGACGGCTATGCCGCGCTGCTCATCGCCGAGTGCACGGGCCGCAGCCAACTGCCCGCCGCCCTGGTCGATCTCCTTCTCCAGATCGACCGCGACCTGGGCACCCCCGCGAGCGGCGGAGAGACCGACAACACCGCCCACCCGGACGAGACCGATGAGAATTGACCCGGTCAGGCAAGAGATCCTCGATGCTCCCGGCCACCTTCTGATCGTCGGAGGCCCCGGTTGCGGGAAGACCACCATCGCTCTGCTCAAGGCCCAGGCGAAACTGACCGCCCTCGAACCTGAACAGCGCGTCCTCTTCCTGAGCTTCTCGCGCGCCGCCGTACGCCAGATCACGGACCGGATGTCCGGAGTCCTGGACCGAACCAGCCGCCAGCACCTGGAAGTACGCACCTTTCACGCCTTCTTCCTCGACGCTGTACGCAGCCACGGACGGCTGCTCACCGGCCGACCGTCGTCGTTCATCACACCCGACCGCGAACGGCAGATCCAGGCGGACTTCGACGGCGACTGGAAGAGCGAGCGCCGCCGCCTGGCGACCGAGGAGGGACGCTACGTCTTCGACCTCCTCGCCGACACAACGGCGACCATCCTGGAGCGTAGCGCCGCCCTGCGTGCCCTCTACAGCAGCATTTACCCACTGGTCATCGTGGACGAATTCCAGGACACCAACACCGACCAGTGGCGCGTGATCAAGGCCGTCAGCGGCGCCTCCACCGTCATCTGCCTCGCCGATCCCGACCAACGCATCTTCGACCACCTGGACGGCGTCGAGGAACAGCGCCTCGACGACGCCGTGGCGCACCTCGCGCCCACGCCCTTCGACTTGTCCAAGGACAACCACCGCAGTCCTGGTGGCGGCGTCCTCGACTACGCCAACGCCGTCCTGAACAACAGCCTCCACGCCGAGCCAGACAACGTCCGCACCTGGACCTACACCCCGGGCTATGGCGTTCCGTGGCAGACCCGTGTCCACAAGGGTGTCATCGCCATGCGGGACTACCTCACCAGCCAGCTGGGGCGCACACCGACCATCGCCGTCCTGGCGAGCGTCAACTCCCTGCTGGGTCAGGTCTCCGAGGTCCTGGCCACCGACACCAACACCGGCGGCATCATCCTTCCCGCAGTCGACCACGCCCTGCAATGGGATCCCGAATTGACCGCCGCGGGGGGCTACGTCGTAGCGTCGATCATGGAGTGGCCCGGACTGCCTCGTGTGGAGGCCGTAACCCGCACCGTACAGTCCCTCGCCGACTTCTATCGGGTCAAGCTGACCGGTGGCACGGCCGGTGCACGCGCCAAGATCAAAGCCATGGAGAACGGACTGGTGGCGTTCACGTCCGGCAAGGCCATCCGCTCCAAAACCGTCAACGCCGTGACCGCTGCCTACGACGCGGGGATCTCCTACACGGGGCAACCGGTCGCTGACTGGTCCACCGCTCGTGACCGCCTCCGCGGCTCCAACGAACTCGGAGAAGTCCTCAAGCATGCACGCCTGTTGCGCCTGCTCAACGCCACCGACGCGCTTGCCTGGGGCCTATCCGATAGCTGGGACGGCGAGTCCGCCTACAAAGACGCGACCTCCACCGTCCGTGCCGTCCTCGCCACCGAAACCCTTACTGCCTCCGGACAACCGCCAGAGACCGTTTCCCTGATGAGCATGCACCGCTCCAAGGGCAAGGAATTCGATGGCGTCATCATCGTCGAAGGGCCCTACACAGGCACCCTGCTCGACTCCAGCTGGAGCCCCGAACGACTCCGTACCCAGCGACGCCTCCTGCGCGTCGCCATCACGCGAGCGCGCACCGTAGTCCTCTTCGTCCGCCCGCAGGGCAGCCAACGGCTCACCAGGACGCACTAACCCTCGGAAGCGCTGCTTGCGATGGGGCAATCTGCACTGCCCCTCAGCCGACGATGCCGACATGCCAGGGCGGGAGGCTGTGTCAGGGCTTGAGGGCAGACACCGCGTACAGATGTCTCTGTCTGTCGACCCGTCCCAACCGGTATGACCATTCATCCTCCGGCGTGCCCGCCACGCACGACTAGGTTCGCTGTCAAACGACTCGTTTGGATGACAAGGGACAAACTTGAACCCCGACCCCCGAGCAAGGAGCTGCCGGTGACGACAATTCCGGCAATCCAGAACAACGCCCAGGGCTAAGTAGCTGTTGTCGTTCCGATCCTGAGGGGTGGGCGTCGAACGGGAGTCTCGTTCGGGTGACCGTGGCCGGCTGCGGGCATGAAGGCAGGGCCTCTTGGTAGCTCGGGGTTGCGAAGCCAACCGAGATCCAGGAGACCCTGTTGCCGCAGTTGTACGTGCTCGTGCCGGTGGAGTTCAACTCGGTTGCTCTGTCGTGTGATTGTGTCGCTCACCGGTTCGGGAATGCGGCCGACCATCCGGAGCGTGTTCGGCGGTATCCCTCGGACATGACGGACGCTGAGTGGTCTGTGGTCCGGCCGCTGCTGCCGGTGCCGGGCTGGCTGCGAGGTCGGGGCGGGCAGCCGGAGGCGTACTGCCACCGGGCGATACTGGATGCGATCCGCTATCTGGTCGACAACGGGATCAAGTGGCGGGCCATGCCGGCCGACTTCCCGCCGTGGGACCGGGTCTATGCGTTCTTCCGCCGCTGGCGCGACCACGCGCTGGTCAGAGAGTTCCACGACCGACTGCGCGGCAGGGTCCGCGAGGAGTCGGGGCGAGATGCGGAACCGACGGCCGGCGTGATCGACTCGCAGTCCGTCAAGGCGGACGCCGTCGTCGGCGCCGACAGCCGCGGTTTCGACGGCGGGAAGCTGGTCAACGGCCGCAAACGGCACGTGGTGATCGACACTCTCGGCCTGCTGCTGGGCGTCATGGTTACCGCGGCGGACATCGGCGACCGCGCCGCAGCGAAGGTGCTGCTCGAGCGGGTGACCGGCGCTCATCACCGGCTGGAACTCGTCTGGGCTGACGGCGGCTATACCGGCAGCCTTGTCAAGCACTGCCTGGCCGCCCTCGC
>NZ_JBSFHN010000006.1:0-246056 GCF_053597115.1 Streptomyces sp. NPDC001515
TCGCCAGCGCCCGCCGCCGCGCCCTGGACGCCGGCCGCACCGACACCGGCGGAGTGGGCGCGCTCGGCGCCCACGTGGCCGGGCCGCCCCGCCGCGCCCCCCCCGCCCCCCGCCCGGTGCCGTCGCCGCCGTGTTTCCTGTCCGGTGCCGTCGCCCGCGTTTTCCCACCCCGAGGGCCACACCCCCACGCCCCGGTTTCAGCCTCCCCCGCCGCCCGGCAGTCGGACCGTCACCACCAGCCCTCCCGCCGGGCGCGGGGTGAGGGTGAGGGTGCCGGAGTGGGCGCGGACGACGCTGTCGACGAGGGCGAGTCCGAGTCCGACTCCGGCGTGTTCGTCGGTGCGGGCGCGTTCGGTGCCGCGCTGGAACGGTTCGGTGAGCGTGCGGACCAGGGCGGACGGGAGCACGGGGCCGGTGTTCTCGACGCGGAGGACGCTCGTGTCGCCGTCGGTGCCGGTGCGGACGGTCACCGTGCCGTGGGCGGGGAGGTTGTGGACGAGGGCGTTCTGGACCAGGTTGGCCACCATCCGCAGCAGGAGTTCCGGCGAGCCGGTCACCGGTGCCGCTCCCCCGGTGACGTCCAGGGTGTGACCGCGCCGTTCGGCCAGGGGCAGCAGGGTCTCGGCGGCCTCCTCGGCCAGGAGCGAGAGGTCGGCCGGCTCGGGGGCGTCGAGGATCCGGTCGCTGCGGCTGAGCAGCAGCAGCGCCTCGGTGAGGTCGATCGCCCGGGTGTTGACCGCGTCCAGGCGGGCGAGGAGGGCGTCCCGGTCGCGGGAGGGATCCTTGCGGGCGACGTCCAGAAGCGTGCGCGAGATGGCCAGCGGCGTGCGCAGTTCGTGCGAGGCGTTCGCGGCGAAGCGCCGCTGCTCGGCGACGTGGGACTCCAGCTGTCCGAGCATCGAGTCGAAGGCGTCGGCCAGTTCACGGAACTCGTCCCGGCGGCCCGTCATCCCGATCCGGTGCGAGAGGGTGCCGGTCCCCGCCGTCCGGGCCGCGTCCGTGATCGCGGCGAGCGGCGCGAGCATCCGCCCGGCGAGGATCCAGCCGCCTCCCAGCCCCAGGACCAGCAGGAACGCCAGAACGGCGGCGGCCCTGGGGGCGAAGACCCGCAGGAGGTTGGAGCGTACGGGGAAGACCCCGGGCAGCGGCGTGCCGTCGGAGACGAGCAGGGCCCGCTCGGGGACGTACCGCAGGAGAAACAGCCACACCGCCGCCAGCAGCAGGGTCCCCGCCAGCATGAGGAATCCGGCGTAGCTGAGGGTGAGTTTCAGACGGACGCTCGTGCCGTGCGCCCGGTCGGCGGCGCGGTGGACGCGCGGCGCCCTACGCATGGCCCGAGGGGTCCGGCGCGTGCTCCGGACCGGCGTCGATGCGGTAGCCGACGCCGGGCACGGTCGCGATGACCCAGGGTTCGCCGAGCCGTTTGCGCAGGGCGGAGACCGTGATGCGCACGGCGTTGGTGAACGGATCGGCGTTCTCGTCCCAGGCGCGGGCCAGCAGGTCCTCGGCGCTGACCACCCCGCCCTCGGCCACGAGCAGGACCTCCAGGACGGCGAACTGCTTCCGGGTGAGGGCGATCCGGTTCCCGTCGCGGAAGACCTCGCGGCGGAAGGGGTCCAGGCGCAGTCCGGCCAGTTCGCGGACGGGCGGGCGGGGGCGGGCGCGTCTGCGGTCGAGCGCGCGCAGCCGCAGGACGAGTTCGCGCAGGTCGAACGGTTTCGTCAGATAGTCGTCGGCGCCCAGTCCGAACCCGGTGGCCTTGTCGTCGATCCGGTCGGCGGCGGTCAGCATGAGGATCGGGGTGCCGCTCCCGGAGGCGACGATGTGCCGGGCCACCTCGTCGCCGGAGGGCCCCGGGATGTCGCGGTCGAGGATCGCGGCGTCGTAGGTGTGGACGGACAGGAGTTCCAGGGCGGTGTCGCCGTCGCCCGCGATGTCCGAGGCGATCGCCTCCAGCCGCAGCCCGTCCCGTACCGCCTCGGCCAGGTACGGCTCGTCCTCCACGATCAGTACGCGCATGCCGGAAGCCTAGGCCGGGTCCGGGTTGTCCAGGGATGTCGGTACGCGGTCCGGGTGCCGCCGTGCCCACCAGGGGCGCGAGACCAGGGCGGCCAGGGCGGCGCCGGTGGTGTTGACGAGGACGTCGTCCACGGAGGAGACCCGGTCCAGGCGGAGCACGTACTGCGCGGTCTCGATCAGCGCCGAGCAGCCCGCGCCCAGGGCGAGGACGCGCGGCAGCGAGGCGAGGGCCGCGTACCGGACCGGGGCGAAGGCGCCCACCGCCGCGAGGACGAGCAGGTTGCCGATGATGCCGAAGGGGCCCATGGTGACGAGGTCCCTCAGCGGGACCAGGCTGACGCGGGCGGGCGCGACCCCGGGGGCGGCCCCCGGCATCATCGTCATCCAGACGAACGGGACCGTGCCGTGGACCATCGCCACCTCGGCGACCGAGGTCCGCCAGGGCGCGGCCTCCCCCGCCGTCCGCCGCCGGCGGGCGAGCGCCCAGGTGAGGAGCGCGGAGAGCGGCAGGGCGAGCAGCGTCAGGAGCACCACCCCGTTGAAGGTGCCGTAGCAGACGTACCCGTTCCCGGACAGGCAGCGCGGGGCGGCCATCATCAGCGGTCCGCGCAGCACGAGGGCGGCGGCGGCCGTGCCGAGGACGACGAGGACGAGGAGCACCGTCCGGTGGACCCGGCCGGGCGGTGCGGGCGGGGCGAGCGTGTCGTTCATGCGTCCATCGCAGGCCATGGGGTGTTGCGGCGGCGTATGCGAAAGCCGGCGCGCACGGAAGGGGGCCGGCCCGTTCGCGGTGAACGGGCCGGCCCGGCGGGGTGCGGTACGGGGCGGGGGCTCCGGGACGCACCGAGCCGACGGGAGGAGGGCGGCGAACGTCACTTCCCGGCCGCGCGCGGGCGGAGGAACGCTCCGGCGAGCAGGGCGCCCGCCAGGACGAGGCCCGCGTTGACCAGGACCGCGACACTGACCCCGGAGAGGACGGCGTGCGGGCCGGTGGCGTCGAGTCCGGCCGTCCGGGCGGTGACGACGGCGCTCATGACCGGGATGCCGAGGGTGATGCCGACCTGCTGGGTCATCGTGGCGAGGCCGGTGGCCAGGCCCTGTTCCTCGTCGGGGAGTCCGGAGGTGGCGGTGACCATGAAGCCGACGATCATCAGCATGTTGCCGACGCCCCCGACGAACGTGGCCGCGAGCAGCAGCCAGATCCAGGCGCCGGAGGTGCCGAGGGCGACGAGCGCGAGGGTGGCCGCGGCCTGGACGGCTCCGCCGGTGACGATGGTCGTGCGGGTGCCGAGGCGGCCGACGACCCGGCCGGCGAGGGTGCCGCCGGTCACCGTGCCGAGGCCGAGGACGCCGAAGGCGAGTCCGGTGGCGAGCGGGGTGTAGCCGAGGACCTTCTGGAGGTAGAGGGTCAGCAGGAAGACCAGCGAGGTCTCGGTGGCGAACGCGACGAGGCCGGTGGCGTTGCCCCAGACGACGCTGCGGCGGCGGAGGATGCGGACGGGGACGAGCGGGGCGGCGGCCCGGTGCTCGATGAACAGGAACGCGGCCAGGAGCGCCGCCCCGGCGAGGAGCGCGGCGAGCGTGGCGGGCGTGGTCCAGCCGGTCTCGCCCGCCCGGGTCAGCCCGTAGACGAGGAGCAGCAGGCCGCCGGTGACGGTCGTGGCGCCGGGGACGTCGAGGCGGGTCCGGGCGGCGGGGCGGGAGTCGGTGAGGACGGACGGGGCCAGGGCGACGACGAGCGCGGCGACGGGGACGTTGACGAAGAAGGCCCAGCGCCAGGAGAGCAGATCGGTGAGGAGCCCGCCGAGGACGGCGCCGGCGGTGAATCCGGCGGACATGAGCGCGCCGTTGAGGCCGAGGGCCCGTTCGCGCAGCGGTCCCTCCGTGAACGCCGTGGTCAGCAGGGCGAGTCCGGCCGGGGTGACGGCGGCGGTGGCCAGTCCCTGGAGGACCCGGGCGGTGAGCAGCACCTCGGGGGTGGTCGCCAGGCCGCCGAGCGCCGAGGAGAGGCCGAGGACGACCATGCCGCCGACGAAGAGGCGCTTGCGGCCCACGAGGTCGGCGACGCGCCCGAAGAGCAGGGTGAAACCGGCGGCGGCCAGGGCGAAGGCGGTGGCGATCCACTGGAGGTTCGCCAGGGAGAAGCCGAGCCCTTCGCCGACGACCGGCAGCGCCACGTTCAGGATCGAGAAGTCCACGGCGATCATGAACTGTGCGCCCAGGAGCAGGGTGAGGACGAGCCGCTGCCTGCCGGTCATCCGGGGTGGTGCGGGCGGGGCCGGTGCCGTGGCGGGCGGGGCGCCCGTGTCGCGTCGCGGGGTCCGGCTGGGTGCGGACATGGTCGTCCTCCTCGGGCGTTCCGGGAACGGAAAGACTTAACGGTTCCGTGGTTCCGTTAAGATGGAGCGACCGTAGCAGAGGATGCGGAACTAATGGAACTGGAGACCCGTTATGACGCCGAAGGGTGCGGAGAGCGCGCGGAGCGCGGAGGGCGAGCCCGGTACGGTCCGGCCCGGCGGACGGACCGCCCGGGTCCGTGAGTCCGTCCTGCGCGCCGCCGGGGACGCCCTGGCCGAGCAGGGCTTCGACCGGCTCGACCTCGCCGATGTCGCCCGCCGCGCGGAGGTCGGCAAGACGACGGTCTACCGGCGCTGGTCCACCCCCACCGGTCTCGTCGCGGACCTGCTCGACGCCATGGCCGAGCAGTCCGTCCCCCGGGCCCGGACCGGCTCCCTGGCCGGGGACCTGAGGGCCAACGCCCGCCTCGTGCTCGCCACCCTCACCGACCCGCGCCAGGGCGCCCTCTTCCGCTCGGTGATCGCCGCCGCGACCTGCGACGACCGCACGGCCCAGGCGCTGCACCGCTTCTACGCGATCCGGATCGAGGAGTGGTCCGGCTGTGTCACCGACGCCGTCGAACGCGGCGAGCTGCCGGCCGGCACCGACCCCCACGAGGTGGTCCGCGCGGTCTCGGCCCCGCTCTACTACCGCCTGCTGGCGAGCGGCGACCCGCTCGACGAGGCCGCCGCCGACCGGGCCGCCGCCGCGGCCGTCGCCGCCGCCGAAGCCGGTGCGTACGTACGGTGAGACACCCGCCGGGCCGTGGTCAGCCCGTGGCGCGGGCGCGCAGCCGGGCCGCCCAGGGGTGACCGGCGCCCTCGGCGAGCGTGAGCGTCTCGGTCAGCCAGGAGCGGCCGTCCTCGTCCAGCACGGCCAGCGCCTCCTCGAAGTCCCGCTCGTCCTTGGGCCGTGGCGACCGGGCCTTGTAGAGGAGCTGGACCTCGGGGGCGAGATGGGGGACGCCGTCGCCGGTAACCCGGCCGATGCGGTCCAGCGGGAGGCGGATGCGCGGGTCGCGGCGGTACACCCAGTCGCCGTCCGCCACGTCGTCCAGCATGAACTGCACCCGCCACGGCGCGTCCGGGCCCGGTCGGCACCAGATGTCGTGGACCCCGGCCGGCAGGATCTCGCCGGGCGGCCAGGGCCTCAGCGTGCCGGGCGGATCGGCCGCCCACCACTCCGCACCGGGCAGGATGCGCTGCACGGCGAGCTGGTCCCGCCGCAGCAGCAGGACGTCGAGATCGGCGTGGGCCCGGAAGGCGCGGCCCACGGCCAGTTCGATCGCGTAGCCGCCGGCGATCCACCACGGTTCGCGCAGCGGGGCGAGCAGCCGCACCGCCTCGTCGAGCGGCATCGGCTCCCAGGGGCCCCAGGGGGTTTCCGTACGCATGGTGTTCCCGTCCGGACCGCGCGGCCGAGGTGGCGGATCCCGTGGTGGGGGCGGTCAGTGGTCGGTCAGCAGATGGCGGTAGCTCGCCGGGTGCTGCCGCAGATACGCGGCGAGGCTCGTCGCCGGACGGCCGGTGAGACGCGGTACGGCGTCGGAGACCGTGGACATCTCCCCCGCCGCGATGGCCTCGTACGAGGTCACCCAGCCGGCCACCTCCCAGTCCGGCGCCCCGTAGTGGGCACGCGAGGCGTAGGCCTCCTCCCTGGTCTCGGGGACATAGGTGACGGTCCGTCCGCTGGCGCGGCTCAGCTCCGCGGCGGCCTCGGCGAGGGTGAACGCCTCGGGGCCGGTCAGGTCGTACGTCAGCCCGTCGTGCGTCGGGCCGGTCGGGTCGGTGTCGGACAGCAGGACCGCCGTCGCCGCGTCGGCGACGTCCTCGTGGGCCACCGCGGCCACCCGCCCGTCGCCGCCCGGACCGCGCAGGATGCCGTCGGCCCCGGTCATCGCCGGGAGGCCGGCCAGATACCAGCTGTCGCGCAGGAAGGTGTGCCGGACCCCGCAGGCCCGGATGCGGGCCTCGGTCTCCCAGTGGTCCCGGGCGAAGGTGAAGGTGGCGTCGGGCGCGGCGCCGAGGAAGGAGACGTACACGATGCGTTCGACGCCGGCCGCGACCGCCGCGTCCACCGCCGTCGTATGCTCGCGCACCCGGTCCGGGCTCTCGTGCGCCGAGACGAGGAACAGCGTGTGGGCCCCGGCCAGCGCGCGGCGCATCGCCTCGCCGTCCCCGTAGGACGCGGGCGGCGCGGCGACGGCGCCCGGCAGTTCGGGCAGCCGGGACGGATCACGGCCCAGCAGCCGCACCGGCACACCGGCCCGCGCCAGCCGGGCAGCGACCCGGCCGCCGAGCGCGCCGCTCGCTCCGGTGACGGCGGTCGGCGGACCCTCGGTGATGCCGTCGGTGGTGTCCTCGGACGGGTGAACGTCGTTCATGCGGGGTCGCCTTCCTCGTACGGCCAGGGGCGCACCTCCACGACCGCCCCGACGGGGACCGGTCCGTAGATGTGCGGGAACTCCTCGCCTCCGGGCCGCAGCGCTTCGCGGCGCACGGGGGCGGACAGGCGCGCGGGGTCGATGACGAGGACCACGAGGTCCTCGCCGCCCTCCCCGGCGCCGTACAGCATCCGGGCCACCCCGGCGAGCTGATGGGGCAGCGAGCAGTGGATGAAGCCCTCCTCGCGCAGGGTGCGGCCGCGGGTGGACATCTCGTACGTCCCGGTCCCGCGGGCCGCCTCCCACAACGGGCGTTCCGTCAGGTGCAGCAGTTCGGCCATGGGCCCAAGCTAAGGGTTCTAGCCGCGTCGGCGCGTCCTGCGGGCCATCACGGTGGCCGCCGCTCCGGCGGCCAGCAGGGCGGCGGCGATCCCGCCGATCACCCATTCACCGCCGCGCGCTCCCGTGTCGGGCAGCTCGCCGCCGGGGTGGGGCGGGGCGGTGTGCGTCGGGGTGGGGCGGGGGCCGGGGGTGGTCTCCGACGGGGAGGGGCCGGGGGTGTCGGTGGGGGTAGGCGTCGGGGCGGGGGTGTCCGTCGGAGCGGGGGTGTCCGTGGGAGTGGGGGTCGGGGTGGGCGTCGGGGAGTCGGTGGGGCTCGGCGACGGGGAGGGCTCCTCGCCGCAGTCCGGCAGATCGCCGTCGAAGGGGTAGGCGTGGAACTCCTGGCCGCCGGACTCCCCCTCCGAGGTGTGGGTGAGCGATCCGGCGCTGTAGAAGCGGCCGTTGACCCCGCTGACGGCGACGGTCGTCATGCTGGACGGCTGACCGACGAGCACGCTGCCCTGGAACTGCCCGGTGCCCTTCAGGCCGACCTCGGTGGCGTCCGGGAAGTTCCACATCAGGCGCTCGCGCAGGCCCGTCCGGGGCAGCGAGCCCATGTACGTGCTGATGCCGCGCGCGCTTCCGTACACGTTGACCAGCACCGTCGCCCCGTCCGGGATCTCGCGGAAGACGATGCCCGTCTGGCCGCCCGAGGCCGAGGTCACATCGGCGTCCACGGCGAAGACCTGAAGATCGGAGGTGCCGTCGCCGGTGAAGTAGGTCTCCGAACCGTCCCGCTCCACCGTGCCGTTGGCCGGGCGCCGGCGGTCGGCGTCGTCGTCGTACGCGTAGCAGTGGCTGGCCGCCGCCAGCTCCTCGCGCAGCGCGGTGTACGGCGCGGTGGCGTCCGCGTCGTGGACCGGGTCGGGGATCACGGTCCCGGCGAGGTCCCCGGCGTAGCGCACCACCCCGTGGTTCTCCCCCTCCTCGGCGAGGAGCCGCTTGCCGCTCTGGACGGTCAGATCGCCGCCGACGGTCAGATAGTCGGAGCCGTTGGGCGGCGGCACCCGCGAACCGACGCCGGCCACCCCGACGTTGTAGATCTGCGAGGCGCCCTCCCGCTTCGTCATGTCGAAACGGCCGAGGGCGACGATCTTCCCCTCCGCCTCGGCGGCGGCCTCGCGGACCAGATAGTCGCCGCCCACATAGATGTTGATGTTGCTGTCGTGGTGGGTGACGGGATCGCTGTTGGGGTCCGGCCAGGTCGAAGGGCAGTCGTCGCCGAGACAGGGGCCGAGCCCGCCCGGCAGCGGATCGGCGGCCGCCGTGGGGGCGAGAGCGCCCACGACGGCGGTCGCCGCCGCCACCGTCACCGCCACGCGGTATGTTTTGCCGCTTCTACTCTTCTTCGTTCCCATACAGCGCAATATGCAGGTTTATACGGCATTCGCGTGGCATGCCACGCCGGGCGGCCCCGGGCCCGGCGTGCTCAGCCCGCCAGCAGCTTCGCCTCCACGGCCGGGTCGAGTCCGACCGGCGGACGGTCGGGGCGGTGCGGAGCCGTGCCGCCGATGCCGCGCAGCCACGCCCAGGTGTCCGCGACGGTCTCCGCCACCGGGCGGCAGCGCAGCCCCGCCGCGTACGCCTTGCCGACGTCGCCCCGGTGGATCGCGTCGTACACCTCCCCCGGCGGCAGCCAGACCGGCAGGTCCGTCCAGGGCTCGACGCCCGCCGCAAGGATCCGGCCGTCGTCGGTCCAGCGCAGTTCGGCGTCCGAACCGGTGGCGCGCACACAGGCGTCGAGCAGTTCGCCCAGCGTCGCGTGCCCGGAGGCGCTGGTCAGGTTGTACGGTCCGTGCAGCCCGGCCTCGGCGGCGTCCAGGAGCCAGCTCGCGAGGTCACGGACGTCGATGTACTGGATGGCCCGGTCCGGTGTGCCGGGGGCGAGCACGGGACCGCCGCGGGCGATCCGGGTCAGCCACCACGGCAGCCGGCCGATGTTCTCCCAGGGGCCCAGGATCAGGCCCGCGCGGGCCAGCAGCGCGCGGTCGCCGAAGGCGTCCAGCGCCGCCAGTTCACCGCCGCGCTTGGCCTCGGCGTACCCGACGTCGCCGCCCGCGTCGGGCGAGGCGCCCGCCACCACCGGGCCGTCCTCCGTCAGGCCCGCCGGTGCCGGATCGGCGTACACCGACCGGCTGGAGACGTACGTGTACCGCGCGGCGCGGCCGGACAGCAGCCGGGCGGCGTCCCGGACGGCCCGGGGCGCGCCGCTCCAGGTGTCGACGACCAGGTCCCAGACCGGCACGCCGTCCTCCGGTCGCGGAACGGCGGCCAGGGCGGCCAGTCCGTCCGGTTCCGTGCGGTCACCGAAGAGTTCGGTGACTCCGGGCGGGGCGGGGTGGCGGCCCCGGTGGAACAGCGTCGTCTCCCAGCCGTACGCGAGCGCCGCCTCGGTGACCGCCCTGCCGACGAATTCCGTACCGCCCAGGATCAGAAGCCTCATGCGTCCGACTCTGCCCGGCGGCGCGCCGCACCGGAACGGTCCTCGCTCTGGGCTGAATCGGCGCCCGCCGCGAAGAGGTCGCGCGGGCACTCAGGCGTAGTGGGCGAGCGGGCTGCGGTGGCGCAGCAGCCAGGCGTGGTAGTCGTCCGCGCGGCGGGCGGCCTCCCGGTAGGCCGCCTCCAGTTCGGCGTAGACGACGGTCGTGTCGGCGCCCGGCCGGGAGACCAGCAGCAGCCGGACGGCGAGGGGGTCGTCGCGCAGGGGGCGGATGGCCATGTCGTCGCGGGGGCCGGAGGTGGGCTGGCAGGGGGCGACCGCCTCGCCGAGGACGATGAGCGAGGCGGCGGTGAGGTAGTCGCCGTGCAGCACGGTCGGGGCGACCCCGGCGGCGCCGAACACCCGGCGCAGCCCGTCCCATTCGCCGTCCACGGTGGGGTCGACCATCCACCGGTCGGCGGCCAGGTCGGTGAGGTCGACGACGGGCAGCGCGGCGGCCGGGTGGTCGCGGGCCATCGAGACGAACTGCGGTTCGCGCTCCAGGAGCACCCGCTGGTCCAGCCCCTCGGGGACGGGCAGCGGGCAGCCCTCCACCTCGTGCACGAAGGCGACGTCGAGCCGGCCGGCGTCGACCGCGCCCAGCAGCGCGCGGGCGGACACGTCGACGCGCAGCGAGATGTCGGTGCCGGGGAGCCGGGTGCGGAGGCGGCGCAGCCAGCCGCCGATGACCCGGCTCGCGGTGCAGCCGATGCGCAGCCGGGGACCGCCCGCGCGGGCGGCGTCCGCCTCGGCCTTGGCGTCGGTGACCAGCGCGCTCATGCCGTCGACGAGGGGGCGGGCGCGGCCGATGACGGCGCGGCCGAGGAGGGTGGGGCGGCAGCCGGTGCGTTCGCGGCTGAAGAGTTCGGCGCCCAGGGCCTTCTCGATGCGGCGCAGTTGGGTGGTGAGGGAGGGCTGGCTGACCCCGAGCGTGCGGGCCGCCCGGTGCAGGCTGCCGGTGTCGGCGATGGCGCACAGCGCCCTGAGGTGTCTCACCTCAAGCTCCATGCCGTCGAGAGTAGGGCGGCTCCCGCACCGGCACCAGAGGGTGCTACGCCAACGCACACCGGGGATTCAGCGCGTGTGTGGCGCGATGTCGACCGGCCGTGCGTCCGGTGCGGGGCGCTGCCGGCGGGCGTACGGGCGCGGGTGATAGGGCGGCGCTATCGGTGGTTGGCATCATCCGCGCGGGCCCCGGTTCCCCGACACTCGCTGCGTACCGCCCCCGTCCGCGTCCGCTGACCGGACGGGGTCCCCCCGACCGGTAACTGGCAGGAGACACCCCCCATGAGACACCCCAGGACCGTCATGTCGGCCGTGCTCGGCCTCGGACTCGGCCTCGCCGCCGCGCTGGGCACCGGCCCCGCGATCGCCTCGGCCTCCCCCGCCCCGGCCCCCGTGTCCGCCGCCGCCCCGACCGCCGCGTACGCCTCCTCCTCGGCGGCGCGGGAGAACGAGGCCGGCAACAGGGCGTTCTTCGAAGCGGTGGCCAAGTCCGTGGCCGAGAAGCGCGCGGCCAACCCCGGCGTCCAGGCCGTCACCATCGTCTACAGCGCAGCCAACGCCCCGAGCTTCCGCTCCCAGATAGCCGCGAGCGCCCAGATCTGGAACAGCTCGGTCTCCAGCGTGCGTCTCCAGGAGGGCTCCAACGCGGACTTCGCGTACTACGAGGGCAGCGACCCGCGCGGTTCGTACGCGAGCACCGACGGCCACGGCAACGGCTACATCCTGCTGGACTACGCGCAGAACCGGCAGTACAACTCGACCCGGGTCACGGCCCACGAAACCGGGCACGTGCTCGGTCTGCCCGACCACTACTCGGGCCCGTGCAGCGAGCTGATGTCCGGCGGCGGACCGGGCACCTCGTGCACCAACCCGTACCCGAACGCCTCCGAGCGCAACCAGGTCAACTACCTCTGGCAGTGGGGCTTCGCGGCCGCGCTCGCGGGGGCGCGTTCCTGACCGTCCAGACACCGTCCGCGCCGATGCCGGTGGGCCACCCCTCGCAGGACGGGTGGCCCTTCGGCGTACGGGGCGCGGGGCGCCCGGGGTGCGCGCGTCAGCCGGAGGCGAGTTCGGTGCGGACCAGGGTCAGCAGCTCGTCCTCCGTCAGGCCCAGTTCGCGTGCCTCGGCGATCGTCTCGCGCAGCCGGTCCAGCAGGCGGGCGCGGTGCGGGGAGGCCCCGTCGGCGACGACGGCTCCCCTGCCCCGGCGCAGTTCGATCAGGCCCTCCTCGCGCAGCCGCTGGTAGCCGCGCAGGACCGTGTGGACGTTCACCCCGAGGGATTCGGCCAGGACGCGGGCGGCGGGCAGGCGCTCGCCGGGGGTCACCGTGCCGTCCGCGACGGCGCGGCGCACACAGGCCGCGATCTGGTCGCCGAGCGGCACGGTGGAAGTGGGGTCGACGCGGAAGAGCATGGTCAGTGTCCTGTCCGGCGGCGGTCGACGAGGGTGTTGAGGAGCGCCGCGCCGGTCGCGGAGTCGTCGACGGTGACCGCGAAGTCCCGGCCGCCCGACAGCCGCGCCACGATGCCCTCGCCGGAGCGGATCATCACCCCGGTGCCCCCGGGGCGGATGCGGTAGCCCCAGCCCCCGAACTCCGCGAGGGGGCTGATGTCGCGGCTGACCGCCGTCTCGATCCGGTCGAGCGGCACCCGGACGCGCGGCCACGGGAGCAGTCCGGAGACGGTGATCCCGCGCCGGTCGACGGTGACGTACGGGCGGGCGAAGTTCGCCAGGAGCAGGCCCAGGACCACCGCCGGCACTCCGGCGATCCAGCCCGTGGTGACGATCAGGACGACCCCGGTGGCGCAGACCGCCGCCGCCACCCACGGGAGCCACCGGGACCCGGCGCTGCGCGCCCATCCGGCGACCTCCCCGTCGGCCAGCACGACCCGTTCGGCGTCCCCCGTCATCTCCGCCGGGGGCTCCTCGGGCATGGGGAACAACCGGGCCGGCAGGAGTCCGACGCCGAAGCCCACGGCGGCGGCGCCCAGCGCGGCGGCCAGGTGCCACATCGGGAACGAGACGTCCCGGGCGGTTCCCCGGGCGTCGACGGCGGCGTCCACGTTGATGTACAGGAGCGCGGCCATCAGATAGCCCAGGAGCGCGGCGGTGGCGTACCCGCCCGCGAGCGTCAGGGCGTAGGAGCGGCCCCGCACCTTTCCGTTGGCGGTCATCAGCACCCACATCAGCCCGATGCCGAGGAGCAGCACGGTGGTGATGACCAGGTACGAGCCCCGGCCCGCGTAGTCGTCCGCGCGGCCGTTGCCCACGAAGTGGCTGGCGATGCGGGTGGGCAGCCGGTCGCGCCACACGGCGAACAGGATCAGGTCGACGGCGAGCGCCAGCAGGAAGGGCAGCGCGGCGAGAGCGGCGCTGCCCGTGGTCTTCCGGTTCATTAAAACCTCCCTTGTTTGCATGTTAGTAGAACAATGAAGGCGAAGCAAAGGGCCGGTCCGGCGAGCGCGGACCGGCCCTCGGGCCGATACGGGGGTGACGGGAAAACGGTTCAGGCCGATACGGGACGTGGGTGACGCCGGTTCGGGCGAAGCGGGCGGTGTGTGACGCCGGTTCAGGCCGTTTCGAGGGGGAACGCGCCCCGGTGGCCGGTGCCCGCGCCCGTGTCCGGGCGGGGTTCGAACTCCCGGCAGCTCCAGACCTCCTGGACGAAACCGCTGCGCCGGTCCCACAGACCCAGCACATCGCCCTCGCCCGCCACCTCGCGGTACGCGTCCTTCGCGCCCCGGAAGCAGGCGAGTCCGCCCGACAGGCCCCGGCTGGGTGCCGGGAAGTAGTCCGAAAAGGCACAGGCGATGCACGTCTGGAGCCGGATCCCCGGCGGCAGGGCCCGCTGGATGGTGGCGAGCGCGGAGGCGAAGTCGCTCTCGGCCCGGTGGGACCGGAACGCCGCACCCCCGTACCGCAGTTCCAGCGAGAGATACGGCTCCGGCCTGCGCAGCGACAACAGGCAACTCAGCGTCGCCTGGTGCACCTCCCCCTCCGAGGTCACCGGGAAGGGCAGGTCCCACTCCAGGAGGCAGTCGTCGAGCGCCCCGTCCGTGAGAGTGAACACCCCGCTCTCCCCGGCCACGCCCATGACGGGGCGCAGGGCGTCGAAGCTGCCGCCCTCGAAGTCGACGCCCCTGATGCGCAGGCGCAGTTGCTGTCCGTCGGTGGTGAGGATGACGGCATCGGATCCCTGTCGGTCCCGGTACCACCCGGCCCACGACTCATCTGTCATGGGCACGGACTGTAGCCCGTGGCACGGACATGCCCCCGGCCGCCCTCCGCTTACTCGGATCACCCCTGTGACCTCGGCCGATCCTCCTGCGCCGCATCTTCGCCGTACCCTCCCGCCTGCTCTGCGCCACTCCGCCGACGCCCTCTCTCCCGTTCCCGCCGCGCTCCCGGCGCGCGGCTGCCGCGTCCGGCATCCGCCGGGCGCCGCGTCGCCGCCCGAACGGCCCCTTCCGCGCGTTCCCTTCGCCGCACCCTTGGCCCGCCCGGGGACGCGGCCCGCTCCGGCCCGTCTCCCTCCTTCCCCTGGTTTCGGCTGGTCTCCCCCTGGCCCCCGCCGCGTTCCGTCCCGCGCCCGGCCGTGTGCCGACCGGGGTGCGGGCGCTCCTCGACCGCGCTCCGGCGCGCGGTCAGTGCGTCCGGCGCGTGACGAACTCCGCGAGGGCCAGCAGATCGCCCGCGGCCGACAGATCGGGCACGGCCCGGGACAGGTGGTGCACCGCGCGGGCCATCCGGTCGGCCGCGCAGACCTGCGCCCAGTCCCGGCCGCCGGCCCGGTCCACCGCCTCGGACGCCCGGCGGACGTCGGACGCCGTGCTCATCGGGCCCCGGTAGAGCGCGGCCAGCTCCGCAGCCGCCGGGGTGCCGGAGGTCAGCGCGGCGACGACCGGCAGCGACTTCTTGTGCGCGGCGAGATCGGCCCCGACGGGTTTCCCGGTCCGCGCGGTGTCGCCCCAGATGCCGATCAGGTCGTCGATGAGCTGGAAGGCCAGTCCGGCCTCGCGGCCGAAGCCGTCCATCGCGCCGACGGTCCGCTCGTCGCCGCCCGCGCAGAGCGCGCCCAGCGCGCAGGCACAGCCGAGCAGCGCCCCCGTCTTGGCCGTCGCCATGGTCAGGCACTCGTCGAGCGAGACCTCCTCCGGGCCGCGCTCCTCGAAGGCGCAGTCGGCCTGCTGGCCGGCGCACAGCTCGATGACGCACGTGGAGAGGCGGGCCGAGGCGCGGCCGGACACCGGCCGGGGGTCCTCGGCGAGGAGGCGCTGGGCCAGGGCGAGCATCGCGTCGCCCGCGATGACGGCGTCGGGGATGCCGAACACCGTCCAGGCCGTGGCCCGGTGACGGCGCGTGCGGTCCTCGTCGATGACGTCGTCGTGCAGCAGGGTGAAGTTGTGGGCCAGTTCGACGGCGACGGCCGCGCGCATGGCGTCGTCCGGGTCGCCGCCCAGCGCGCGGGCCGCGGCCAGCACGAGGGCGGGTCTGATCGCCTTTCCGGCGCCGCCCGCGGCGGGGCTGCCGTCGGCGTTCTCCCAGCCGAAGTGGTACATGGCGACGCGGCGGATCGAACCGGGCAGGGAGGCGATCGCGGCCCGCAGATGCGGATCGACGAGGGTCCGGGTGTACTCCAGGAGCGCCGCGGCCTCGTTGCCCTCGGTCGCGGCGTCGGTACGGGTCATGGTCAAACGGTCACCCCGGTCGTTGCCGTCCCGGCCCCCGGTGGCCCGGCCCGGTGGACTGCCCCGGGCACCGGCCGCCGGGGCCGGGACGTGGTGGTTGCGGTGGGTGCGCCGGCGGCGGCCGGCGGGGCCCGGACCGGGTCCGGGCCCCGCGGACTCACCGCCAGCGGCTGACCTCGACGTTCTCCAGGACACCGAGGGCGTCCGGGACGAGGACGGCCGCGGAGTAGTAGGCCGTCACGAGGTAGGAGATGATCGCCTGCTCGTCGATGCCCATGAAGCGGACGGAGAGGCTGGGCTCGATCTCGTCCGGGATGCCGGACTGCTGGAGGCCGATGACGCCCTGCTCCTGCTCGCCGGTCCTCATGCAGATGATCGACGTCGTGCGGGCGTCGGAGACCGGGATCTTGTTGCACGGGAAGATCGGGACGCCGCGCCAGGCCGGCACGTGGTGGCCGCCGACGTCGATGCTCTCGGGCACCAGCCCGCGCTTGTTGCACTCGCGGCCGAAGGCGGCGATGGCACGGGGGTGCGCGAGGAAGAGCTTGGATCCCCGGCGGCGCGAGAGCAGTTCGTCCATGTCGTCGGGGCTGGGCGCCCCGTCGTGCGGCTGGAGGCGCTGGCCGTAGTCGCAGTTGTTGAGCAGACCGAACTCGCGGTTGTTGATGAGCTCGTGCTCCTGGCGCTCGCGCAGCGCCTCGACCGTGAGCCGCAACTGCTGCTCGGTCTGGTTCATCGGCTGGTTGTAGAGGTCGGCGACCCTGCTGTGGACCTTCAGCACGGTCTGGGCGACGCTCAGTTCGTACTCGCGCGGCGCGGCCTCGTAGTCCACGAAGGTGTGCGGGACGACGGCCTCGCCGACATGGCCCGCGGAGAGGTCGATCTCCGCCTCGCCGTACTTGTTGGTGCGCTGCCGCGGCAGGGCGAGGAGCCCGTCGAGATGGGCGCGCAGCGACGGGGCGCGCTCGGCGAGGTTGAGCACATCGGCCCGGGACAGCGTCAGCACCGTGCAGTCGGTGACGGCGCGCGTCGTGTACTCCCAGGTGGCGTCACCGGCGACGAGGGAGTGGTCGCCGAAGTACGCCCCGTCGGCGAGGACGCCCAGCTTGGTCTCGTCGCCGTAGGGCCCGGTGCCGGTCTTCTCGACCTTGCCGTGCGCCAGCAGGAAAACCTGGTCCGCCTCGTCCCCGGCGGTGGCCAGGACCTGGCCGGCCGGGATCTCGCGCTGCTCGCACCGCCGGGCCAGCTCGGCCAGCGCCTCCTCGTCCGCGAAGTCCCGCAGGGCCGGGAGCTCCCCCAGCTCGGCGGGGATCACCGTCACCCGGTCCCCGGTCTGCACGAACGTGACCCGGCCGTCGCCGACCGAGTAGCTCAGTCGGCGGTTCACCCGGTAGGTGCCGCCCTGCACCTGCACCCATGGCAGCATCTTCAGCAGCCACCGCGAGGTGATCTCCTGCATCTGCGGAGCGGACTTGGTGGTCGTCGCGAGGTTCCGCGCCGCTGCCGTCCCCAGACTCTGCTGCGGGGGCAGCTGCGCGTTCTGAACCTCTTCACCAACGGACATCTGTCGTCCTCTCGAAATCATCGGCTGACCTGCGAGAAGAAGCCTTTCAGCATGAGGACTCGGGACGCCATTACACAAAAGAGTGTGACTAATCGGCCTTTGGGATGGGCACAACGGCGCGCGGCACTCCGACCCCACTATTTTGCATCCTGTATGCGTATTCACTTACGGTGACCGGCATGCGGCTGACGAGATTCACGGACGTGGCACTGCGCGTGCTGATGCGTCTCGCCGTGGTCACGGACGCCGACGAGCACCCGCCGACCACCCGCGAAGTGGCGGAGACGATGCGGGTGCCGTACTCGCACGCCGCGAAGGTGGTGGCCCGCCTCCAGCACCTCGGCCTCGTCGAGGCGCGGCGCGGCCGGGGCGGCGGCCTCGCGCTCACCGAAGCCGGCCGCACCGCCTCCATCGGCGCGCTGGTGCGCGAGCTGGAGGGCCCGGAGGACGTCGTCGAGTGCGAGGGCGCCACACCGTGCCCGCTGCGCTCGGACTGCCGGCTGCGCCACGCGCTGCGCGCGGCGACGGAGGCATTCCACGCCTCGCTCGACCCGCTCACCGTCGCGGAACTGGTCGCCTCCCCCACCGGCCCCCTGCTGCTCGGCATCGGCCGGCGGCCCCCGCAGGACGCCTGACCCACCCCCGCCGTGAGGCCCCCGGGAACGGGCTCCTACACTGCCCTTAAATGCGCATCTGAGATGCCAATTCAGAGAACCGAGGAGGATCCGATGCTCTCCGAGCAGTCGACCGCCACCGTCCGTGCCAGCCTGCCCGCCGTCGGCGCGGCCATCGGGGACATCGCCGATCTCTTCTACACGAAGCTCTTCGACGCCCACCCTGAGCTGCTGCGCGACCTGTTCAACCGGGGCAACCAGGCATCCGGGGCGCAGCGCCAGGCGCTCGCCGGGTCCATAGCCGCGTTCGCGACCCAGCTGGTCGAGCGCCCCGGCGCCCGGCCGGACGTGATGCTCGACCGCATCGCGCACAAGCACGCCTCGCTGGGCGTCACCCCCGCCCAGTACGACGTCGTGCACACCCACCTGTTCGCGGCCATCGCCGAGGTGCTGGGCGACGCCGTCACCCCCGAGGTCGCGGCGGCCTGGGACGAGGTCTACTGGCTCATGGCCAACGCCCTCATCGCCATCGAGGAGCGGCTCTACGCGCAGCAGGGCGTCGTCGTCGGGGACGTCTGGCGCACCTGGGAGGTGATCGGCCGCACCGAGGAGACCCCGGACGTCGCGAGCTTCCGCCTCCGCCCCGCCGACGGCTCGCCCGCCCCCGCCTTCCGCCCCGGCCAGTACGTGTCCGTCCAGGTCGAACTGGCCGACGGGGCCCACCAGATACGCCAGTACAGCCTCTCCTCCGCCCCCGGCTCCCCGTACCGCACCATCACCGTCAAGCGCGTGCCCGGCGACCGGGCGCCCGACGGCGAGGTGTCCCGCCATCTGCACGCCCACGTCCACGAGGGCGACACCCTCCGCGTCTCGGCGCCCTACGGCGACCTCGTCCTGAAGTCCGCCGACGCCCCCCTGCTGCTGGCCTCCGCGGGCATCGGCTGCACCCCGATCCTGGCGATGCTGGAGCATCTGGCGGGAACCGGCCACAGCGCCCCGGTGACCGTGGTGCACGGCGACCGCTCCCCCGCCGACCACGCGCTGCGCGCCGACCACGCCCTGTTCACCGGGAAGCTGCCGGATGCCGCCGCGCACTTCTGGTACGAGAACCCGGAGCCGGGCCACCCCGCCGACCGCACCGGACTGGTCGACCTCTCCGGGGTGGCGGTCGCCCCCGGCACCCACGCCTACCTCTGCGGCCCGCTGCCCTTCATGCGCGCCGTCCGCACCCAACTGCTCGCCAAGGGCGTCCCTGCCGCCGACATCCACTACGAGGTCTTCGGCCCGGACCTCTGGCTCGCCCAGGACTGAAACAACGCGCCGCGCACGCGGATTGACCGGATCGGCTCGCACAGCATCCGAACAGGGCCCCGGACCACCCGCCCGAGTGGTCCGGGGCCCCGGCGGTCGGGTAGAAGCCCTGTACGGACATATTCCCCCCACGTACGAAGGAGTCGGTCATGTCCACACCCATGTCCGCGAGCACCTTCCTCGCCGCCCTGAAGAACGAGGGGCTCACCGTGGTCCAGGTCGGCGAGTGGCGTACGCACAACCGCAACCACAAGGGCGCCTGGGGACCCGTCAACGGGGTGATGATCCATCACACCGCCACCCGGGGCACCGCCTCCACGGTCCGGATCTGCCGCGACGGCTACCCGGCCCTGCCGGGCCCGCTCTGCCACGGGGTGATCGCCAAGGACGGCCGGGTCCACCTCGTGGGCTACGGCCGGGCCAACCACGCCGGTCTCGGCGACGACGACGTCCTGCGCGCGGTGATCGCCGAGAAGGGCCTGCCGCCGGACAACGAGTCCAACACCGACGGCAACCGGCACTTCTACGGCTTCGAGTGCGAGAACCTCGGCGACGGCAAGGACCCCTGGCCCGCCGTCCAGCTCGACGCCATCGCGCGGGCCTCGGCCGCCGTCTGCCGCCACCACCGCTGGACCTCCCGGTCGGTCATCGGCCACCGCGAGTGGCAGCCCGGCAAGGTCGATCCGCGCGGCTTCTCCATGACGTCCATGCGCGCCCGCGTCCACGAACGCCTGAAGTAGCCGGGCGCCCGCACCGGCGGCGACCGGCGACAATGGGCACATGCCCGCCACGCCTCCCGGAGCGCCGGGCCGGGACCCGGACCTCTCCGGGCTGCGGCCGGCGCTCCCCTCGCCCCTCCGGCCCGTTCACGACGAACGGTTCGCCCACCGCGGCGTCACGCTCCTGCTCAAGCGCGACGATCTGATCCACCCGGATCTGCCGGGCAACAAGTGGCGCAAACTCGCCCCGACCATCGCGGCGGCGGCCGGCCGGCCGCTGCTGACCTTCGGCGGGGCCTACTCCAACCATCTGCGGGCCACGGCCGCGGCGGGCCGGCTGCTGGGCTTCGGCACCGTCGGGATCGTCCGGGGCGACGAACTGGCCGGCCGGCCCCTCAACCCCTCGCTCGCCCGGTGCGCGGCCGACGGCATGCGGCTGCGCTTCGTGGACCGCCGGACCTACCGCGCCAAGGACGACCCCGCCGTCCTGGCGGAGCTGCTGAAGGGCCACGAGGAGTGCGTCGTCGTCCCGGAGGGCGGCAGCAACGCCCTGGCCGCACGGGGCTGTACGGAGCTGGGGCGCGAACTGCGCGGGGCGGCGGACGTGGTGGCGGTCGCCTGCGGAACCGGCGGCACGCTGGCCGGACTCGCCGCCGGTCTGGCCCCCGGGCAGCGGGCCCTCGGCGTCCCGGTCCTGCGCGGCGGCTTCCTCGGCGACGCCGTACGCGCCCTCCAGCGCGAGGCGTTCGGCGGTCCGGCCGGCGACTGGTGGCTGGAGGAACGCTTCCACTTCGGCGGCTACGCCCGGACGACCCCCGCGCTGCACGCCTTCGCCGACGCGTTCGAGGACCGCCACGGACTGCCGGTCGAACGGCTCTATGTGGCCAAACTCCTGTACGCCCTCACGGCACTCGCCGAGGAGGGCGCCTTCCCGGCCGGCTCCGCGGTCGCGGCGGTCGTCACCGGCCGCCCGGAGCCGGCCGGCGAGGCGCCGGGTCAGCCGGACTCCTCCCGGTAGGCCGCCGCCTCCTCCAGGTCCAGCCGTCTCAGCAGGGTGCGCATCATCTCGTCGTCGATGCTCCGCTCGTCCCGCAGCCGGACGAAGACCTCGCGCTCGGCCTCGATCATCTCGCCGGCCAGCCGCCGGTAGGTGTCGTCGGCGGACTCCCCGGTGACCGGATTGGCCGCGCCCAGCCGTTCCCACACGGCGTTGCGGCGGCGCTCCAGCACGGTGCGCAGCCGGTCCGTGAGCGGCTGGGGCAGGTGGTTGCGCCGGTCCGCGAGCAGTTCCTCCAGACGCGCCTCGGCCGCCGCGGACGCCTGGCTCTGGGCCTGCGCCTCGGCCAGCGTCTCGGCCCGCGCGTCACGGCCCGGGAGCTTCAGCACGCGCACGAGCACGGGCAGGGTGAGGCCCTGGATCACCAGGGTGCCGATGACCGTGGTGAAGGTGAGGAACAGCACCAGGTTGCGCGCCGGGAAGTCGTCGCCGGCGCTGGTGACCATCGGGATGGAGAAGGCGATGGCCAGCGAGACGACCCCGCGCATCCCGGCCCAGCCGACGATCAGCGGCGAGGTCCAGTTGGTCTCGGGTTCCCTTCTCCTGATGCGCGCGGACAGCGCGCGCGGGAGATAGGTGGCGGGGTAGACCCAGAGGAACCGGACCACGACGACCGCCAGGAACACCGCGACCGCGTACCAGAGGGCCTCGTCCACGGCGTACGCGCCGAGTCCCTTCAGGACGACGGGCAACTGGAGGCCGATCAGGGTGAAGACGGCCGACTCCAGGACGAACGCGACCATCTTCCAGACGGCGGCCTCCTGGAGCCGGGTGGCGAAGTCGACCTGCCAGGAGCGGTGGCCCAGATAGAGGGCGACGACGACCACGGCCAGCACGCCCGAGGCGTGCACGCGCTCGGCCGCCGCGTAGGCGACGAAGGGGATGAGGAGCGACAGGGTGTTCTGGAGGAGCGGTTCGGTGAGGTGGGTGCGCAGCCAGTGCAGCGGGACCATGAGCAGCAGGCCGACGCCGACCCCGCCGACCGAGGCCAGCAGGAACTCCCCGACGCCCTCGCCCCAGCTCATGCCCTCGCCCACGGCGGCGGCCAGGGCCACCTTGTAGGCGGTGATCGCGGTGGCGTCGTTAACCAGGGACTCGCCCTGGAGGATCGTGGTGACGCGGGCCGGGAGACCGACCCTGCGGGCGATGGCGGCGGCGGTCACCGCGTCCGGCGGGGCGATCACCGCGCCGAGCACCAGGGCCGCGGTGAGCGGCAGATCGGGCACCAGCCGGTACGCCAGCCACCCCACCGCCACGGTCGCGAACAGCACATAGCCGACCGAGAGCAGCGCGACCGGGCGGATGTTGGCGCGCAGGTCCAGGTAGGAGCTGTCCACCGCGGCGGTGTAGAGCAGCGGCGGCAGCAGGAGCGGCAGCACGATGTGCGCGTCCAGGGTGTAGGTGGGCACACCCGGCACGTACGCCCCGATCAGCCCCAGGGCAACCAGCAGCAGGGGGGCGGGCACCGGCGTGCGGCGGGCCAGTCCCGCCGTCGCGGCGCTCGCCGCGACCAGTGCCACCAGGGGCAGAGCGTCCATCTCACGGTCCTCGCATCCGTCGTAACCTGGCCATCATGAGTGAGTGCCCGCACGTATCGGACCTGCCGCGCCCCGAGCCCGCGCCCCTCGCCGCGACCTGCCCGGCGTGCGAGGAGGCGGGCACCCACCCCGTGCAGCTGCGACTCTGCCTGATCTGCGGCCATGTCGGCTGCTGCGATTCCTCGCCGGGACGGCATGCGACGGGGCACTTCGAGAAGACCGGTCACGCGGTGATGCGGAGCTTCGAACCCGGCGAGAGCTGGCGCTGGTGCTTCGAGGACGGTTCGATCGTGTGACGTCTGGGTACGTCAAACCGGCGCCTGTTGTTCGGCATTGACCGCCACACACCCCTAGGCACCGTGCGTACGCATGGGCTTACCATGAGTGACAGTCATGGGACGGGGTTTCGGCGACACGGCATCATGGATCGCGATAGCGTCGCCGGACCAAGAACCGAAGACGTACCACATGGCTCCGGGGCGCCCTTCCCGGATCCTCGAACGAGTTTGTGCCACCTTGGAGGTGAGGGTGTCCCAGATCGCAGGCGAGCCCGGGAATCAGGACTTCGTAGAGGTCCGGCTGCCCGCTGCGGGTGCCTACCTGTCGGTGCTGAGAACGGCCACGGCCGGCCTCGCAGCCCGTTTGGACTTCACGCTCGACGAGATCGAGGACCTTCGCATCGCGGTCGACGAGGCCTGCGCGATCCTGCTCCAGCAGGCCGTGCCCGGCTCCGTCCTCAGCTGCGTGTTCCGGCTCGTCGACGATTCGCTCGAGGTGACGGTGGCGGCTCCGACCACCGACGGCCGGGCGCCGGAGCGCGACACCTTCGCCTGGACGGTGCTCTCCGCGCTGGCCGGAAAGGTCGACTCCTCGGTCGGCGACGACAACACGGTCAGCATCAGCCTGTACAAACAGCGCGGCGCGGGACCCGGGCCGGCGTGAGCGACGGGAACGGGGACGGTCCGGTGCGGGACGAGACGATCCGACCGGGGGTGGCGCGCCCGGCGGGCATCCCCGAGCAGCAGGCCCTGCCGCATCCGGTGGACGGGGCGGACCTCGCCCGTGCGGTGGACGGGGCGCAGAGGCCCGCGGGCCGTACGGTCGCGGTGGAGCAGTCGCAGGCGGAGCGGGCAGGCCAGATGAGCGAGCACGGACACCACGACCCACACGACCGCAGCGGGGCGCGGGCGTTGTTCATCGAGCTGGGCAGGCTGCCCGACGGCTCGCCCGAGAAGGCCGAGCTGCGCAACCGGCTGGTGCGGATGCATCTGCCGCTGGTGGAGCATCTGGCCCGGCGCTTCCGCAACCGCGGCGAGCCGCTGGACGACCTCACCCAGGTCGCCACGATCGGTCTGATCAAGTCGGTGGACCGGTTCGACCCGGAGCGCGGCGTCGAGTTCTCGACATACGCGACGCCGACGGTCGTCGGCGAGATCAAGCGGCACTTCCGGGACAAGGGCTGGGCGGTGCGGGTGCCGCGCCGCCTCCAGGAGCTGCGGCTCTCGCTGACCTCGGCGACCGCCGAACTCTCCCAGCTGCACGGCCGCTCGCCCACGGTGCACGAACTGGCGGAGCGGCTGGGGATCTCCGAGGAAGAGGTCCTGGAGGGGCTGGAATCGGCCAATGCGTACAGCACGCTGTCGCTGGACGTGCCGGACACGGACGACGAGTCCCCCGCCGTCGCGGACACCCTGGGCTCGGAGGACGAGGCGCTGGAGGGCGTCGAGTACCGCGAGTCGCTGAAGCCGCTGCTGGAGGACCTGCCGCCGCGCGAGAAGCGGATTCTGCTGCTGCGGTTCTTCGGCAACATGACCCAGTCGCAGATCGCGCAGGAGGTCGGCATCTCGCAGATGCACGTCTCCCGGCTGCTGGCCCGCACCCTGGCCCAGCTGCGCGAGCGGCTGCTGGTCGAGGAGTAGGCCGCCGGGTTCAGGCCCCGGTGTCCGCGCCGGGGTCCGTACCCGGCCTGCGGATGCCGAGGGCCTGGATGGTCGCGGGCCTGGCCAGCTGGAAGAGCGCGGTGAGCGCGACGGCGGCGAGCACGATCCCGGCCGGGATCAGCGCGCCGTGCGAGCGCAGCAGCGTCCAGGCCACCGGCAGCGCGATGATCTGGGTGATCAGGGCCGGTCCCCGGCTCCAGGCGCGCCGGCGGAGCAGACCCCGGGCGGCGGCCAGCGGGATCAGCCCGAGCGCGATCAGCGTCAGCCCGCCCATCTCGGCCTGCTGCGGGCTGTCGGGGCGCCCGAGCAGTCCCATGACGAGCATGTAGACGCCGCCGACGACGAGGGCGGCGCCCTCCAGCACGTTGAGTCCGGCCACGAGCGCGATCCTGGCCGGTTTGGGGGGCTCGGCCATCGGCGGCGGCGAGGGCGCGTTCTCCTGAGTACTCACCCCAGCAGGTTGGCATCCCGGGGCCGCGAAAGCGAAGCCGGGGTCGCCGCGCCCCCCGTACGGCTCCGTCGTGCGGGCCCACCGCGCCCGCACCCTCACGCAGCGTGATGCCGTGCGGGCAGGACTTCAGGCCCGTACGCCGCGGTAGGTACCCTGGCGGACATGCGCGCACTTCTCGTGGTCAATCCAGCTGCTACCACCACCAGTGCGCGGACCCGTGACGTGCTCATCCACGCGCTGGCCAGCGAGATGAAGCTGGAGGCCGTGACCACGGAGTACCGCGGGCACGCGCGGGACCTGGGACGGCAGGCCGCGGAGAGCGACGACATCGATCTCGTGGTGGCGCTCGGCGGGGACGGCACGGTCAACGAGGTCGTGAACGGGCTGCTGCACAACGGCCCCGACCTCGACCACCTGCCGAAGCTGGCCGTGGTCCCCGGCGGCTCCACCAATGTCTTCGCCCGCGCCCTGGGACTGCCCAACGACGCGGTGGAGGCGACCGGCGCGATCCTGGACGCGCTGGCGAACCGTACGGAGCGCACGGTGGGGCTCGGTCTCGCGGCCGGCACCCCGGGATCCGAGGACGAATCCGTCCCCGCGCGCTGGTTCACGTTCTGCGCCGGCCTCGGATTCGACGCCGGCGTGGTCGGCCGGGTCGAACAGCGGCGGGAACGCGGCAAGCGGTCGACGCACGCGCTCTATGTCCGCCAGGTGGTCCGGCAATTCCTCGAAGAACCGAACCGGCGCAAGGGTTCGATCACACTGGAGGTGCCCGGAGAGGATCCGGTCACCGATCTCGTGCTCTCCATAATCTGCAACACGGCGCCCTGGACCTACCTGGGGAACAAGCCGATATACGCCTCCCCCGGGGCCACCTTCGACACCGCCCTGGACGTCCTCGGCCTGCGGAGACTCTCCACTCCGGCGGTCGCCCGGTACGCGACCCAGCTGCTGACGTCGAGCCCCGAGAAGGGGCCGCGCGGCAAGCACGCCGTTTCCCTGCACGACCTGACGGACTTCACCTTGCATTCCAAGGCGCCACTGCCCTTCCAGATGGACGGCGACCACTTGGGACTGCGTACGAGTGTGACGTTCACAGGCGTTCGCCGTGCACTGCGTGTGATTGTGTGAGTGGAAGGGACCAAAGTCCTTTAACTCGAACGTTTGGACTGGGCTCCACCCTCTAGAAGTACGGCTGTGACCTAGCCGACACCGAGGAATCAAAAAAAACTTTCCAGAAGGGGTTGTATCCGTCGCCGAGGTTTGCGAATCTCTACATGGCGATCGGGACGGCCCGCAACATCGGCCTCCACTGAGAGCCAGAACCCCTCCTCACCGCACAGGTCCACAACCAGTTCATCTGGGCGTTGGCCCGACTCGTGCGGAGGGATTCGTGAAAGCGTTCACATTCACAAGCAACAGTTACGTAATACCAAGGAGAGGTAGCAGCCATGGACTGGCGTCACAACGCCGTTTGTCGTGAGGAAGACCCCGAGCTGTTCTTCCCCATCGGCAACACCGGTCCTGCGCTGCTGCAGATCGAGGAAGCCAAGGCCGTCTGCCGTCGCTGCCCCGTCATGGAGCAGTGCCTGCAGTGGGCGCTCGAGTCCGGCCAGGACTCCGGCGTCTGGGGTGGCCTCAGCGAGGACGAGCGCCGCGCAATGAAGCGCCGCGCCGCTCGTAACCGGGCGCGCAACGCCAGCGCCTGACCGACGCCACCGCTACGAACCTCAGCCAGGCGGCGCGTACAGCGCGTACGCACCATCCCGCCCCCCGAGTCGCAGCGCGCAGTACCCCCGAAGCGCATGCTTGACCAGAGAGCCCGGACCGTCACCCACGGTCCGGGCTCTCTGCCGTGCGCGCCGCCGCGCGGAGGAGGCGGCGGACGCTACTTCGCGGCGCGGACCGGAATGTCGAGGACGACCTGCGTGCCGCGCTCCGGGGCCGGGACCATGCCGAAGGTGCCGCCCAGCTCCCCCTCCACCAGGGTCCGCACGATCTGGAGCCCGAGATTGCCGGCCCGCTGCGGGTCGAAGCCCTCGGGCAGACCGCAGCCGTCGTCCTGGACGGTGATGAGCAGCCGCGCCTCGGTGGGCGAGCCGCCCCGGACCGCCGAGACCTCGACGGTGCCGGACTCCGCGACGCCGAAGGCGTGTTCCAGGGCGTTCTGCATCACCTCGGTGAGGACCATCGAGAGCGGGGTGGCCACCTCCGCGTCCAGCACCCCGAAGCGTCCGGTGCGGCGGCAGGTCACCTTGCCCGGCGAGATCTCCGCGACCATCGCGATGACCCGGTCCGCGATCTCGTCGAACTCCACCCGCTCGTCCAGATTCTGGGACAGCGTCTCATGGACGATGGCGATCGAACCGACGCGCCTGACCGCCTCGTTGAGCGCCTCGCGGCCCTGCGGGGACTCCATCCGGCGGGCCTGGAGCCGCAACAGGGCGGCCACCGTCTGGAGGTTGTTCTTCACCCGGTGGTGGATCTCCCGGATGGTCGCGTCCTTGGTGATCAACTCACGTTCGCGGCGGCGCAGTTCGGTGACGTCACGGAGCAGGACCAGGGAGCCGATGCGGACGCCCTTGGGCTTGAGCGGGATGGCGCGGAGCTGGATGACCCCGCCGGCGCACTCGACCTCGAACTCCCGGGGCGCGTAGCCGCTGGCCATTTTGACCAGGGCCTCGTCCACCGGGCCCCGGGAGGGGGCGAGTTCGGCGGTGATGCCGCCGAGGTGCTGGCCGACCAGGTCGGAGGCGAGACCGAGCCGGTGGTAGGCGGAGAGGCCGTTGGGACTGGCGTACTGCACCACGCCGTCGGCGTCGAGCCGGATCAGTCCGTCGCCGACCCGGGGCGAGGCGTCCATGTCGACCTGCTGGCCGGGAAAGGGAAAGGCCCCCGCCGCGATCATCTGGGCCAGGTCGGAGGCGGACTGGAGATAGGTGAGCTCCAGCCGCGAGGGGGTGCGGACGGTGAGGAGGTTGGTGTTGCGGGCGATGACGCCGAGGACCCGGCCCTCCCGGCGCACGGGGATCGACTCGACCCGTACGGGCACCTCCTCGCGCCACTCCGGGTCCCCCTCGCGCACGATCCGGCCCTCGTCCAGGGCGGCGTCCAGCAGCGGCCTGCGGCCGCGCGGCACCAGATGGCCGACCATGTCGTCCTGGTAGGAGGTGGGACCGGTGTTGGGCCGCATCTGGGCGACGGACACATAGCGGGTGCCGTCGCGGGTGGGGACCCAGAGAACGAGGTCGGCGAAGGAGAGGTCGGAGAGCAGCTGCCACTCCGAGACCAGCAGGTGGAGCCATTCCAGGTCGGAATCGCTCAGGGCGGTGTGCTGGCGTACGAGGTCGTTCATGGAGGGCACGGGTGCGAGCGTACCCGCGCCCGCGCACGGCATCGAACCGGGCGGCCCGCCCGTCCGTGCCCATGGGCGGGCGGGAAATTCTCCCACCCCACAGATGGACAGGGGTTAATGGTCTAGTCCACAATGCAGAAGACACAGACTCCGCTCTCCCCGCACAGGAGGGCGGAACGAGGCAGCCGCGCTCTCTGCCCTGACCGCGCGGAAGCCTCCCCCCGGCCGGGGGCACCGCACACCGCCGGCCGAGCCGATCGCCCGGGAGGGCGGTCCTACTCCGGGCTGCGGTGCCGGTCGGGCTGAGGGTCCCGGCCAGGCGCCGCGGCCCGCGGGTGTTTCCCGGGCCCTCGCGGCGGGCCCTCTCAGCGGGTCTCGGTGACCTTCGCGAGCGCGCGCGGCGCGTCGGGGTCCTGGCCCCGGGCGATCGTCACCTCGTGGGCGAGCAGTTGCAGCGGCAGGATCTCCAGCACCGGCTGGACCTCCTCCGCCACCCCGGCCGTCGGCAGGACGAAGCCCGCCGACGCCTCCTCCACCCGGGGCCGCGCCCCGACCACGAAGAGATCGGCGCCCCGTCCGCGCAGCCGGTCGAGCACGGGCCGCAGGGCCTCGCCGCCCCGGCCCTCGGGGACCACGGCGATCACCGGGGAGATGTTGTCGACCATGGCGAGCGGGCCGTGCAGGAGGTCCGCGCCGGAGTAGGAGAGCGCGGGGATGTAGCTCGTCTCCATGAGCTTGAGGGCGGCCTCCTTGGCCGTCGGGTAGCCGTAGCCGCGCGAGGTGAGGACCATCCGCTCGGCGAAGCGGTAGCGCGACGCCAGGGCGCGCACCTCGTCCCGGCGGGCCAGGACCGCCTCCGCGAGGTCCGGCAGGACCCCGGCAGCCGCCCCGTCACCGCCCCTCAGGCCCTCCGTGAAGAGGTACAGGGCGAGCAGCGACGCGGTGTACGTCTTGGTGGCCGGGAGGGCCTTCTCCGGGCCCGCCAGGACGTCGATGTGGTATTCGGAGACCGCGGCCAGCGGCGAGTCCGGGCTGTTGGTCACGGCCAGCGTGACGGCGCCCGCCTCGCGCGCCGCGCGGGTGGAGGCGACCAGGTCGGGCGAGCCGCCGGACTGGCTGACGGTGACGACCAGGACGTCCCTCAGGTCGGGCCGCGCGCCGTACGCGGTGGTGGTGGACATCGACGCCAGTCCGCAGGGCAGCCCGAGGTTGATCTCCAGCAGGTACTTCGCGTACAGCGCGGCGTTGTCGGAGCTGCCGCGGGCGGTGAGCAGGACGAAACGGGGGCCGCGCGCCGCGATCTCGGCGGCGACCGCGCGGATGGCGGGGGCTCCCCGGGCGAGGACGCGGCGGAGCATCGCGGGCTGCTCGGCCATCTCGCCGGCCATGATCCGGCCGGGGCGCTCGTTCTCGTCCGCCGGATACGTGGCGGTCATGTCCGGTGCCTCCCGGGCGGTCGCGATGCGTGGGTCCAGGGCCTGTCCGCCCCTACGCGCCGTCCGCCCGGAGGGCCGGCGGACGGGAAGGGCCGGACAGGCTCCAGTCGACCACGGGGGCCGGGGGGCCACCAGCGGACCCAGGGCGCGGCTCGCCCGAACGGCCTTCCGCCGTTCGCCCGACGGGCCCCCCGCGACCGTGTCCGGGCGCGCGAGTTCTGCTAGATTATGCCTTTGATTGGTCTATACCACATGTCTTCACTCCAGATCGGCAGGCCCCGCGTGGAAGTTGTCATCGTCCCGGACGCCAAGGCAGGCGGCGAACTGATCGCAGAGGCCATCGGCGCCCTGCTCCGCCGCAAGCCCGACGCCCTTCTCGGCGTTGCCACCGGCTCGACCCCGCTGCCCATCTACCAGGCGCTGGCCGCCAAGGTCCGCTCCGGCGCCGTGGACGCCTCGCGCGCCCGGATCTGCCAGCTCGACGAGTACGTCGGGCTGCCGGCCGGCCACCCGGAGTCCTACCGCTCCGTGGTGCTGCGCGAGGTCGTCGAGCCGCTCGGCCTCTCCGAGGCGTCCTTCATGGGCCCCGACGGCACCGCCGAGGACGTCCAGGCCGCCTGCGAGGCGTACGACAAGGCGCTCGCCGAGGCGGGCGGCGTCGACCTCCAGCTGCTCGGCATCGGCACCGACGGCCACATCGGCTTCAACGAGCCGTGCTCCTCGCTGGCCTCCCGCACCCGGATCAAGACGCTGACCGAGCAGACCCGGATCGACAACGCGCGCTTCTTCGACGACGACATCGAGCAGGTGCCGCACCACGTCATCACCCAGGGCATCGGCACGATCCTGGAGGCCCGCCACCCGATCCTGCTCGCCACCGGCGAGGGCAAGGCGGACGCGGTGGCCCAGACGGTGGAGGGTCCGGTCGCCTCGATCGTGCCCGCCTCGGCGCTCCAGCTTCACCCGCACGCGACGGTCGTCGTCGACGAGGCGGCGGCCTCCAAGCTGAAGCTGGCCGACTACTTCCGCGCCACCTACGCGGCGAAGCCGGCCTGGCAGGGCCTCTGAACCGGCGGCCACGCGAAGGGGCCGGGACACCGTTCGGTGTCCCGGCCCCTTCGTCTCGGGCGGCCCCGGAGGCGTCAGGCCCCCGCGTGACCGGCCACGATGACCTCGGCCGCCGCCGTGCCGCAGACCCGCGCGGCGCCGTGCGTGGCGATGAACAGGGCGCCCCGGGGCTCGGCCTGGGGCACGCCCATCTCGACCACGACCGTGTCCGGACGGCTCGCCAGCAGCGCGTCGAGCGCCCCGGCCATCCACGCGTGGCGGTGCGCGTCGCGCACCACCGCGACGATGCGCCGCTCCCCCGCCGCCGCGAGCACCGCGGCCGCCGGGTCCTCGGCCCCGTCGGCGTAGGTGTCGGTTCCGGTGCCGGGCACCAGCCGGGCCAGTTCGGCGGCGACGCCCCAGGGGGTCTCGTCGCCGACGGCGATGTTGGCGACCGGGGTGAACGCGGCCACGTAGGCCGGGCCGGTCAGCGGTTCGGCGGAGCCGGTGACCTTCACCGCGCGGCGCGCGGCGATCAGGCCGATGTCGGACGGGACGCCGTGTCCGGTGCCGGGCGCGGTCCCCTCCTGCGCTGCCGCGCCCGGCTCCGGAACAGCCCCCCGGGCCCGCTGCGTCCAGGACGCGAGGGCCCGCACCCGGGCAGCGGCGTCGGCGAGCCGCTCCTCGGGCAGATCACCGGTGCGGACGGCCGCGACGAGGGCGTCGCGCAGCCGCAGGACCGTTTCGTCGTCGTCGAGGCCGCCGCCGACGCACAGGGCGTCGGCACCCGCCGCGATCGCGAGGACGGAGCCCCGCTCGATCCCGTACGTCGAGGCGATGGCCTGCATCTCCACGGCGTCGGTGACGATCAGGCCGTCGTAGCCCAGCTCCCGGCGCAGCAGACCGGTGAGGATCTGCGGGCTGAGGGTGGCGGGGCGGTCCGGGTCGAGCGCCGGGAGCAGGATGTGGGCGCTCATCACGGACTTGGAGCCGGCCTCGATGGCCGCCCGGAACGGGACCAGTTCCCGGGCGTGCAGGGTCTCCAGGTCCACGTCGATGCGCGGCAGCGCGTGGTGGGAGTCGACCGCGGTGTCGCCGTGCCCCGGGAAGTGCTTGGTGCAGGCGGCGACGCCGGCGGCCTGGAGGCCCTCGACGTAGGCGGCGGTGTGCCGGGCGACCAGGTGCGGGTCGGCGCCGAAGGAGCGGACGCCGATGACCGGGTTGCCGGGGTTGGAGTTGACGTCCGCGGAGGGCGCCCAGTTGAGGTTGACGCCGCAGGCGGCGAGCCGGCGGCCCAGCTCCCGGGCGACGTCGCGGGTCAGGTCGGTGTCGTCGACGTGGCCGAGCGCCAGGTTGCCCGGGAAGGAGGAACCGTGGCGCACCTCCAGCCGGGTGACGTCACCGCCCTCCTCGTCGATCGCGACGAGGACGTCGTCGCGCTCGGCCCGGAGCTGGGCGGTGAGCGCGGCGAGTTGCTCGGGCGATTCGATGTTGCGGCCGAAGAGGCCGACGGAGGAGAGTCCTTCGGCGACCCGGCGCAGCAGCCACTCGGGCGCGGTGGTGCCGGTGAAGCCCGGCTGGAGCACCGCGAGGGCGTCGCGCGTGACGGTGTCCGTGTGGGAGACGAGGGTGGTCATGGGAGGCGTTATCCCTTCACGGCGCCGGAGGTGAGGCCGGTTGCCATGTGCTTCTGCACCAGCAGGAAGAAGGCCACGACCGGAATGGCGATCAGTGTGGACGCGGCCATCAGCGCGCCGTAGTCGATGCCCCGCGAGGTCGTGAAGTTCATCAGCCACACGTTGAGGGTGTACTTGTCGTTGTCCTGGAGGACGACGTAGGCGAGCAGGTACTCGTTCCAGGCGGTGATGAGCGAGAAGATCGAGGCGGCGGCGAGGCCGGGGGCCAGCAGGGGGAAGGTGACGCGCCAGAAGGCGCCCATCCGGCTGCAGCCGTCGACCATGGCCGACTCCTCCAGCTCCTGCGGGATGTTGATCACGAAGCCGCGGATCATCCAGGTGGCGAACGGCAGGGTGGAGACGAGGTAGATGACGATGACGCCCCAGTACTCGTTCAGCCCGCCGAGGTCGTTCAGCTGGATGTAGATGGGGATCAGCATCGCCGTCGGGGGCAGCAGCTGGACGACGAGCAGCACGATCATGAAGAACTTGCGGCCGCGGAACTGGAACCGGCCGATGGCGAACGCGGCGATGGTAGCGAGCAGCATGCCGCCGAGGACGGCGACGCCGCAGACGATCAGGCTGGACTCGATGGCCGTGCCGAAGTTCGGCTGCTTGATGGCGCGGGAGAAGTTGTCGAAGGTGATCGACGTCGGCCAGAGCGTCTGGTCGTAGCTGCGGATCTCCGCGTTGGGGCGCAGCGCGCTGATGACCAGCCAGTAGACCGGGAAGGCCATGAGCACGAAGGCCACGAGGCCGGCGATGTTGTAGCCGATCCGGCTCTTCTTGCGGTCCGGGCGGAGGACCTGGGGGGTGGAGGTGCTCACTCGACCTCTCCGATCTTGAGCAGCTGGCGCAGGTAGTACACGGCGACGCCGGACAGCAGCAGGACCGTGATGAGCGAGATGGCAGCGCCCTGGCTGAACGAGTTGGACTCGAAGGCCTTCTCGAACGAGTAGATGCCGAGGACGGAGTACTCCGGCTCCGGCTTGTTGCCGCGCATCAGGAAGATCTGGGCGAAGACGTTGAAGTCCCACAGCACGGAGAGGGTGGCGACCATCTGGAAGACGGGCTTGATGACCGGCCAGGTGACGTAGCGGAAGACCCCGGTGGTGCCGGCACCGTCCAGGGCCGCGGCCTCCTCCAGTTCCTTGGGGACCTGGGTGAGCGCGGCGTAGAGCGTCACGGTGACGAAGGGGATGGCTCCCCAGACGACGACCGCGCCGATGATGACGAAGCCCTGCTTCGGGTCGAGGAACCAGTTGTGGCCCTGGGCGTCGATCCCGAGGTACTTGTCGAGCACCATGTTGAGGACGCCGTAGTCGGAGTCCGCGAACCACCGGAAGATGGAGGTGGCGACCAGCAGCGGCATCGACCAGGCGGCGACCAGCGCGGCGGTCAGCAGCAGCCGGACCCAGGTGGACATCCGCTGCATGATCATGGCCAGGCCGAGGCCGCCGGCCATGGTGGCGAACACGCAGACGACCATGAAGATGATCGTCCGCCAGACGACGTCCCAGAACTCGCCGTCGCCGAGGATGTTGGTGAACTGGTCGAAGCCGACCCAGGGGGCGTCCGCGCCGGACCACAGCTCGCGCCGGCCCACGTCCTGGAAGGACATGATCACGGTCTTGATGAAGGGCCAGACGAAGACTGCGGCGATGGCGATGAACGCCGGTGCTATGAGGAGGTACGGCAGCAGAGCGCCGGCCTTCCGCGGTTTACGGTTCACGTTTCTCGCGAGCTGAGGATCCGCACCCTCAGGGGCCCGCGGGACGGACACCGGCGGGTCGGCTGCTTTCATATCGGCGGCACTCATTGTGCTTGCCTTCCGTTTCGGACCGGGTACCGGAGGACGGGGGTGGCAGCCCCTTTCGGGCCCACCACCCCCGTGGACGATCAGACGAGTCGGCGCCTCAGACGCTCACCGGCTCGGACTCCGTGAGCTCGGGGCTCAGGACTCCTTGTTGATCATCGAGTCGATCTCCGCGTCGGCGGCCTTGGTGGCCTCCTCGACCGACTTGCCCTTGATGATGTCGAGCAGCATGATCTCGAGCGTTTCCTTCTTCTCGATCGCGGTCCAGCCGGGGGCGATCGGGGTGAACCAGGCGTCCGGCACGGCGTTGGCGATGGCCGCGGTCTCCGGCTTGGCCTTCAGGGGCTCAAGCTGCTTGGTGTTGTTCGGAAGGATGTTCTTCGAGGCGAGAACCTCCTCCGACTTCTCGGAGGTGAACATCGAGATCCACTCCTCGCCGAGATCCTGGATCTTCGACTTGGAGATGGTGGCGAGGTCGGAACCGCCGATGAAGGAGGGGAGCGCCTTGCCGTTCGGGCCGGGCATACCCGCCGTGAGGATCTTGTCCTTCAGCTTCGGGTTGCCGTTCGCCTTGGAGTCGACGACGCTGCCGGCCTCCCAGCCGTTGCCGTAGAGAAGAGCGGTCTTCTCGTTGGCCATGACGTTGGCGTGGTCCGCCTCGTCCTTGGTCTTGTCGCCGTGGTTGTACTTCTTGACGAGCTCGACGAAGTCGGTGATGCCCTTCTGGGCCTCCGGCGTCGACAGAGTGGACTTCCACTCCTTCTTGCCCTCGTCGTACTTGGCGATGGACCCGCCCTCGGCGGCGACGTAGGACATCGCGGCGTACCAGTAGCGGCCCGGCAGGTACAGCGGCGAGAACGCCTTGTCCTTGCCGTACTTCTCGCCGATCTTGTCGAGCGCGGCGGTCAGCTCGTCCTGGGTGGCGGGGAGGGTGTCCTTGCCGGTGCCGGCCTTGAACATGTCCTTGTTGTAGATCGCGACGCGGGCGCCGGCGTAGTAAGGCACGCAGTACTGCTTGCCCTCGAAGGAGCACGTGTCCTTCAGACCCTTGATCCAGGTGTCCGAGTTCTCGTACTTCTTCGGGTCGATCTCGCCGAGCGCCCCGTTGAGGATGTAGGTCATGGTCTCGGTGTTACCGAGCTCGACCACGTCCGGGTACTTGTCGCCGGCCAGGGCCGCGTCCAGCTTCTTGGCCTTGTCCGCCCACGTCTGGTACTGGACGTTGACCTTGACGTTGGGGTACTTCGCCTTGAACTGGCTGTTGACGTCCTTGACCAGTTCGGGCCACGTGCTCTGCGCGTCCGACATCAGCCAGACAGTGAGCGTTTCCTTGCGGTCCTTCGGGTCCTTCGACGACGCCTTGTCGTCGTCCGAACCACACGCCGCGATGGAAACCAACATGCCCGCGACGCCGATCGCCGCGATGAGCTTGCGCTTCACGCCACCCTCCTCAGGGATGCTGCAACCCCCTGCCACCACGCAAGACAACGCCGACGAGTACTGCTGGGGCTGGGACCTGGTCTTTAATGGTTTAGACCAGTACCGGGAGCTTGGCCTAGACCTTTAGGGGTGTCAAGGGTGTATAAGAAGTGCACTCGCGTCCGTTATAGGACCGACACCTGAGGGAGGGCGACGAGCCGTGACCGGACCGTGCCACCATGTGAGCCGCGACAGACGGAGGAGCCGGTGACGGCAGCAACGCAGCAGTCGGGAAGGCGGGCCATGGGTGCCGACGGGGGCAGTGCGGAGAACGAGACGGGCGCGGGTGCGGGCACGCGCACCGCACGCGTCCCGAAGTACTACCGGCTGAAGCGACATCTCCTCGACATGACGGACACCATGCCGCCGGGCACGCCCGTGCCCCCGGAGCGGACCCTGGCCGCCGAGTTCGACACCTCGCGCACCACGGTGCGCCAGGCGCTCCAGGAGCTGGTCGTGGAGGGCCGGCTGGAGCGCATCCAGGGGAAGGGGACCTTCGTCGCCAAGCCGAAGGTCTCGCAGGCCCTTCAGCTGACCTCGTACACCGAGGACATGCGCGCCCAGGGACTGGAACCCACGTCCCAGCTCCTGGACATCGGCTATGTGACGGCCGACGACACCCTGGCCGGACTGCTCGACATCAACGCGGGCGGGCGGGTGCTGCGGATCGAGCGGCTCCGCCTGGCCAGCGGCGAGCCGATGGCCATCGAGACCACCCACCTCTCGGCCAAGCGCTTCCCGGCGCTGCGCCGCTCGCTGGTGAAGTACACCTCTCTCTACACGGCGCTGGCCGAGGTGTACGACGTGCGGCTGGCCGAGGCCGAGGAGACCATCGAGACCTCGCTGGCCACCCCGCGCGAGGCCGGCCTGCTCGGTACGGACGTGGGTCTGCCGATGCTGATGCTGTCCCGCCACTCGCTGGACGAGCAGGGCGAACCCGTCGAGTGGGTGCGGTCGGTGTACCGGGGCGACCGGTACAAGTTCGTGGCCCGCCTGAAGCGCCCGCTGGACTGATCCGGCAGGGCCACTTCCGGCCACCCCGACCGGCCCCCGTGGGAACCCTCCCACGGGGGCCTTCCGCTGCCCGCACGCGACCCCCCTCACCCCCATTGGTCTGGACCAACCCCCCGACGGATAAGGCCATTTCGACCCCTCGTACGCGACGCCGTGACCGTTGCCGGACCGCAATGCGGACGGGGGGTGACGGTAGCCGGGACACTGCCCTAGATTTCCTGCGCATTACAGGTGCTCAGCGAGGGGACGGAGTCGCCGCCATGTCAGCAGATCCTGACGAGAAACCACCCGCCATCACCCCGGTCCGGGTGGTCATCGCCCTCTGCCTCGTCGCGCCGTTCGTGGCGATGCTGTGGGTGGGCTCGTACGCGAAGGTCGACCCGACCTTCATCGGAATCCCGTTCTTCTACTGGTACCAGATGCTCTGGGTGCTCATCTCCACGGCGCTCACCATGATCGCGTACAAGCTGTGGCAGCGTGACCAGCGCGCCCGCAAGGGAGGTGCGTCGTCATGAAGGACGGCGTGAACGGCGTCGCGCTCGGCGTCTTCATCTTCTTCTTCGTGGCCGTCACCGTCATGGGCTTCATGGCGGCCCGCTGGCGCAAGGCCGAGAACGAGGCCAGCCTCGACGAATGGGGCCTGGGCGGACGGTCGTTCGGCACCTGGGTCACCTGGTTCCTGCTCGGCGGCGACCTCTACACCGCGTACACCTTCGTCGCCGTCCCGGCGGCGATCTACGCGGCGGGCGCGGCCGGCTTCTTCGCGGTGCCGTACACCATCCTGGTCTACCCGCTGATCTTCACCTTCCTGCCCCGGCTCTGGTCGGTGTCGCACAAGCACGGCTACGTCACCACCTCGGACTTCGTCCGCGGCCGCTTCGGCTCCAAGGGCCTGTCGCTGGCGGTCGCCGTCACCGGCATCCTGGCGACCATGCCCTACATCGCGCTCCAACTCGTGGGCATCCAGGCGGTGCTGGACGTGATGGGCGTCGGCGGCGGCGAGAACACCAACTGGTTCGTCAAGGACCTGCCGCTGCTGCTCGCGTTCGCGGTGCTCGCGGCGTACACCTACTCCTCCGGGCTGCGCGCGCCGGCGCTGATCGCCTTCGTCAAGGACGGGCTGATCTACCTGGTCATCGCCGTGGCGATCATCTACATCCCGATCAAGCTCGGCGGCTTCGACGACATCTTCTCGGCCGCCGCGGACAAGTTCGCCGGACCGCCCGGCGGCAAGCCGACCGGGGCGCTGGCCCCGCCCGAGGCCGGGCACTGGGGGTACGCCACGCTGGCACTCGGCTCCGCGCTGGCCCTGTTCATGTATCCGCACTCGATCACGGCGACGCTCTCCAGCCGCAGCCGTGACGTGATCCGCCGCAACACCACGATCCTGCCGCTGTACTCGCTGATGCTGGGCCTGCTCGCCCTGCTCGGCTTCATGGCGATCGCGGCCGGCGTGAAAGTGGAGAACGGCCAGCTGGCGATCCCGCAGCTATTCGAGAACATGTTCCCGGACTGGTTCGCGGGCGTGGCCTTCGCCGCCATCGGCATCGGCGCGCTGGTGCCCGCCGCGATCATGTCCATCGCGGCGGCCAACCTGTTCACCCGCAACATCTACAAGGACTTCCTGAAGCCCGACGCGACGCCCGAGCAGGAGACCAAGGTCTCCAAGCTGGTGTCGCTGCTGGTGAAGGTCGGCGCCCTCGCCTTCGTCCTCACCATGGACAAGACGGTCGCGATCAACTTCCAGCTGCTGGGCGGGATCTGGATCCTCCAGACCATGCCGGCCCTGGTCGGCGGCCTCTTCACCCGCTGGTTCCACCGCTGGGCGCTGCTGGCCGGCTGGGCGGTCGGCATGGTCTACGGCACCGCCGCCGCGTACGGGGTGGCGAGCCCCACGCAGAAGCACTTCGGCGGCTCCTCCAAGGAGATCCCGGGCCTCGGCGAGATCGGCTACATCGGTCTGACCGCCTTCGTGCTCAACGTCGTGGTCGTGGTGGTCCTCACGTTCGTCCTGAACGCCCTGAAGGCCCCCGCCGGCATCGACGAGACCTCCCCGGAGGACTACACGGCGGACGCGGGCGACCCCGGGGTGACCGAGGTGCTCCCGCCGGCCACCGCCGGTGCGCCGGGCGGGCACTGACGCACGGTCACGGGCCGTCGCGCCCCCGGCTGCCGGGGGCGCGACGGCCCGTTCGCGCGCGGGCGCGGAACCCGGTCGCGGACCGTGCCGGGGCGTGGGGCAGACTCCGCACATGGACATGACGATCCGACCGGTGGACCCCTCGGAGCACGCCCTCCTCGGCGAGATCACCGCCGAGGCCTATCTCGGGGACGGGCTGCTGGACTTCGGTGCCGACGACCCGTATCTGGTGCACCTGCGCGACGTGGCCCGGCGGGCCGCCGAGGCCGAGGTGCTGGTCGCGGCGGACGCCGGGGGGCGGGTGCTGGGCGGAGTCACCTACGCGGCGCCGGGCAATCCCTGGGCGGACATCGCGGGACCGGACGAGGCGGAGTTCCGGATGCTGGCGGTCGCCCGCGAGGCGCGCGGGGCGGGCGCGGGCGAGGCGCTCGTACGGGCCTGCATAGCCCGCGCACGGGCCACCGAGGGCGTCACGGGCCTGGTGCTGTCGACCCAGCCGGCCATGCGCGGGGCGCACCGGATCTACGAACGCCTCGGCTTCGTACGGACCCCCGAGCGGGACTGGGATCCGATCGACGACCTGAGGCTGCTGACCTACCGGCTGGAGCTGCACTCCTCCGTCTGAGCACCCATGCGACACAACATGTGGGGGCCGCCTCATCCGGCGGCCCCCACATGTATGCTCATGCTCGCTGTCGCCGCAGGGGAATCCGGTGCGAATCCGGAACTGTCCCGCAACGGTGTGTTCGGTGCGCTTTCGCGCACCTCCAGTCCGAGGACCTGCCGACAGCGCACCCGGCTCGACCGAACCGGGTGCCCAGACGTCCGGGCCTCGTGGATGGGCCGGTGGACGCCGCACGGAGTGCCGCCCTGTCCGGGCCCCGCTCCGCCCGGCTGCCCCCGCGCACCCGACGGCCCCGAGCCGAGCGAGGGAGAGCACCAGGTGACCATCGCGCCAGCCGATCCGGTCTCAGCGGCCGAGTCAACGGGAAGCACGGGCGACGGACCGGGGGCCGCGCTGCTGCGGACCCTGACCGCGCTCACCGCGGACCTGCCCGACACCGACCCCGGACGGGTCGCCGCCGCCGCGCTGCGCGGCCGCAGCGCCCACGCGGACGAGGCCGAGCTGCGCTCGCTGGCCACCGAGGCCGCCGCCGGGCTCATCTCCGAGGACCCCGCCTACTCCCGGCTCGCCGCCCGCCTGCTGACCCGCGCCGTCGCGGAGGAGGCGGCCGGGCAGGGCGCCACCTCGTTCTCCGCCTCGGTCGCCGTGGGCCACCGCGAGGGGCTGATCGCGGACCGCACCGCCGCGTTCGTGGCGCGGCACGCCGACGCGCTGGACGCGCTGGTGGAGGGGGCGCTCGCCGAGGGCGCCGACGACCGCTTCGGCTACTTCGGGCTGCGCACCCTGCACAGCCGCTATCTGCTGCGCCACCCGCACACCCGTCAGGTCATCGAGACGCCGCAGCACTTCATGCTGCGCGTCGCCGCCGGACTGGCCGAGGACGAATCGGCGCGCGCCCTGGACGAGGTCGCCGCGCTGTACGGGCTGATGAGCCGGCTGGACTATCTGCCCTCCTCCCCCACGCTCTTCAACTCCGGCACCCGCCATCCGCAGATGTCCTCCTGCTATCTGCTGGACTCGCCGCGCGACGAGCTGGACTCGATCTACGACCGCTACCACCAGGTGGCCCGGCTCTCCAAGCACGCGGGCGGCATCGGTCTGCCGTACTCCCGCATCCGCGCCCGGGGTTCGCTGATCCGCGGCACCAACGGGCACTCCAACGGCATCGTGCCGTTCCTGAAGACGCTCGACGCCTCCGTGGCGGCGGTCAACCAGGGCGGCCGGCGCAAGGGCGCGGCGGCGGTCTACCTGGAGACCTGGCACGCGGACATCGAGGAGTTCCTGGAGCTGCGCGACAACACCGGCGAGGACCAGCGGCGCACGCACAACCTCAACCTGGCGCACTGGATCCCGGACGAGTTCATGCGCCGGGTGGAGGCGGACGGCACCTGGTCGCTGTTCTCCCCGTCGGACGTGCCGGAGCTGGTGGACCTGTGGGGCGAGGCGTTCGACGCGGCCTACCGGGACGCCGAGGCCCGGGGCCTGGCGCGCAGGACCCTGCCGGCCCGTGAGCTGTACGGCAGGATGATGCGGACGCTGGCCCAGACCGGCCAGGGCTGGATGACGTTCAAGGACGCCTCCAACCGGACCGCGAACCAGACGGCGGAGCCGGGCCGCGTGGTGCACTCCTCGAACCTGTGCACCGAGATCCTGGAGGTCACCGACGACGGCGAGACGGCCGTCTGCAACCTGGGCTCGGTCAACCTCGCCGCGTTCGTCGAAGGCGGCACGATCGACTGGGAGCGGCTGGACGCCACCGTCCGCACCGCCGTGACCTTCCTGGACCGGGTCGTCGACATCAACTTCTACCCGACCGAGCAGGCCGGCCGGTCCAACGCCCGCTGGCGCCCGGTGGGGCTGGGCGCGATGGGGCTCCAGGACGTCTTCTTCAAGCTGCGGCTGCCTTTCGACTCCCCCGAGGCCCGCGCGCTGTCCACGCGGATCTCGGAGCGGATCATGCTCGCCGCGTACGAGGCGTCGTGCGATCTCGCGGAGCGCTCCGGCCCCCTCCCCGCCTGGTCCGAGACGCGTGCCGCCCGCGGGGTGCTGCACCCCGACCACTACGACGCCGAGCGGGCCTGGCCGGAGCGGTGGGACGCGCTGCGCGCCCGGATCGCGAAGAGCGGGATGCGCAACGCGCTGCTGCTCGCCATCGCGCCGACGGCGACGATCGCCTCGATCGCCGGGGTGTACGAGTGCATCGAGCCGCAGGTCTCCAACCTCTTCAAGCGCGAAACGCTCAGCGGTGAGTTTCTCCAGGTCAACGGCTATCTGGTGGAGGAGCTGAAGGCGCTCGGCGTCTGGGACGCGCGGACCCGTGAGGCGCTGCGCGAGGCGAGCGGCTCGGTGCAGGGCTTCGCGTGGATCCCCGAGGAGGTGCGGGCGCTGTACCGCACGGCGTGGGAGATCCCGCAGCGCGGCCTGATCGACATGGCGGCGGCCCGTACACCGTTCCTCGACCAGAGCCAGTCGCTCAACCTGTTCCTGGAGACGCCGACGATCGGCAAGCTCTCCTCGATGTACGCGTACGCCTGGAAGCGCGGGCTCAAGACGACGTACTACCTGCGGTCCCGTCCGGCGACCCGGATCGCCCGCGCGGCGTCCGCCGCCGCCGCCGTCCCCGCGCAGGCTCCGGCGCCCGACGCGGACGCGATCGCCTGCTCCCTCGAAAACCCCGAGTCCTGCGAGGCCTGCCAGTAATGAGCGCCACCGACGAGAAGAACCTGCTCGACCCGGGCTTCGAACTGACCCTGCGGCCGATGCGCTACCCGGACTTCTACGAGCGCTACCGGGACGCGATCAAGAACACCTGGACGGTGGAGGAGGTCGACCTCCACTCCGACGTGGCCGATCTCGCCAAGCTCTCGCCGGGCGAGCAGCACATGATCGGCCGGCTGGTCGCGTTCTTCGCGACCGGGGACTCGATCGTCGCCAACAACCTGGTGCTGACGCTGTACAAGCACATCAACTCCCCCGAGGCGCGGCTGTACCTGTCGCGGCAGCTCTTCGAGGAGGCCGTGCACGTCCAGTTCTATCTGACGCTGCTCGACACGTATCTCCCCGATCCGGAGGACCGGGCGGCGGCGTTCGCGGCGGTGGAGAACATTCCGTCGATCCGGGAGAAGGCGCAGTTCTGCTTCCGGTGGATGGACTCGGTCGAGAAGATCGACCGGCTGGAGACGAAGGCCGACCGCCGCCGCTTCCTGCTGAACCTCATCTGCTTCGCTGCGTGCATCGAGGGGCTGTTCTTCTACGGCGCGTTCGCCTACGTGTACTGGTTCCGTTCGCGCGGGCTGCTGCACGGTCTCGCCACGGGCACCAACTGGGTGTTCCGGGACGAGACCATGCACATGAACTTCGCCTTCGAGGTGGTGGACACCGTCCGCAAGGAGGAGCCCGACCTCTTCGACGAGGCCCTGGAGCAGCAGGTCACGGCCATGCTGAGGGAGGCCGTCGAGGCGGAGCTGCAGTTCGGCCGCGATCTGTGCGGGGACGGGCTGCCGGGGATGAACACCGATTCGATGCGCCAGTACCTGGAGTGCGTCGCCGACCAGCGGCTGACCAGGCTGGGCTTTCCGGCGGTGTACGGCTCGGAGAACCCGTTCTCCTTCATGGAGCTCCAGGGCGTCCAGGAGCTGACGAACTTCTTCGAGCGGCGCCCCTCCGCGTACCAGGTGGCGGTGGAGGGCACGGTCGGGTTCGACGACGACTTCTAGACCCGCGCCCAGCTCCTGACGTACGGACGCCGTGCGGCCGCCACCGGCCGCGCGGCGTCCGCCGTTCCGGGGGGTTCGGTGGCGCGGGTGCGTTCCGCCTCGCGCAGGGCGCGGTCGATGCGCCGCTCCCGGGCGATGCCGAGGAGGGCGGGGGTCAGGACGACGACGATGACGGCGGATATGCCCAGGATGTTCACGAATGTGTTCATGGCTCTACTCTCGCCGCTCGCGCACGAGAACATCAGTGGCAGGACTGTCATTCGGCATCGAATTACTGCCACACTGGGGGCATGCTGAAGAATGTCGCCGCCCTGATGCTCGATGACGTCCATCCCTTCGAACTCGGCGTGCTGTGCGAGGTCTTCGGACTGGACCGCAGCGACGAGGGCCTTCCGGTGCACGATTTCGCGGTGGTCTCCGCCGAGGGCCCCGAGCTGCGCACCCACGCGGGGTTCACGATCCACACCCCGTACGGCCTCGACCGCCTGGAGGAGGCCGATCTGATCGCGATCCCGGCCGGCAGCCGCTTCGGCGACCGGGAGTTCCCCGAGGAGATCCTGGAGGCGCTGCGGCGGGCCGTGGACCGGGGCGCGCGGGTGCTGAGCGTCTGCTCCGGGGCGTTCCTGCTGGGCGCGGCCGGCCTGCTCGACGGCCGGCGCTGCACCACGCACTGGAAGCACGCGGACGTCCTGGCCCGCCGCTTCCCGCGCGCCCGGGTGGAGCCGGACGTGCTGTACGTGGACGAGGGCTCGGTGATCACCTCGGCGGGCACGGCGGCGGGGATCGACGCCTGTCTTCACTTGGTCCGGCAGGCGTACGGCCAGGACGCCGCCAACACGATCGCGCGCCGCATGGTGGTGCCGCCGCACCGGGACGGCGGCCAGGCGCAGTACATCCAGCGCCCGCTGCCCCGTGACCGCTGCGACACGGTCGGCGGCACCCTGGCGTGGATGGAGCGCCATCTGGACCGGGAGATGACCGTGGACCAGCTGGCCGCCCACGCCCACATGTCCCCGCGCACCTTCGCCCGCCGCTTCCAGCAGGAGACCGGTACGACCCCCTACCGCTGGCTGCTGCGCCAGCGGGTCCTGCTGGCGCAGCACCTGCTGGAGACCACCGACGAGACGATGGACACGATCGCCGGGCGGACGGGCTTCGGGAACGCGGCGGCCCTGCGCCACCAGTTCGTCCGCTCGCTCGGGACCACCCCGCAGGCGTACCGCAGGACCTTCCGCGGCCCGGACGGTCTGACCGAGGCGGCCTGAGCGCGGACGCACGGGAGGGGCCCGCCGGACGCCCGGCGGGCCCCTCCGCGGTGTCAGATGCCGCAGTTGGGCGCCGACCAGAAGTGCGTCGGGCCCTGGTTCACGTGGACGTGGTCGTTGTGGTCGGGGTAGCCGGGGCCGAGGATGCCCCGGAAGCCGTGGTAGCGGGCCTGCTTGGCGAGGGTGCAGAACGCGATCCCGCCGAGGTCGGCCGCGTCACCGTACAGATGGCGGCTGTTGGAGGCACCCCCCACCGCGCTGTTGCAGGAGTACGAGCGGAAGCCGCTGTTGATGGTGATGGGGCGGTCGCCGAGCGCGTGCCGCAGCGCCTCCAGCTTCCACATGGTGCTCAGCGCGTTGGCCTTGGCCGTCCCGGCCGCGACGGCCCCGCCCGACCAGGTGCTGTTGCACCGGTTGAGCTCGGCGTACGTGAAGTGGGCGGGGGTGCAGTCGTTGTCCTGGAGGGCGTAGATCTTGGACTGCGTGGCGGGTCCGGCGATGCCGTCGGCGGCCAGTCCGTAGGCGGCCTGGAAGCGCTTGACGGCGGCCGTGGTGGCGGGCCCGTAGGAGCCGTCGATGGCGAGCACGGAGTTGTAGCCGGGGTATCCGGCCACCCGGATCTGGAGCTGGACGACATCGTTGCCGGTGGCGCCCGGCGCCAGGGTCCGGGTCCAGGTGTAGCAGCCGTCGGCCTGGGCCGACGAGGCGGTGACCACCACCCCGCCCACAGCGGATGCCATGATCATGACAAGGCCGAGCAGGAGGCGTGCGGAACGTCTGAGCATGGGGGGCTCCCTCTGGTGGAGACTCTGTGGGGGGAAAGCCTGTCGGAGGAGTCAACGCGCGTCAACTACGCGCGTAGGAACGGAAGTTGACCGTCGAGTGGGAGGCCGCAGGCCCCGCCCCGGGGTTCCGGGACGGGGCCTGCGGACGCGACCGGCCGTTCACCGTGGTCACGGACGTTCACCACGGTCCCAGCCGTTCACACGGTCTCAGTCGTTCGGGACGGTCTCGTAGCGCGGGGTGTTCTCCGCCATCTGCCGCAGCGCGTCCTTGCGGTCGCGCTTGGAGAGCCGGTCGATGTACAGGTACCCGTAGAGGTGGTCCGTCTCGTGCTGGAGGCAGCGGGCGAAGTAGCCGTTGCCCCGCACCCGCACCGGATTGCCCTCGGCGTCCTGGCCGCGCACCACGGCGTAGTCCGGGCGCGCCAGCGAGGCGTACGCGCTCGGGACCGAGAGGCAGCCCTCGTTGGAGTCGTCCAGGACGCGCTGCTCGGGCGCCAGCTCCTCCAGCACCGGGTTGCAGATGGCCCCGGTGTGCCGCACCCCGTCGTCGTCGGGGCAGTCGTAGACGAAGACCTTCAGGTCGACGCCGATCTGGTTGGCGGCCAGGCCCACGCCCTCCGCCGTCCGCTGGCTCGCGAACATGTCGTCGATGAGCCGGGCCAGCTCCTCGTCGAACACGGTCACGTCCTTGCACTCCTTGTGCAGGACCGGGTTGCCCACCACCGTGATCGGACGGGACGTACCGCGCTCGCGGTGGGCCGTCTCCCGCGCCTCGCAGTCCTCGGTGTCGATGAGGAAGCCCTCCTCGTCGACACCGGTGGTCCGCTCGTCCGTCTCCTGCTGCGCCATCTCCGCCATACGCCTTTCTCACCCGGCACCGGCACCGGAACCCGGTGCCCGTACAGCCTACGGGCACCCGTCAGCAGACTTCTTCGAGATCCCGCCACTCACGGCTGTCCGGGCTGTCGGCGACCCAGCCGTCCAGCAGCCCGCGCACCAGCCCGGCGGGGGCCGCCAGACCGCATTCGCGCTCCGGCACCCACAGCTCGCCGGCCGTGCGGTGGCCGAGCGGGCCGGGGTGGCCCGGCTCGCTGTGGTCGTGCGGGTCCAGGTGCTCGCCGTCGCCCTCGTCGCTCTCCATCCGGCTCTCCGAGCAGGACCGGCAGAGCAGCCGGACGGAGGAGGACCAGTCCTCGGCGGCGAATCCGGCGTCGGAGGCCAGCTGCTCCAGCGCGTCCCGGTCCGCCTCGGTCGCCGCCTCCAGCAGCACCACCCAGGTCGGCACGGGCGACGGCGCCCACAGCTCGATCTCGTCGAAGACGGGGTACGCGGGCCCGGCGGCGGTGATCCGCTCGCCGTGCGGCACCCCGTCGTGCAGGACGACCTCGCCCCAGCGGCGGCCGGAGGACGGCAGCGGGATCGACAGCACCTCGATCCGGGCCGGGTCCAGCCGGCGGCCCCAGACCACCTCGGCCTCGCCCTCCGGCGACAGCCGCACGGCGGCGCTGCCCAGGTCCATCCCGACCGGCTCGTTCGCCGAGGCGGGCGACTGCTGCCCGCCGCCGGGCACCCGCAGCCCGTACGCCTGCCAGGCGCGGCGGGCCAGCGGCCAGTCCTGGAGGGCGGTGGCGGCGATGCCCACGTTCCACCAGTCCGGGGCCCCGGACTCCTTGTCCAGCAGCGCGACGGCCCGCAGGCCCGCGGCACGGGCCTGCTCCCAGTCGTGCCGGAACTTGTGCAGCAGCGCCAGGTTGAACCACGACTCGGAGAGCCAGGGCTCCAGGTCCGCCGCGCGTGTCAGCAGCGCGCCCGCGTCCTCGTACCGGCCGTCGCCGATCAGCGTGAACGCGCGGTCCGTGGCCTGCCGCCAAGAGGCGGAGGGCCGATGCCGTACCTTCCCGAAGATCCTCACGATTCCCGCCTGTCCCGACTGGACACCCTCGTTTTTCCGCTCTCTTCGCATCCAACCATGCCCGGCAGGGCACCCGCTCATTACCCATGGGTTACCCAGGTGGGACAGGGGTCAGACCGCCCCTGGCGAGAACCCGGGCGAGCGATTCCACGACCTGGGGCTGGTAGTCGCGGCCCGTCCCGAGCCTGAGCTGTTCCAGCGCGCCGAGCGGCCCGCTGAGACCTTCCCCGCTCAGGTCGTCGTATGCGTTCACCGCCCGGACGATCCTGGCGGACAGCGGCTGCTCGCGGTAGGGGTCGGCCTGCCGCTCCACGACCACGGCCACCCGCGGGTCCACCCCGGTCTGCCGCACCACCGCCCCGCCGAGCAGGGCGATCCGGCGCTGCTCGGCGGTGGGCAGCAGCGCGGTCGCCCCGTCCGGGACCGGGTCGACGAGCGAGAGCTGGCCGATGTCGTGCATCAGGGCCGCGTACTCCAGGACGGTCAGCTCGCTGCCGCGGAGCCCCATCTCCCGCCCCACGGCCGTGCAGAGCCCGGCCACCCGGAGGGCGTGGCCGTGCGGGGTGTATCCGGCGATCTCGGTGGCGCGGGCCAGCGAGGCGATGGTCTGCCGATAGGTGGTGCGCACCGCCGTGAAGCGGCGGAACGACACCTGGGTGAGCAGCAGGGGAACGCACAGCACGGGCAGCGCCCACAGCCCGGCGGCGGCCACCCCGAGCGCCATCACCGCGCCCGTGGCGCAGACCGCCGAGCCGATGCCCAGCAGCCCGCGCAGTTCCTCGCGGAGCAGCGGGCCGTACGGGAGGGGGGTGGCGCCCGCGGCGCGCGACCCTCGCGGCACCGCGCGGGAGCGTACGAGCAGGGCACCGAGCACCGCGTCGCACAGGGCGGTGAGTCCGAGCAGCACCAGCAGGAAGGCCGCGTAGGACGGTCCGTCGCCGAACCAGGACGCCGAGCGGCCGGAGTGGTGGAGCGGCTGGAAGCAGACCGCGGCGAAGGCCACGGTGAGAATCCTGCGGGCCGCCCGGTCGGGTCCCGGCCCGCTGCCGCGTGCGATGTGCGGGACGGAGGCGACGAGCTGGGCCGCGACGAGGACGGCGATCACCTGGAGCGCGCCGTGGCCGGTGGGCTCCCCGCCGCTGCGGCCGAGCAGCGCGTACGCGAGGGCGCCGGCGGCCCCGAGCGGCGCGGGCTCCCGCTCCTGCGGCAGGGCGCCCCACCGGGCCAGCTCGCCGACGGTGATGAGCACCCCGAAGGCGAGGGCGTGGCCCGGCTGGTGGACGCCGTTCCAGAGGGTGTGCGCGAGCGCGGCGAGACAGAGCGCGAGGGCCGCGCCCCGTACGCACAGGGCGGCGCTCACCGCTCGGACGTCCGGGACGGCGGCAGGTCCGCCGGGGCGTCCGGGCGGACACGGCGCGCCGCGTGCCGGGGGCCGGGGAGTTCGTCGCCGGTGACCGCGTCGGGCGCCCAGCCGTGCCGTTCCAGGCCGCGCGCGAGCGCCCGGACCATCTGCGGGTCGAACTGGGTGCCGGCACACCGTTTGAGTTCCTCCAGGGCGGCCGGGACCGGCCGGCCCGGCCGGTAGGACCGGGTCGAGGTCATGGCGTCGAAGGCATCGGCGACGGCGACGACGCGGGCGAACTCGGGGATCCGCCGGCCGGACAGCCCGTAGGGGTAGCCGCTGCCGTCGAGCCGTTCGTGGTGGTGGAGGATCGCGGCGCGCGCCTCGCCGAGGAAGCCGATGCCCCGGACGATCTCGTGGCCGTACTCCGGGTGCAGTTCGATCACCCGGCGCTCCTGGGGGGTGAGCGGGCCGTCCTTGCGCAGCACCCGGGTGGGCACGCCGAGCTTGCCGACGTCGTGCAGGATCCCGGCGAAGCGCAGCAGCTCGACGCGGTCGCGGGCCATGCCCAGCTCCCGGGCGATCAGGACGGACGCGCGGCCGACGCGTTCGCCGTGGCCCCGGGTGTAGGTGTCCTTGATGTCGACGGCCTGCACCAGGGCCCGGATCGTCGCCCGGTGCGCGGCTTCCTCCCGGTGGTACTGGGCGAAGACCCAGCAGGAGAGGTACATGGGAAGCAGGACGAAGAGCGCGGCCGGCGGCCCGTAGGAGCTGGTCCAGAGGACCGCCATCATCAGTCCGGCGAGTCCGTGGACCAGGTGCGGGCCCAGGGCGCGCGGCAGCAGTCCGCTCCAGGCGCGGGCCGGCGGCAGGTGTTCGGCGACGACCAGGATCGAGCCGTCCAGGGCGGTCAGGACGAGGCTGAAGACGGCCGCCGCGGCAGAGGCGGGGAGCAGGGCGCCGGGCAGAGCGCCGCCCCCGCCGAGCAGGGCGTGCACGGCCGAGGCCGCCCAGACGGAGACGGCGAGCTGCGCCGCCCGCCAGACGCGGCGGGCGGCGGCCGGGGTCTTCTCGACGCGGCCGGCCAGGGAGCCGGGGACCGCGACGAGCGCGGCGGCGGCGGGCGGCAGCAGGAAGGCGGCGGCGAGCAGCAGCGGGAAGAACGATCCGGCGGTGACCGGCACTGCGCCGCCGGAGAAGGGGAGGCGGCCGGGCAGCTCGCACAGGAGGTAGAGCCCGGCCAGCAGTCCGACGGTGGCCCAGGGGGTGCCCGCGCCGGGGAGCAGCGCGGGCAGGGCGCACCCGGAGGCGAGGAGGGCGACGGCCAGGATGTGCGTCCACGCCGCGCGCCGTGTGGCTCTCACGCGATCCGCCCGCCCCCCAGGTCGCCAATGGAGGCGCCAGGCTAACGAGCGGGGGCCGGCGGCCGAGCGGAGTCGCCGGCGATTAGCACGTTCGGGTGATGCTCAGTCCTTGGCGGCGGTCGGCCGTTCGCTGTCGGCCACCGCGACGTCCTGGTCGGGCACCACCTGCCCGGACCGGATCAGCTCGATCCGCCCCATCACCTTCGAGCGCAGATCGGCCGGGACGTCGTCCTGGCCGCAGCAGCGCTTGACGAGCTTCTTCACGGCCTGCTCCAGGCCGTACTTCTCCAGGCAGGGCGAGCACTCGCCGAAGTGCACCTCGAACTTGGTGCAGTCACTGTCCGGCATCTCCCGGTCCAGGAACTCGTAGAGGTGGTCGAGGACCTCTGCGCACTCCGTCTCGTGCGGCTCTCCACAGCTCATGAGCCCGAGCCTTTCCGATCGTCCGACTCACCCGCGCCGGCCGGGACGAGCCCGCGGTCACGGGCGTAGTCCTCCAGCATGCCGCGCAGTTGACGGCGGCCCCGGTGCAGTCGGGACATCACCGTACCGATGGGGGTTCCCATGATGTCCGCGATCTCCTTGTAGGCAAAGCCCTCTACATCGGCGAGATAGACCGCGATGCGGAACTCCTCGGGGATCGCCTGCAGCGCGGCCTTCACGTCGGAGTCGGGAAGGTGGTCGAGCGCCTGGGACTCGGCGGACCGCAGACCGGTCGACATGTGCGACTCGGCACGCGCCAGCTGCCAGTCCTCGATCTCCTCGGCGGCGCTGCGCTGGGGTTCGCGCTGCTTCTTGCGGTACGAGTTGATGAAGGTGTTGGTGAGGATGCGGTACATCCACGCCTTGAGGTTGGTGCCCTCACGGAACTGGTGGAAGGAACCGTAAGCCTTCGCGTAGGTCTCCTGGACCAGGTCCTCGGCGTCCGCGGGGTTGCGCGTCATGCGCAGCGCGGCCGAGTACATCTGGTCGAGGAAGCCCAGCGCGTCGCGCTCGAAGCGCGCGTTCCGCTCGGCGGTCGTCTCCTGCGGGCGGCCGTCGTCGGTCCCTGTGTCGGTCCCTGTGACCGGACCCACCTCCTCCAACGCTGTGGCGGCCGCGAGACCGGGGCCGCTCGCATCGGAGAATAGTCGACCTTGGTCCGCGGCGGCGGGTCGATTCGAGCCGCTCCGGGTCCGCTCGGGAGTGGTCCTGGCCGCATGCAGCACCGTCCACTCCAGGTCAGCGGCGTTCGAGCGGCGCGGGCAGATGGTCGAACCCATGCGACGGACTCCCTCTCCACATACGACGTTGGTGTACCGACGTCCGGAACAACAGCGGTCGTCCACCCGGCATTCCCGAGGTGTGGATCACTCGATTCCGGCCAGCCAGTCGGCCACCGCGGTGGTGAGCACCTCCATCGTCTGAGCCTCGGTCAGACCGGATTTCTTCGGGACGGCGAAGCCGTGGTCGCCGTACGGCACCTCGGCCGTCCGGTAGTCGCCCGGCGGGAATTCGCCGGGACGGCCGAACGGGTCGTTGCCGCCCTGGACGACGAGCGTGGGCAGGCCGGTGCCGAGGAGTTCGTCGGCGCGGGTCTTCTCGGGGCGGCCGGGCGGGTGCAGCGGGAAGCTCAGGGCGAGGACCGCGCGGGCGCCGAGCCCGGCCGCGGTGCGGCAGGCGACCCGGGCCCCGGCGCTGCGGCCGCCCGCGACGACGGGGAGCCCGGGGGCGGCCAGCGCCGGCCAGAGCCCGCGCCAAGCGGTGTCCAGGGTCTTGGGGGCCGGCGCGAGCTTCTTCCCGGCGACCCGCCAGGGCTGCTCCACCAGGGCGACGGTCACCCCGTGCGCGGGGAGGGCGGCGGCCAGGGCCCTCAGATCGCGGGCCTCGATGCCGCCGCCGACGCCGTGGCCGAGCGCGAGGACCAGGCGGGGGCGTGCGGCGGGCACCCAGGTGATCCGGGCGGCCCCGGCCTCGGTCTCGACCGTCTCGGTGCGGGGCTGTGTCTCGGAGGCTTTCACCCGCCCATCCAACCAAGCCGGGGTCGGCGGGCCGGGGTCCGGCGCGTCGTTCAGAAGAGGGTGCCCACCTCGGGGGCGGCCAGTTCCTCCAGGAGTTCGGGGCCGTTGTTGCGGACGTTGCTGACGGCGGTGGGCACCGGGTAGGCGCGCATCAGGCCGCCGGGCGGGGGCGTGAGCAGTCCGCGCAGTTCGTCCGTGTCGGTGCGGGCGGGGTCCAGCCAGGCGTCCCAGCGGTCGGGGGTGAGCATGAGCGGCATCCGGGGGTGGATGTCGGCGAGGGCGGACGGGCCGTCGGCGGGGGCGACGGCGAGCGGGGTGGTCTCGGCCTCGGTCGTGATGACCGAGCAGGTGACCCACCAGGCCCGGGGGTGGTCGTCCGGCAGGGTCCGGTCGCGCCAGAACTCGTACAGCCCGGCCATGGCGAAGACCGAACCGTCGGCGGGGGTCACGAAGTACGGCTGCTTGCGGGGGCGCTTCCTGCGGCCCTTCTCCTCCAGCTGCCGTTCCTCGGCGCCGGTCACCCACTCGTAATAGCCGTCGGCGGGCAGGATGCAGCGCCGGGCGGAGAAGGGGCGGCGGAAGGACGGCTTCTCGTGGAGCGTCTCGGCGCGTGCGTTGATCATCCGGGCGGCGCCGTCGGGGTTCTTGGCCCAGGAGGGGACGAGCCCCCACCTCAGGGCGCGCAGCTGGCGAACCGGACGGGGGTCGTCGGCGTCTTTGAGAGGACGCTCCAGTACGGCGTAGACCTCCTTGGTCGGCGCCACGTTGTAATCGGGTTCCAGCTCCTCGGCCGGCTCCCACTTCTCCACCTGGAAGAGTCCGGTCAGGTCCTCGGGCCGCCGACTCGCTGCATACCGTCCGCACATAAGTGCCAGACTGCCACGACCGCCACCCCGCCCGGACGCCAACAGCGCAAGGAGCCGCCCGCACCATGGACAGCACCGACCTCGGTCACCTGTGGGACCGCGTCTTCGGCACCCAGCCCGCCCCGGAGCAGTGGCTGGTGGTGGTGACGGCCGCGGCGGCGATGTCCGCCGTCGTACCGAATGTCATATGGCGGCTCACGCGCACCACGATCACCATCGCCCACGAGGGCGGCCACGGACTGATCGCCCTGCTCACCGGGCGGCAGCTCTCGGGCATCCGGCTGCACTCGGACACCAGCGGGCTGACGGTGAGCCGGGGCAGGCCGACCGGCATCGGCATGGTCCTGACGGCCGCGGCGGGCTACACCGCACCCTCGCTCCTCGGACTGGGCGGGGCCTGGCTGCTGGTGAACGGACGGATCACCCTGCTGCTCTGGCTGGCCACGGCGCTGCTCGCGGTGATGCTGGTGATGATCCGCAATGTGTACGGGGCGCTGGCGGTGATCTTCACCGGTTCGCTCTTCCTGCTGATGTCGTGGCTGGCCTCCGCGGCCTGGCAGTCGCTGTTCGCGTACAGCGTGGTGTGGTTCCTGCTGATGGGCGGGGTGCGGCCGCCCTTCGAGCTCCAGTCCAAGCGGCGGCGCGGCGGCGCCCCGGACTCGGACGCGGACCAGCTCTCCCGGCTGACGGACGTTCCGGCGGCACTGTGGCTGTTCCTGTTCCACGCGGTGTCCCTCTGCTCGCTGATCGGCGGCGGGCGCTGGCTGCTGGGGCTGTGAACCGGTACGAGGGACGCGCGGCGGCTCCCTGCCACGTCAGGGTTACGTCCGGATTTCATCGCATTTGATCGAAATCGAGGTTCGTTCGGAGCCACTAAAGTGAGGCCATGACCGAAAGTTCCGTGCACCCTGCCCTGTGGCCCGCCCCTCACGCGAGCGGCCCCGTCGACGCCACCGTCACCGTGCCCGGATCGAAGTCGGTCACCAACCGCGCGCTGGTGCTGGCCGCGCTCGCCGCCGAACCGGGGTGGCTGCGCCGCCCGCTGCGCTCGCGCGACACCCTGCTGATGGCCGACGCGCTGCGCGCGATGGGCGTCGGCATCGAGGAGACGGTGTCCTCCAGCTCGTCCGGCGGCGGCTCCGGCGAGGCATGGCGGGTCATCCCGGCCGGTCTGCGCGGCGCGGTCACCGTCGACGTCGGCAACGCCGGCACGGTGATGCGCTTCCTGCCGCCGGTGGCGACGCTGGCGAACGGCCCGGTCCGCTTCGACGGCGACCCCCGCTCCCACGAGCGCCCGCTGACCGGGGTCATCGACGCCCTGCGGGGCCTCGGCGCCCGGATCGACGACGACGGCCGGGGCCGGCTGCCGATGACCGTGCACGGCGGCGGGGCGCTGGACGGCGGACCGGTGGCGATCGACGCCTCCTCGTCATCCCAGTTCGTCTCGGCGCTGCTGCTGTCGGCGCCGCGCTTCAACCAGGGCGTCGAGGTCCGCCACACCGGCGAGCGGCTGCCCTCCCTGCCCCACATCCGGATGACCGTCGACATGCTGCGGGCCGTCGGCGCCCAGGTCGACGAGCCGGAGACCGGCGGCGAGCCGAACGTCTGGCGGGTCTCCCCCTCGGCGCTGCTGGGCCGCGATCTGACCATCGAGCCGGACCTGTCCAACGCCCAGCCGTTCCTGGCCGCGGCGCTGGTCACCGGGGGCCGGGTCACCGTCCCCGACTGGCCGCTGCGCACCACCCAGCCCGGTGACGCGCTGCGCGAGATCTTCACCGCGATGGGCGGCTCCTGCGAGCTGACCGAGCACGGTCTGACCTTCACCGGATCGGGCCGGATCCACGGCATCGACGTCGACCTCGGCGAGGTGGGCGAGCTGACCCCGGGCATCGCCGCCGTCGCCGCCCTGGCCGACTCCCCGTCCACCCTGAGCGGCGTGGCCCATCTGCGGCTCCACGAGACGGACCGGCTGGCCGCCCTCACCAAGGAGATCAACGAGCTCGGCGGCGACGTCACCGAGACCGCGGACGGCCTCCGCATCCGGCCCCGGCCGCTGCACGGCGGTACCTTCCATACGTACGACGACCACCGGATGGCCACCGCGGGGTCGATCATCGGCCTTGCCGTCCCCGGAGTGGAGATCGAGAACGTGGCGACGACCGCCAAGACCCTGCCCGACTTCCCGCAGATGTGGACCGGAATGCTCGGGGCCTGAGAGATGCGCCGCTACGGCAAGAACCCCGACGAGGACGACGTCCGCGTCCGCCCCAACCGCAAGGGCAACCGGCCGCGGACGAACATCCGTCCCAAGCACGAGGACGCCGAGGACGGCATGGTCCTGACCGTGGACCGCGGCCGGCTGACCTGCCTGGTCGACGGCCGCACGGTCATGGCGATGAAGGCCCGCGAACTGGGCCGCAAGGCCGCGGTGGTGGGCGACACCGTCTCGCTGGTCGGTGATCTCTCCGGCGAGAAGGACACCCTGGCGCGGATCGTCCGCATCGGTGAGCGCCGCTCGGTGCTGCGCCGGACGGCGGACGACGACGACCCGTTCGAGCGCGTGGTGGTGGCCAACGCCGACCAGTTGGCCATCGTCACCGCGCTGGCCGATCCGGAACCCCGCCCGCGCATGATCGACCGCTGTCTGGTGGCGGCGTACGACGGCGGGCTCTCACCGCTCCTCGTCCTGACCAAGTCCGACCTCGCCCCACCGGACAGGCTGCTGGAGGCGTACACCCCGCTGGGCGTCCCGTTTGTCGTGACCAGCCGCGAGGAACTGGAGAACGGGGACGCGGCGGAGCGGGTCCGCGAGCAGCTGAACGACCGGGTCACCGCCTTCGTCGGCCACTCCGGCGTCGGCAAGACCACCCTGGTCAACGCGCTCGTGCCGCGTGACAGGCGGCGCACCACCGGGGTCGTCAACGCGGTCACCGGCCGGGGCCGGCACACCACCACCTCGGCGCTCGCCCTGCCGCTGCCGGACTACCGGGGCTGGGTGATCGACACCCCCGGCGTCCGGTCCTTCGGGTTGAACCACATCGACCCCTCCCGGGTCATCAACGCCTTCCCCGACCTCCAGCCGGGCGCCGAGGAGTGCCCGCGCGGCTGCACCCACGACAGCCGGCAACCGGAATGCGCGCTGGACGCCTGGGTGGCGGCCGGGCACGCGGATCCGGCGCGGCTGGACTCGCTCCGGCGGCTGCTGGACACCCGGGAGCGGCGCGAGGGCGACTGACCCCCGCCGGGCGGGCCGACGCGCGGTGACCGGCCCGGCGACGTTTGCGATCACCCGCGACCGGTAAGTGCATAATCACGCCCAACGGCCCTGGGCGGCCACCGACGTGGGAGGGCACTGACGATGGCGTGGCTGCTGGTCGTGGTCGCGGGACTGCTGGAGACCGGCTTCGCGGTCTGCCTCAAGCTCTCGCACGGCTTCACCCGGCTCTGGCCGACCATCGCCTTCGCCGCGTTCGCCCTGGGGAGTTTCGGTCTGCTGACCCTGTCGCTGAAGAAGCTCGACGTGGGGCCCGCGTACGCGGTGTGGACCGGGATCGGAGCGGCCGGGACCGCGATCTACGGCATGGTCTTCCTCAACGACGTGGTCTCCACGCTGAAGCTGGTCTCGATCTCGCTGGTCATCCTCGGGGTCATCGGCCTCCAGCTCTCCGGCTCGTCCCACTGATCCGTCCGCAGCGCCCCGCTCAGGCGGCCACGTCCGGCAGCCGGTCCACCACGTTCCGCACCAGCGGCATTCCGTCGCCCGGCAGCCCCGGGGGCGGGGGCACCAGGGCGTAGGAGAGGGCGAGCCGCAGCGCGAGTTCGCAGGTCACGGCGGTAGCGACCGGATCGCGGGCGGGGTGTTCGGCGGTGAGTACGGCGACGGCGCGGTCGCGGACCCGGCCGAGGAGTTCGGCGGGGCTCGGCGGCCCGGCGCCGTCGTGGCGGCGGGCCCGGGGCGGAAGGTGCCGGGACAGGGCGGCGGGACGCGGCAGGCGCGCGTCCCAGTGGCCGGTGAGCAGGGCCGCGACCAGGGCGTCGGCCCGGGTGGCGCGGACGGTCCAGGCGGCGAGGGCGGCCAGCCGGTCGCCGGGGGAGCCGGGGGCCGCCAGGGCGCGTTCGGCACCGGAGAGATAGCCGGCGGCGGCGCCCGCGACGAGGGCGGCGGCCAGTCCGTCCTTGCCGCCGAACTCGTTGTGGAGGGTCTGCCGGGAGACCCCGGCCGCAGCGGCCACCTCGACCATGCGCACGGCGGGCCAGGGCCGGGCGGACAGCGCCGCGCGCGCGGCGTCCAGCAGTGCCTCCCGCGCCGTCGGCATCGTCGCCTCCCGGACCGCCACGCACCCGAAGCCCCAGGGATCCTCGTTTCAGATTTGAGCGGGTCTCCGGTGCTGTCAAGGGTCCTCGCGGCCCCCGGGACCCTGTGGCCCGCCCCCGGCGGCGGTGGATACTGTGACCGCATGCCCGATTACCACGATGATCTGCGCCTCGCCCATGTGCTGGCGGACGCCGCCGACGCCGCGACGATGGACCGGTTCAAGGCCCTGGACCTCAAGGTCGAGACCAAGCCGGACATGACGCCGGTGAGCGAGGCCGACAAGGCCGCCGAGGAGCTGATCCGCGGCCATCTCCAGCGGGCACGGCCACGGGACGCGATCCTCGGCGAGGAGTACGGGATCGAGGGCACGGGTCCGCGCCGCTGGGTGGTCGACCCGATCGACGGCACAAAGAACTACGTGCGCGGCGTCCCCGTCTGGGCGACGCTCATCTCGCTGATGGAGGCCGGGGAGCAGGGCTTCCGGCCGGTGGTCGGCGTGGTGTCGGCGCCGGCGCTGAACCGGCGCTGGTGGGCGGCGAAGGGGGCGGGCGCGTTCACCGGCCGCAGCCTGACCTCCGCGAGCCGGCTGCACGTCTCCAAGGTGGAGCGGATCGCGGACGCCTCGTTCGCGTACTCCTCGCTGACCGGCTGGGAGGAGCAGGGCCGGCTCGACGGCTTCCTGGACCTGACCCGGGCCTGCTGGCGCACGCGCGGCTACGGCGACTTCTGGCCGTACATGATGGTCGCCGAGGGTTCCATCGACATCTGCGCGGAGCCGGAGCTGTCCCTGTGGGACATGGCGGCCAACGCGATCATCGTGGAGGAGGCGGGCGGCCGGTTCACCGGCCTCGACGGCGTCGACGGCCCGCACAGCGGGAACGCGGCGGCGTCGAACGGAACGCTCCACCACGAACTGCTGGGGTATCTGAACCAGCGCTACTGAGGGAAGGGCCGCGCCCGGCCCGAACCGGCGTTTGAGGGGCGTGCCGCACCACCGCGCGCCCCTCGAACGTCCCTCACCACCCCTTGTTGCCGTACCGCATCGGTGCGACCCTGAGAGTCCCCCCGCTTGTGAACTTGTGAATCGGCTCACGTGGCCGGTTCACGAAGGAGGTGGCTCCCCCATGCTCGTCCGAGACGCCATGAGCACGCTGGTCCTGACCATCGGCCCGGCCCACACCCTGCGCCACGCCGCCCGACTGATGTCGGCGCGCCGGATCGGAGCCGCCGTGGTCCACGATCCCGATACCTGCGGGCTCGGCATCCTCACCGAGCGCGACATCCTCGACGCGGTCGGATCGGGCCAGGACCCCGACACGGAGACCGCCTCCGCCCACACCACCACCGAGGTGGTCTTCGCCGCCCCCACCTGGACCCTGGAGGAGGCGGCGGAGGCCATGACGCACGGCGGGTTCCGGCATCTGGTCGTGCTGGACGGCGACGGACCGGTCGGCATCGTCTCGGTGCGCGACATCATCCGCTGCTGGACGCCGGCCCGGCGCCGTCCGGTGGAGCTGGCGGGCTGAGGCCCGCCCCCGGTCAGCCGCGCCGTTCGCGGACGGCGGCCTCCAGCCGCTTGCCGAAATCGGCGTCGGCCTGCCGGAAGTTGCCGATCGCGCGCTCGGCGATCTCGTCGCGCGAGACCTTGGCGATGAAGCCGGCGAGGTTGTCGATCAGCCGGGCCTTCTCGTCCTCGGAGTAGAGCCGGTAGAGGGCGCCGGCCTGCACGAAGTCGTCGTCCTCGGCGTGCGACGGGGCCGCCTGGGAGCCGGTGCCGCCCGTGACCGGTATGGGCTCCCACAGCGGGCGGCCGGTCTGGGCCGGTCCGCCGAAGCTGTTCGGCTCGTAGTTCTTCGCACCCCGGTGGCGGCCGTCGTAGAGATAGCCGTCGCGGCTGTTGGTGCGCGCCTCGGCGGCGTGCGGGCGGTTGACCGGCAGGTGGTCGGCGTTGATGCCGACGCGGTAGCGGTGCGCGTCGCCGTACGCGAAGAGGCGGCCCTGGAGCATCTTGTCCGGGGACGGGCCGATGCCGGGCACGAAGTGCGCCGGGCTGAAGACCGACTGCTCGACCTCGGCGAAGACGTTCTCGGGGTTGCGGTTGAGCTCCAGCTTCCCGATCTCGATCGGCGGGTAGTCGGCGTGCGGCCACACCTTGGTGAGGTCGAACGGGTTGAAGCGGTACGTCGCCGCCTCGGCCGCCGGCATGATCTGGACCTGCACGGTCCAGGACGGGAAGTCGCCGCGCTCGATGGCCTCGCGCAGATCCCGCTGGTGGCTGTCCGGGTCCTCGCCGGCGAGCTTGTTCGCCTCGTCCTGGGTGAGGTTCTTGATCCCCTGGTCGGTCTTGAAGTGGTACTTGACCCAGAAGACCTCGCCGGCCTCGTTGTTCCACTGGTAGGTGTGCGAGCCGTAGCCGTTCATGTGGCGCAGCGTCGCCGGGATGCCCCGGTCGCCGAAGAGCCAGGTCACCTGGTGGGTGGACTCGGGTGAGAGCCCCCAGAAGTCCCAGACGTTGTCCGCCTCCTGCGAGCCGGTGTACGGGTCGCGCTTCTGGGTGTGGATGAAGTCGGGGAACTTGATGGCGTCCTTGATAAAGAACACCGGGGTGTTGTTGCCGACGAGGTCGTAGTTGCCGTCCTCGGTGTAGAACTTCAGCGCGAAGCCGCGCGGGTCGCGCACCGCGTCGGCGGAGCCGAGGCTGCCCGCGACGGTGGAGAACCGCAGGAAGGTCTCGGTCTGCTTGCCGACCTCCGAGAGGAACCTCGCCCGGGTCCACCGCGAGACGTCGCGGGTGAGCGTGAACGTGCCGTACGCGCCGGCGCCGCGGGCGTGCACCACGCGCTCCGGAATGCGCTCCCGGTTGAAGTGGGCGAGCTTCTCCATCAGCGACTGGTCCTGGACGAGGACCGGGCCGCCGACACCGGCGGTCTCGCTGTTCTGGTTGTCGGCCACCGGTGCGCCGGCCTCCGTGGTGAGCGGTCCCTGTGTCACGTGCGCCTCCTGCGTCTTTCCGCGCCGCCGGTCTCCCGCGATGCGGTCCCGGTGTGCGCGGCCTGTCCCTGCCTTCTGTGAAATCGATCCTACATTGGACTAAGTCCAAGTCAATGTGCGGTCCAAAGTCACACGAGTTCGGGACCTGGTCCACACCACTGTTAGGCTGGTGGGCATGAGTGACCTCCTGGAGCGACTGCGCGGACGCGGCTGGCGCATGACGGCGCAGCGGCGCGTCGTGGCCGAGGTCCTCGACGGGGACCATGTGCATCTGACGGCCGACGAGGTGCACGCCCGCGCCGTCGCCCGGCTGCCCGAGATCTCCCGCGCCACCGTCTACAACACGCTGGGCGAGATGGTGACGCTCGGCGAGGTCGTCGAGGTCACGACCGACCGCCGGGCCAAGCGCTACGACCCGAACGCCCACCGTCCCCACCACCACCTGGTGTGCGGCCGGTGCGGCGCGATCCGCGACGTGCACCCCGCGGGCGACCCGCTGGCCGACCTTCCGGACGGCGAGCGCTTCGGCTTCACCGTCTCCGGCGTCGAGGTGACGTACCGGGGCATCTGCCCGAGCTGCGCCGCGACCGGCTGAACCACCGCGCACCACCGACGCCCCCGCCGGCCTCCCGGCGGGGGCGTCGCGCGCTGTCCGCACCCCGCCGGCTCCGGCGATCCGGTGCGCACCCCCTTCCCGAATCTGACGGGTCGTCATATCGTCGTCCGCGATCACGGCCGCCCCCGGGACGGCCGGTCACCTCGATCCGTACGAGGAGAGACCCGTGGGAGACCCGCACCCGAACCCACCCCCGTCAGCCGCGCCCTCCACCTCCCCCAAGCTGCGCGCCCGCGCCCTGTCCCGCTCCTTCGGACGCGGCAGCCGCGCCCTGGCCGCCCTCGGCCCCGTCGACCTCGATGTCGCCCCCGGTGAGTTCACCTGCCTCGTCGGCCCCTCCGGCTGCGGCAAGTCCACGCTGCTGAGGATCGCCGCGGGCCTGCTCCGCCCCAGCGCGGGCGAGCTGTCGATCCGGACGGCCTCACCGCGTCCGGCCGCGATGATCTTCCAGGACTACGGGATCCACGACTGGAAGACCGTCCTGGCCAATGTCCGCTTCGGTCTCGACATCCAGCGCGTGCCGCGTCGCGAGGCCGACGGCCGGGCCCGCGACTGGCTGGCCCGGCTGGGACTGGCCGACTTCGCCGGTGCCTACCCCGCCGAACTCTCCGGCGGGATGCGCCAGCGCGTGGCGATCGCCCGCGCGCTGGCCGTGGAACCCGAACTGCTGCTGATGGACGAGCCCTTCGCCGCGCTCGACGCCCAGTTGCGCACGATCCTCCAGGACGAGCTGCTGGAACTCACCCAGACCACCCGCACCACCACGCTCTTCATCACCCACAGCCTGGAGGAGGCCCTGGTGCTCGGCGACCGGGTGCTGGTGATGTCGGCCCGTCCGGGCCGGATCATCGCCGAACGCCGGCCGCCGTTCGCCCGGCCGCGCACCGGCGCCGTCCGCTCCGCGCCCGAGTTCACCGCGCTCAAGAGCGAACTGTGGGAGCTGCTGCGCGGCGAGGTCACGAGCGGGGCGGTGCGGACATGAGCACCACGGTGAAGCCCGCCGCCGCCGGCGAACAGTTGCTGGTCCGCCGCCCCGGCCCCCGGGAGCTGCATCCCGTACGCGCCCATCGCAGGCGCCGCACGCTGGAGGTGGCTCTCGCCGTCGCCGTTCCGCTGGTGCTCGTGCTGCTCTGGCAGTTGGCCGCCGCCCGCTCCTGGATCGACGCGCGCGTCTACCCGGCGCCGTCCACCATCCTCGCGGACGGCTGGGACCGCGCGGCCGACGGCGAGCTGTGGCCCGATGTCCGGGCCACCCTCAAGCGGGTCGTCGCCGGATACGCCGTCGGGACCGTCGCCGGCTACGCGCTGGGGCTGCTGATGGGCTCGCTCGCCCTGGTCAGGGCCGCACTGGAACCGCTGCTGGACGCCCTCTACGTAGTCCCGAAACTCGCCCTGCTGCCGGTCTTCCTCAATATGTTCGGCCTGGGCGAGGGACCGCAGATCGCGCTGGTCGCCGCCACGGTCTTCTTCTTCGTCTGGATCTCGACCATGGCCGCCGTCCTCGCCGTCCCGTCCGGCCACCGGGACGCCGGGCAGGTCTTCGGCGCCTCGCCCTGGCAGATGTTCCGGCACGTCCTGCTGCCCGCCTCGCTCCCGGCCGTCCTGGTCGGCGCGCGCATCGCCGCCGGGGTCGCGGTCCTCGTCATCGTCGCCTCCGAGCAGATCGCGGCGGCCGACGGACTGGGCCACCTGATCTTCGACTCGCGCGCCCTGTTCCGCAACGACGTGATGTTCGTCGGCATCGTCTGCGTCGCCGTGCTCGGCGTCGTCTTCTCCGAAGTGGTGCGGATCGCGGGCCGGGTGCTCACCCCGTGGGCCCCGCGCGACCGCGGCCGCGGCCAGTCGTGAACGACTCCCCCTACGGAGGCACCGTGCGTACCCGTCCGTCCCTCGTCCGCACCGCGCTGCTCGTCGCGGTGTCCCTGCTCGGCGCGGCCGCCTGCGCCGCGAACGACCCCGCCGACGGCACCGCCCCGGCCGCGTCGCCCCGTACCGTGGCACCCGTGGCCGGCTGCGCCACCGGGAGCTGGACCGATCCGGCCGACCTGTCCCCCGGCCGCGCGCCGGCCCGCTGCCAGAAGGGCGCGCCCGCCGCCCGGCCGCTGGCGAAGAAGCGGAGGATCACCGTGGCCACCGGCACACTGAGCGCCGAGTACGTGGCCCCCCTCCAGATCGCGGTCGCCAAGGGCGAGTTCGCGAAGGAGGGCCTGGACGTCGAACTGAAGGTGCTGCCCACGCCCGACGCCCTCCCCCTGCTCGCCAAGGGCGACGTGGACGCCCAGTGGGCCGCCCCCGAGGCCGCCGTGATGAACGGGATCAACGGCGGCTTCGCGATCACCTGGGTCGCGGGCAACTTCTCCCCCGACCCCGACTCCAGGAGCGGCCTGTGGGTGCGCCTCAAGGACGGCGAGAGCGCCGACCGGGTGGACATGGCGGGGCGCAAGCTCGGCACGATGATCGGCAAGGGGTCCGTGATCGCGTACGCCATGGACACCTCGCTCAAGAAGCACGGCGGCGGCCTGGACCGGATCAGCTTCCAGCAACTGGGCTCCGCCGATGTGCTCACCGCGCTGCGCGGCGGCGGGGTGGACGCGGCCTGGCTGCTGGACCCGGTCTGGCGCAAGGTCGACGGCGACCGGCGGTACGCCTTCCTCGGCGGCCAGCCGCTCGGCGAACCACTGGGCGGCCTCCTGTTCGGCCCGAACCTGCTGCACAAGGACCCGGACGCCGGCGTCGCCTTCCTCCGCGCCTACATCCGCACGGTGAACACCTACTTCGCCGGTGACTACAAGTCCAGCCCCGCCTTCGTCAGCGAGCTGGCCCGGCTGATGAAGATCGACGAGGCCACCCTGAGGTCCACCCCGTCGCTGCGGATGGACTGGGAGATCCGCAAGGGGACGACGGACCGGCTCCAGCGGGCGTACGCCGACGCGGGCGTCTTCGAGGGCGCGCCCGTGCCGGAGGACAAGGCCGTGAACAGGTCCCTTTACGAGGAGGCGGTCGGCCACCGGCCCTGAGCGGCTGCCACGCGCGGACACACACAGAGGGCCGGATCCTTTTCAGGACCCGGCCCTCTGTCTTCAGTAGCGGGGACAGGATTTGAACCTGCGACCTCTGGGTTATGAGCCCAGCGAGCTACCGAGCTGCTCCACCCCGCGTCGGTGAACCCAACAGTACGTGACGCCCCGGACCAGCGCAAATTCCTTTACGTGGGACCGGGCGGGCCCGTCCGCGGGCGGCTCCCCGACGGGCCCTACGCGGTCAGCTCCTGGTGCAGCGCCTCGCGCAGCCGCGCCGCGCGCTCGGCGACCTCGGCCGGCCCCAGCTCCACGGCGCGCGCGCACCACCGCTGCCCCTCGGCCAGCTCGCCCCTGCGCGCGGCCAGCAGGGCCAGGCGCAGGGCCGCCCGGCCGTGGCCGTCGGCGGCGGCCCGGCTCCACCACAGCGCCGCCTCGCGCTCGCTGCCCTCGCGGGCCAGCAGCAGTCCGAGGTTGAAGGCGCCGTTGCGGCTGCCCGCCTCGGCGGCCTCCCGGTACCAGCGCCCGGCGCTCTCCACGTCACCGCGCGCGGCGGCGAGCATGCCGACGCGGACCTGGGCGCGGCGGTGCCCCTGCTCGGCGGCGCGCTCGTACCACTCCTCGCACTCGCTCTTCTGCGGCATCGGCTCGCCGAGGGCGGGCGGGCCAGGCGCGGGCAGCCGGGCGTCGAGCAGCCCGGCCAGCCGGAAGGCGGCCTCGGCGCTGCCGCCCCCGGCCGCGCAGCGCAGATGGCGCTCGGCCTCGCGCTCCTCGCCGTGGTGCAGCAGGGCCATGCCGACCTGGAGCGCGGCCTCGGTGTGCCCGGCCGCGGCGGCGCGCTCGTACCAGACCAGGGCCGTACGGTCCTCGTCGCGCCCGGCGTGCAGGATGCCGAGGTTGAAGGCGGCGTCGACGCTGCCGGCCTCGGCGGCCTTGGAGAACCAGGGCTCGGCGCCGGTCGCGTCCCCGGCCTGGAGCAGGAGCACGGCCAGCGCGTTGGCGGCCTCGCGGTGACCGGCGTACGCGGCGCGGCGGTACCACTGCTCGGCCTGCGGGGTGCGGTCCTGGGCGGCGCAGAGCAGGCCGAGGTTGTACGCCCCGTTGACGTCTCCGGCGTCCATCGCCGCGCGGTACCAGCGCTCGGCGGTCTGCTGCTCGCCCCGGGCCGCGTGCAGCGCGCCGAGCGCGTTGGCGGCGTTGCCGTCGCCGTCCTGGGCGGCGCGCAGCCACCACACGGCGGCGCTCTCGGTGTCCCCCGCGTCCTTCAGCAGGAAGGCCAGCGCACAGGCGGCGCGGGCCTCGCCGGCCTTGGCGGCCATCAGGTACCAGCGGCCGGCCTCCTTGGGTTCGCCGCGCTGTTCGAGGATGGCGCCCAGGTGCAGGGCGGCGCGGCGGTGGCCCCGCGCGGCGGCCTGGCGGTACCACTGCTCGGCCTCGCCCACGCGTCCCGTCCCGGGCCCGGCGACCGGGCCGTCGTCGCGGCGGGCGGCGGAGCGGTCCGGGCCGCCGCGCGGTCCGAGGCCGGGGCCGAAGGCGTCGTCGGTGGCTCCGCGCTCCAGCAGCCGGGCGAGCCGGTAGGCGGCCTCGCGGTGGCCCTGCTCGGCGGCGGCGCGCAACCAGCGCTCCGCCCCCACGTCGCTCCGGTGTTCCAGCAGGTCGGCGAGGGCGTACGCCCCGAGCGCGTGGCCCTGCTCGGCGGACTGGCGCAGCCAGTACTCGGCGGCCGGCTCGTCGCCGCGTTCGCGGTAGTGGCGGCCCAGCGCGTGCGCGGCGGCGGCGGAACCGGCGACGGCGGCGATCCGCCACCAGCCGGCCGCCTCGTCCGGGTAGCCGCGCTGGTGCAGCAGGACGCCCAGGTTGTTGGCGGCGGCGCGGTCGCCGTCGGCGGTGGCCGCGCGCAGATACGGCTCGGCGCCGCTCAGGTCCCCCCGGCGCAGCAGCAGCGCGCCGAGCACGCTCATGGACGTGGTGTCCCCCGCGTCGGCGGCACGGCGGTGGCGCGCCTCGTTCTCGGCGCTGTCCGCGGTCGCCTCGGTGTCCGCGCGGTCGGCGTCCTCCACGCTGTCGGCGGTCTCGGTGCGGTGGTCGGTCTCGGAGGCTTCGATGTGGTCGTTGTACTGCGCGGCGGCAGCGGCAAACCGCTCATCTGCCACTTTTTCCGCCGGATGGACGCGCTTCTGCACAAACCGCCCTGTCTCCAACAGAGTTGCCCTGTCCCCCATAAATACCATCGTCCCACCACCTGCAACCCGCGTACACCTGCTATCGCGCGGTCAGTGAGGTCACTTCAGCGTTTTGTCGACATGCCCACAGGGAGACAAGTCAAACACGCTCGTGCCCAACTGGCGTCACATGAACCGCACTTCACGCAGCCTGCACAGAAAAGTCATCACGACATGACGAAGGCCCGGATCCTCTGGAGGATCCGGGCCTTCGTCATTCAGTAGCGGGGACAGGATTTGAACCTGCGACCTCTGGGTTATGAGCCCAGCGAGCTACCGAGCTGCTCCACCCCGCGTCGTTGTGTTCACACCGTATCACGACGCGGAGGTGGAGCTTCACCGGCTGCTCAGCCGCCGCTGTCGGCGCTCGCCGACGCGGCCGGCTTCTTCGGCGCGTCCGCTCCGCTCTGCCCGGAGGGCTTGGGCTGCGCGGCGGCGGCCCGTTCCAGCGCGTCCTGAAGGTCGTCCTGGGCCTTGCCGTAGGCCGCCCAGTCCTGCTTCTTCAGGGCTGCCTCGCCCTCGGAGTAGGCCTTCTGCGCATCGGCGATGGCCTTCTTCAGCGCGGTGTCCCCGGTGGCCGGCGGCTGCGTGGTGTCACCCGGCGGTCGCGTGGTGTCCCCCGGCGGCTCGCCGGTGTCGGAGCCCTCCACCCCGAAGACCGCGTTGAGCGCCTCCCCGAGGCTGTTCTCGAAGACGATCTTCGATCCGTAGGAGGCGGCCACCTTGCGCAGCAGCGGGTAGTTCTGCGTGCCACCGCGCGTGTACACCGGCTCGATGTAGAGGAAGCCCCCTTCGAGCGGCACCGTGAGCAGGTTGCCGTACTCGATGTCGGAGTCGGTCCCCTTCAGGTTCCTCACGAACTCGGCGACGTCGTCGTTGCCGTTGAGCTCACTCTGTACCTGACCGGGCCCCTTCACCGTGGAGGTGACTCTGAGCAGCCTTATGGTGCCGTAGTCCTTGCTGGCCGCATCGGCGTCCACCGCCATGAACGCCCCGAGGTCGGGCCGCCCCTTCGGGGTGAACGTCGTGGTCAGCGAGAACTTCTGAGCCGTCTGGTCCGGCATCTTTATGCTCAGGTAGTACGGCGGAACGGAACCCGACTCCTTGTTGGTCGGGTCGTCCGGCACCTGCCAGGCGTCACTGCCGCTGTAGAACTGCGCGGGGCTGGTGACGTGGTAGCGGGTGAGCAGTTCGCGCTGCACCTTGAACAGGTCCTGCGGGTAGCGCAGGTGGTCCATGAGGTCCTGCGGAATGTCCGCCTTGGGCTTCACGGTGCCCGGGAACGCCTTGCGCCAGGTCTTGAGGACCGGGTCCTCGGTGTCCCACTCGTAGAGCGTGACCTTGCCGTCGTACGCGTCGACGGTGGCCTTCACCGAGTTGCGGATGTAGTTGACCTGGTTCTGCTGGGCGACGACCGCGCGCTGGTTGGTGGTCAGCGAGTCGGCCGTGGTGTCGCCGAGCGTGGTGCGCGAGGCGTACGGATAGCCGTTGGTCGTGGTGTAGGCGTCGACCACCCACTGGATGCGGTGGTTCACCACGGCCGGGTAGGCGTCGCCGTCGATGGTCAGCCACGGGGCGACCGCCTCGACGCGCTCCTTGGGCGTGCGGTTGTACAGGATCCGCGAACCGTCGCCGATGGCTCCCGAATACAGGATCTGCGGCTCGCTGAAGGCCACCGCGTAGGCGGCGCGGTTGAACGCGTTGGAGAGGCTGACGCCGCTCTTGCCCTGGTAGCTGGTGGTCTTCTCGCCGTCGTCCTCGTAGTCGAGCTCCTTCTGGGGCCCGCCGACGATGGAGTACTGCTCGGTCTTCTCGCCGTAGTAGATCTCCTGCTGGTACTCGCCCAGCTCACCGGTGGTCGGCAGACCGGACTCGGTGAAGTCGGGAGAACCCTTCGGGTTCTTGCCCGTGGAGGTGCCCTTGGCGGCGATGGCGCCGTAGCCGTGGGTGTAGGTGAAGTGGTCGTTGATCCAGTTGCGCTTGGGGATGCCCTGGAGGTTGAGCTCGCGCAGACCGATGACCGTGTCCTGCTCCCGGCCGTTCTCGTCCTTGTACCGGTCGACGTCCAGCGTCTTGGGGAACTGGTAGTAGTTCCGCTTCTGCTGGAGCTGCTGGAAGGCCGGGGAGACGACGTTCGGGTCCATCACCCGGTAGCTGGCGGCGCTGTCCGCGCTCGCCCGGAGCTTCGCCTCGTCGTCGGTGGTCGACTTGCCGGCGTAATCCGTGACCTTCGCGTCGTCGATGGCGTACGCCTGGCGCGTGGCCTCGATGTTCTTCCGGATGAACGGGGCTTCCTTGGCCTGCTCGTTCGGCTGGACCTGGAACTTCTGGACGATCGCCGGGTACAGCCCGCCGATCAGGATCGCGGACAGGACCATCAGCCCGAAGCCGATCACCGGAAGCTGCCAGGTGCGGCGCCAGAGCGTCGCGAAGAACAGCACCGCGCAGATCGCGGCGATGCAGAACAGGATCGTCTTCGCCGGGAGGTACGCGTTGGCGTCGACGTAGCGCAGACCCGTCCAGTTGTCCGTGGCCTTGAAGTCGCTGGACTTCACGGCCAGGCCGTAGCGGTCGAGCCAGTAGGCCACCGCCTTCAGCGAGACGAAGATCCCGAGCAGCACCGAGAGATGGCCGGTGGCCGCGCCCGTGGCCCGCGCGCCGGGGCTGGTGATGCGCAGCCCGCCGTACAGGTAGTGGGTCAGTGCGGCGGCGATCAGCGAGAGCACCGTGGCCGCGAAGCCGAAGCCCAGCAGGAAGCGGTACCAGGGCAGATCGAAGGCGTAGAAGGAGACGTCCAGGTGGAACTGGGGGTCCTTCTGGCCGAAGGACACGCCGTTCACGTACATCAGCCAGGTGCGCCACTGCCCGGAGGCGGAGGCTCCGGCGATCAGACCGACGAGCGCGGTGATCGCGAGCAGCACCCACTTCTTGTACGGGGCGAGCGTCATCCGGTAGCGGTCCAGGCTCTGCTGCTCCAGGGACATCGCGCTCAGCGGCGGCCGGAGCCGGTGCGCCAGCCAGATGTTCACGCCGATGGCCAGGGCCATCAGGAGTCCGAAGACGAGGAACAGCCCGATCTTGGTCCACAGGGTGGTGGTGAAGACGGAGGAATACGCGACCGACCTGTACCAGAGCCAGTCCGTCCAGAACCCGGCGAACATGACGAACGCCATGGCGAGAATCGCCAGGACGCCCAGTGTCATGAGCAGGGTTCGGGCGCGCCGGGACGGGCGGCCGACTCTGATCCGTGGCCCGGTCGGGCCTCCGCCGCGGTCCGGCATCTGGAAAGCCAACGTGCGCACCTCGAAGTTCGCGGTCGTGTGGAGCGGGCCCAGCGATCGTAGAGCCCACCTATGCAACTTACTGACGCTTTACCTAGTTCCCGTTACCGGGGCGGAAGGAGGCAGGATGTTGCCCATGTCCAACGTTTCCCCCTCGGGCCCCCCGATGGCAGCCAGTCCCCTGACCGTCGCCGTGCTCGAAATCGACGAGTACATCTCCACGCTCGGCTGGGACCAGCCCGCCCGGCTGTTCGCCCTGGTCGACACCGCTCAGCTGCGGGTCCAGGAGCCGGGCCTGGCCGCCCAGCTCGGGCTCGACGGCGACACGACGAACGCTTCCGCCCTCACCCCCATCGAACAGGAGGAGCTGCCCGCCGGTACGGCTCTGGACGAGTTCCTCGCCACGATCGCCTGGCCCGACGCGGTCGTCGGCTGCGCGATGACGGTGGAGCGGCTGATGCTGCCGCCGTCCGCCGAGGCGTCCGTGCCGGACGACCTCGACGAGGACCGGCTGACGGCGTGGGTCGCCCGCCATCCGGACCGTCAGGAGGTCCGGATGACCGTGGCGGTGCTGCGCGACGGTGCCCGTGAGTCGGCCGTGCGGCTGCGCGAGAAGGACTCGCCGAACGAGGTGCTGACGGGCGCGGGGCTGGTCCCGGGGCTGGCCGAGGCGCTGGCCGCCACCTTCGAGTCCTGACCCGCCCCCACCCCGCCGCGCGGGGACGCGGTCAGCCCGCCGAGCAGCTCGGCAGGCCGTCCGTGTCCCCGGTGCGGATCCGGTCCAGCGACTTCTTGGCGTCGTCGATGGTCTTGACCTTGACCAGGGTGAGCCCGTCCGGGGTGTCGGAGGCGGCCGCCGCGCAGTTCTCGGCAGGGGTCAGGAAGTAGCGGGCGCCGGCGTCCCGGGCGCCGACGAGCTTCATGGTGATCCCGCCGATCGGGCCGACCTTCCCCTTGTCGTCGATCGTGCCGGTGCCGGCGACGAACCGTCCGCCGGTCAGCTGGCCCGGGGTCAGCTTGTCGACGATGCCGAGGGAGAACATCAGGCCGGCGCTCGGACCGCCCACGTCGGCGAGTTTGATGTCGATCTTGAACGGGAAGGTGTGGTCGGTTCCCGCCTGGATGCCGACGATCGCCCGGTTCTCCTTGGGGGCCTTCTCCGTGGTGATGACGATCTTCTCGGTGCCCTCGGGCTCCTTGCCGGCCTTTTCGGCCGCCGCCGCGGTCTTGGCCGGGACGACGGTGAAGGTGACGTCCTGGCCCGGCTTGTGGCGGGTGACGAGCTTCGCCACGTCCTCGGGCTGCTCGACGACCGTGCCGTCGACGTTTCTGATCACATCGCCCGCGTGGAGTTTGCCCTGCGCGGGGCTGTCCTTGACGACGCTGGAGACCACGACCCGGGACTTCACCGGGATGCCCAGTTCCGTGAGGGCCGCGACCTTGGCGCTCTCCTGGGACTGGCTGAACTCCTCGGCGTTCTCCTGTGTCGACTGCTCCTCGGTCTTGCCGTTCGGGTAGAGCGTGTCGTGCGGGACCACGACGGTGTCGTGGGCCAGCCATCCGTAGACGGCCTCGACGAGGTTCATGTGGTAGTCGGCGCCCGTGACCCTGACCGTCGTCATGTTGAGGTTGCCGGAGGTCTCGTAGGTCTTGTGGCCGGTGATCTGCAGCACGGGCTCGCCGTCGACGTCACCGAGCGTGTTCACGGTCGGTCCGGGGGACATCTCCGAGTACGGAACCTTGATCAGCACGCCCGCACAGAGGAGCGCGATGAGGATCAGGGTCGAGGCGAGCATCGTCGCGGTGCGGCGTGGCATGGAACGACAGTACGGGAAGGGTCCGCCCGTGCACCGCCGGGGCCGGTCCGTACGGGAGCGGCGACCGCGGCCGGCGAGGGCCCGGTGGCGCCGCGACGGCGGACGACGGATCGCGGATTGGCGACTGCGTACGCCGGGGATGGCGTCAGACGTTGGATATCTGCTCGACGGGTTCGGAACCGGAGTGCGACTTCTCCATCGCCTCGCGGAACCGGGCATAACCGGCGAGTTCGGTGACATCGCCGGTCGTACGACTACGGGCAGCCCAGCTTCCCCATATCGCCGCACCGAACGCAGCGAAAAGCGGAATCAACAACCAGGCGAGTGCTGCCATCACGACCTCCCTACCCCATGAGCGACCGCAACTGACCGATCAGCAGATTAACCGTCTGCAGAACCAACGCTCACGGCAGGGGGGCGGTTACGCAAATCGGGGTCGCCGCCGCTGTGCGCGGCCGGCCCTCAGCAGGCGCCGACCCACTCCTCGGTGCCGTCCGAGAAGCGCTGGTGCTTCCAGATGGGGACCTCGTGCTTGAGGTCGTCGATGAGTCTGCGGCAGGCATCGAAGGCCTCCGCGCGGTGCGGGCAGGAGACCGCCACGACGACCGCGAGATCGCCCACCGTCAGTTCACCCACCCGGTGGACCGCGGCCATCGCCCGGACCGGGAAGTCGGCGGCGACCTTCTCCGCCACCCGGCGCATCTCGTCCTGGGCCGAGGGGTGACACGAATAGCCCAGCGCGCCGACGTCCTGGCCGCCGTCGTGATTGCGCACGGTGCCGACGAAGAGCGCGATGCCGCCGGCGGCATCGTCCCCGACGGCCCGGAAGACCTCGTCGACGGAGAGCGGGGTGTCGCGGATCTCCAGCAGCCGGATCGGGTCCTGTGCCGCGTGCTCGCCCGGGTGGTCATGCGTGGGTGCCATGGAGTCCATCGTGCCGTACGGCTCGGACAACGCGGAATAGCGCTTTCGCCCGGCGGGCCGCCCTCCGCCTTGGAGCCTCCTACAGCTCCCGCGGAGGGCCCGGGCCCCCGGGTGTGCCCGCGTGCCTCAGATGCGCCGGCGGGCCTTGCGGGCGCGGCGCACCAGCGCCGCGGTGCCGAGCAGGGCCACGGTCGCCCCGGCGGCCCCGGCCGCGGTGGCGTCCTTGCGGCCGAGGCGGCGGCCGGCGACGGTGTGGCGGCCCTCGACCTCCTCCAGGAGCGCGGCCAGCACCTCCTCGTTGGTCCACGCCGGGCGCCAGCCCGCGTCGTGCAGCCGGCTGACGCTGACGACCCAGGGATGCATCGTGTACGCGAGGTCGCCCGCCGGGGAGGGGGTCAGACCGATCCGGTGCAGCCGGGCGGCCGCGCCCAGCGCGACGGCGGAGGGCAGCTCCATGCGGCGCACGCCGCTGATCTCCTCCACCTCCTCCTGTTCGAGCCAGCCGTCGCAGCCCACGGCGAACTCGCCGTCGATCTTCTCCAGGGCGGCGTACTCCAGCGCCGTGACCAGGTCGTCCACGTGGCAGAACTGCCACGTGGGGCGGGATCCGGCGACGACCAGGAGGCGCGGCGACTCGAAGTAGCGGGTCAGGGCCGTGTCCGTCCCGCCGACCAGGACGGTGGGGCGGACCACGGTGACCTGGAGGCCGGGGTGGGCGCGCGGGGCGCGGCGGCCGAGGCGTTCGATCTCCAGCAGGTCACCGACGCCCGTGGCCTCGGCGGTGGCCCGCAGCTCGGCGTCCTCGGCGAGGGGCACGTCGTTGTCGGGCAGCGCTCCGTAGACCATCGCCGAGGTGCACAGCACCACGCGGTGGACACCGGCGGCGGCCGCCGCCGTCAGCACGGTCTGGGTGCCGCGCACGTTGTACGCGGTGCGGGCGGCGGGATCGGTCTCCAGGTCCAGGTCGAGCGCCAGGTGCACGACGACGTCGGCGCCGCGCAGCTTCTCCGCGATGGCGGGATCGCGCACGTCGAGGATGTGCCAGGTCGCGTCGGAGGTCTCGCCGCGCCGCTCGTCGATGGCGATGACCTGCTTGATCTCCTCGGAGGCCGCGAGGCGGGCGGTGAGCAGCTCACCGACGCCCGTCGCGGCTCCGGTGACGGCCACGACCAGGCCGCGGCTTCTGGAGCGGTGGGGACCGGGCTTCTTCTCGGGCTCGTCCTCGTAAGGGGGGGTGGACAGGTTTCGCGCTGCGCGAACCTGTGGATCTGGGGAACTCACCGGGCGTCTCCAGCGGTTGTCTTCAGTACGTACCCGAAGGACGCGTGCGTACCAGGTGGCGTCCATCCTGCCGCAGCCCGGGAGCAGGCGGAGCACTGAGGCCCCGAGCGGACTTGGTGTCTACGCTGGATGGTGATGTCGGGCAGTCGCCGTCGGTGAGAACCGACGGCCCTACGAGCCGAGGAAACCCGTGAGTGACACCCCATTCGGATTCGGCCTTCCGCCGGAGGAGCCGGACGACGGCGACAAGGGCAAGAAGAACGACCCCACCGGAGGTGGGCAGGGTTCGGGCGGTCCGGCGAACCCGTTCGGTTTCGGTCCCGGCACGGGCGGTGACAACCCCTTCGCCGCCATGTTCGGCTCGATGAATCCGAACGACCTGGGCGCGGCCTTCCAGCAGCTCGGCCAGATGCTGAGCTACGAGGGCGGTCCCGTGAACTGGGACATGGCCAAGCAGATCGCGCGCCAGACGGTCTCCCAGGGCACCTCCGACGGCACCAAGGACGCGAGCGTCGGCCCGTCCGAGCGCGCCGCCGTCGACGAGGCGCTGCGCCTGGCCGACCTCTGGCTGGACGGGGTCACCTCGATGCCCTCCGGCGCGGTGTCGACGGTGGCGTGGAGCCGCGCGGAGTGGGTGGAGGCGTCCCTGCCCGCGTGGCAGAAGCTCGTCGACCCGGTCGCGGAGCGGGTCGGCCTCGCCATGGGCGATGTGCTGCCCGAGGAGATGCAGGCGATGGCGGGGCCGCTGATCGGCATGATGCGCTCGATGGGCGGGGCCATGTTCGGCCAGCAGATCGGGCAGGCCGTCGGCGTGCTGGCCGGCGAGGTCGTCGGTTCGACCGACATCGGGCTGCCGCTCGGCCCGGCCGGCAAGGCCGCGCTGCTCCCCCTGAACATCGAGCGCTTCGGCAAGGACCTGAGCGTGCCGCAGGACGAGGTGCGGCTGTATCTGGCCCTGCGCGAGGCGGCCCATCAGCGGCTCTTCGCCCATGTGCCGTGGCTGCGCTCGCACCTGTTCGGGGCGGTCGAGGGGTACGCGCGCGGCATCAAGGTCGACACCTCCAAGCTGGAGGACGTGGTCGGCCAGTTCGACCCCTCGCAGCCGGAGCAGCTTCAGGAGGCGCTCCAGCAGGGCATGTTCCAGCCGGAGGACACGCCCGAGCAGAAGGCCGCGCTGGCCCGTCTGGAGACGGCGCTCGCGCTGGTCGAGGGCTGGGTGGACGCGGTGGTGCACGAGGCCGCGAAGGCCCGGCTGACCTCGGCGGACGCGCTGCGCGAGACGATGCGCCGGCGCCGTGCCTCCGGCGGGCCCGCCGAGCAGACCTTCGCCACGCTCATCGGCCTCCAGCTGCGGCCGAGGCGGCTGCGGGACGCCTCGCGGCTGTGGGCCTCGCTCACGGACGCGCGGGGGCTCGACGGGCGGGACGCCCTGTGGGAGCACCCCGACATGCTGCCCACCGCCCACGACCTGGACGACCCGGACGGCTTCGTCCACCACGAGCAGATGGACTTCTCCGAGCTGGACAAGATGCTCGGCGAGGCGGCGAGCGGTTCGGGTGGGACGGCGGCCGGATCCCCCGAGAAGGCCCCCGGCCCGGACGACGCCGACGGCGAGGACCACGGCAAGGACAAGGACGACACCGACAAGTGAGCCTGCACGACGACGCCGTCCTGGTACTGAAGGGGTACGGGACCGGGGCGGACGCCGCCCAGGAGGAGCTGCGCCTGGCCTATCTGGATCATCTGGCGCACCATCCGGACGGCATGTGGAAGGCGTGCGGCGCCGGGCATCTGACGGCCAGTGCCCTGGTCGTCGACCCGGAGCGCGGCAAGGTGCTCCTCACGCTGCACCGGAAGCTGAAGATGTGGCTGCAGATGGGCGGCCACTGCGAGCCCGGTGACGCCTCGCTGGCCGCCGCCGCGCTGCGGGAGGCGTCGGAGGAGTCCGGCATCCCGGGTCTGACCCTGCTGGACGGCGGTCCGGTGGTCCTGGACCGCCATCCGATCCCCGCGCCGTGCCACTGGCATCTGGACGTGCAGTACGCGGCGCTGGCGCCGACCGGCGCGACCGAGCGGATCAGCGACGAGTCCCTGGACCTGCGCTGGTTCGGCTACGACGAGGTCGCCGCCGTCGCGGACACCTCGGTGGTCCGGCTCGTGGAACGGACGCGTGCGGTGCTGGAGGGCGCCCGGTAGCCGGGCCCATGGAGCACGGGTAAGGGGCGGTCTCCTGCGAGACCGCCCCTTACTCCGTCCACCGCCGTGCGCCCGGCTCACCCGTCGCACACGGGGGCGGGTGGCTCAGTTCCAGGCGTTGCCCTGGTTCTGCGCGTGGACGCCCTGCTGGCCCATGCCGTACTGAGCGCGCAGGCCCTGTCCGATCTGGGCGCTCTGGGGCGGCAGCACCTCGCTCGGCTGGACCAGGGCGTAACCCTGTCCGAGGAAGCTCAGCTCCCAGCCCTCGCCCGTGTTGCCGCGCCGGCGGAACACACCGGAGGAGTGCGTCTGGGCCTGCATCTGCACCCGCAGCGAGCTGGACCAGGCGACGATCGCGTCGGCGTCGGCGCTGACGTACTTGTCCGGCGTCACCTGCATCATCAGCGGCTGACCCGAGGTCATCAGCGCGACCTTGCCGGTGCCGGAGATGTTGAGCTGGTACTTGCCGGTGCCGGAGATGCCGTACTGACTGTCCACCGCGATGACCTCGAAGTGCAGCGACGAGTCGAGCGCGAGGACGTAGGCGCTGTCCACCGTCAGACCGTCGTGGTCGACGTCCACCACGTGGACGTGCTGCGCGAGGTTGGCGAAGAAGACGGTGCCCTGGCCGGAGCAGCGCATCAGGTCCAGGCCCTCACCGGTGCTCGCGCGGGCGCGCCGCTGGCCCTGCGACTGGTACTCCCCGTCGAACTCCATCAGCCCCTGGTAGGCGACCATGGCCCCCTTGCGGGCGAGGACGTCGTCCTGACCGGTCAGCGCGACCCTGAGGAGCTGCGGGTTCTGGACGGTGTAGCGCTCCTGGGACTGCTGTTCCGTGTAGCCGAAAAGCGAACTCTGCATGGTGGTGCTCTCCCTCCCCGTCAGTTCCGGACGCGCAGCCGGTCGGTGCTGTCCTCGCTCGGCTGGACGACGACGATCCCCTGGCCGGAGAAGGCCATCTGGAACGCCTCGCCGCTGCCCCGCCCGATGAGCGAGGACGCCTTGAAGCTGCGCTTGCCCTTCACCTTCAGGTTCGGGGACCAGGCGACCAGGGCGTCCGGGTCGACGTACGTCTCGTCCTCGCCGCGTCCGCAGTCGACGACGATCGGCGTGCCGCGCGAGGTGATGGCGACCCAGCCGCTGCCGGAGATGCACACGTTCCACAGGCCCTGGCCCGCGAACTTGGCGAGCCCCTTGACCCGCTCGACGCCCCAGGTGAGGCTCGCGTCGAAGGCGAGGACGTTGGTGCCGTTGACCGAGAGCGACTCGTTGTTGAGGTGGACGACGACGACGTCGGCGCCGTAGTCGGCGAGGTAGAGAAGCCCGTCACCGGTGCACTTCATGAGCGGCATGCCCTCGCCGGTGATCCACTGCGAGGCGATCTGGCGTACGGCCGGCGGGTCGGGCTCGTACTGGATGAAGCCCTCGTACGCGACCATCGAGCCGGTGCGCGCGAAGAGGTCCTGGCCGGTCGCCATGGCGACCTTCAGCATCGAATGGCCGTGGTTCTCCATCCGGGCCGTGACGGGGGTCGGGACGTAGCCCGCGAGTTGCTGGTTCATGACGGGCTCCCTCAGACCTCGTAGGGCTGGACGACGATGAAGTTGCCGGGTGCGCCCCGGAACTGGAGGTTCACGGTCTCGCCGCTGTGGCCGGGGTAGGCGTTGCGGCGCAGCCGGACCTGGCTGGAGATGATCACCTGCGAGGCCGAGGACCACGCCACCACGGCGTTGCAGTCGGCGAAGGTGGTCGGGGTGACGGGCAGGACCACCGGGGTTCCGTGGGTCTTGACGACGATGGTGCCGCTGCCCTGGAACTGCATGGTGAACAGGGCGCCGCCGGGGATGCCGTGGCCCTCGATCCTGCGGACCTCGTACTGGAGCGATTCGTCGAAGGCGAGGACGTTCTCGGCGGAGACGCAGATGCCGTCGCCCTGGAGTTCGATGGAGTGCAGATGGGAGGCGTCCTCGGCGAGGAAGACCTGGCCGCGGCCGGTACACCGCATCAGCTGCATCTCCTGGCCGGTGGCATTGCCGACGATACGGCCCGCGAAGCCCGCGCCCTTGTAGGAGAAGTCGACCTTGCCCTGGTACATCACCATGCTGCCCTGTCGGGCCAGCACCCCGGCGCCGCCGACGGTGAGGTCGACGCGCATGAGCTTCTGATTCTGGGGCGTCCAGCGCTGACCGGTCGGGGTCTCCTTGTACGGCTGGAGCGCGGCGACCAGTCCGGCACCGGTCTGCGGCACCCCTTGCGGCATGCCCATCGGAGGCATCCCCTGCGGGGGCATGCCCTGCGGAGACATCCCCTGGGGCGGCATGCCGGGCGGCTGCTGGCCGTACGGAGCCGGGGCCGGCTGGCCGTACGGGGCGGGGGCGGGCTGGCCGAAGGCGGCGGGGGCCTGCGGCGGGACCTGCCCGAACTGCTGCTGGGGCTGCTGGCCGTACGGGGCGGGCGGCGGAGGGGGCGGGACGCTGCCGCCCTGCGGAGCCAGGGGCGCCGCGATCGTCGGCGCCGCGTGCATCGGCTGCTGCGCGGGCGCCGGACCGGCCGGGGCCACGGGGGCGCCGAAGGACGGGGCGGGCTGCGGGGCCTGCGGCGCGGCGGGCGCCGGGGCACCGAACGCCGGCGGCGCGGTGGCCTGCGCGGGCGGGGCGAACCCCGGGGCGGCGGACTGCTGCTGCGGGGCGGCCGGGGTCTCCTCCTCGGCGACCTCGCCGCCGAAGTTCTTCAGCAGGGCCTCGAGACCGCCGTCGAAGCCCTGGCCGACGGCGGCGAACCGCCACACGTCCTTGAGATAGAAGTCCCCCAGCATCACCGCGCGCTCGGTGGTGAACTCCGAGCCGGTGAACGCGTACCGCACCACCTCCTCGCCACCCGCGACGATCCGGATGTATCCGGGCCCGACCTGCGACATCTGCCCCGCGCCGTCCACCGTCGCGGTGAAGGAGAGCTTGTGGATGTGGGACGGAATGCGGTCCAGCGTGACACGGAAGGACTCCGTGTCACCGGCCTGGGCGCCGAGCAGCTGAATGGACTCCTCGGGCGATTTCGGCTGGTTGAAGAAGATGAAATAACGGTCGTCGGACAGCTGCTCATTGACATCCAGGCCGAAGCAGCTGATGTCGAAGGACAGCCCCGGGCCTGCGATCTGCACACCTACGTACAGGTCCGTCCCCGGTGTCAGATCACTGATCTTGGCCTTGTGGCCGCGTTGGAATTCCCTGGCCATGCGTAACGACCGTCCCCCATCCCGAAGGTGAATGCGTCGCGCCAGGCTAACCGCAAACTCCGGCACCGGACCAAGCCGGTACCGACCCGGTACAGAATCGCGAACGTCACTCGCCGCGCGCGGCGGGCAGGTGGGGCAGCCGTTCGGCCGCCACGACCCCTTCCAGATAGCCCCGTGCCCGCTCGGTGCGGGGATAGGCGTCGAGCAGCCGCCAGAACCGCGGGCCGTGCCCGGGAACCAGCAGATGCGCCAGCTCGTGGACGAGGACGTAGTCGACGACGTACTCCGGCATGCCCTGCAGCCGGTGCGAGAGGCGGATGCTCCCCTCGGCGGGGGTGCACGAGCCCCAGCGGGTGTTCTGATTGGTGACCCAGCGCACCGACACGGGCCGGGCCCGGCCGCCGAGGTACTGGGCGGACAGCCGCTCCGCGCGCTCGGCCAGCTCGGTGTCGCCGAGGATCCGCTTGTTCTCCTGGGCGGCGAGCTTGTCGAGCATCACACTCACCCAGCGCTGCTCCTCGGCCTCGGACATCCGGGCGGGGATCAGCACGATCGTGCGGTCGCCCTCCCGGTACGCGGAGACCGTGCGGCTGCGGCGGGTGCTCCTGCGGACCTCGACCGCGCTCGTCGCCGACGCACGGGGCTGGTGGTCGGCCGCACTGCGCCGGTGGGTTCCGGCGCGGCGCGCGGAGGTCTCCCCGAAGCCGGGTGACGGGTCGGCGGGCACGCCCCGACGTTACCCGCTGTGCGTGGGAGAAGTCCCGCCTCCGGGACGGTTGCCCCATGATCCGTTCCGAGCCTTGCACCATTTGAACGACTAATACCCCTCGCCTGTGGACAACTTTTCCCGCGTCCGCGCGTCCCGTCGCATTCTGGCAATGCAACGCGCACAGCCGCACAGACCGGGGGAAGCCGTGCATCCGATGTTGAAACCCGCATTGCGTCGCGCCTGGCGCGGCAACGGAACCGTGCAATTCGGCGTGACACCCGCGCATGCCGTGAAGGTCGGCCCGATGGACGGCGCCACGGGCTGTTTTCTGGAACTCCTCGACGGAACGCGCGGTATGCCGCTGCTGCGCGAGGAGGCCAGAGCGCTCGACCTGAGCGATCACCATGTGGACACCCTGGTGGGACGGCTGGCGGAAGCCGGGCTCCTCGACGACGTACGGACGGGCGGCCCGGACGCCGAGGCCCTGCGGGCACGGGCCGACGCCCTGGAGCGCCGGCGGCCCGACCTCGCCTCGCTCTCCGTCGTCCATCCCGAACCGGGCGGTGCGATGCGCCGGCTCGCCGCGCGCCGCTCCATGCGGGTGCAGGTCCGGGGCGCGGGCCGGGTCGGTGCGGCGCTCGCGGCGGTGCTCTCGGGTGCCGGGGTCGGCCGCGTGGAGGTGCTGGACGCCGGATGCGCCGAGCCCCGCGATGTGGCGCCCGGCGGGCTGCCGCCGTCGGCGGTCGGCGAGCGCCGGGACACGGCGGCGGGCCGGCTCGTCCGCCGCTCCTCCCCCGGGCCGTCGCTCCGCTCCGGGGGCCGGGGCGCGTGCCACCGCGGTAGCGAGCCGGGGCTGTCGCTGATCGTCATCGCTCCCCGTGACGGTTTCACGGCCTACGTCCCCGATCCCGGGACCGCCGAGCCGTGGATCGCCTCGGGCACCCCGCACCTCTACGCCGGGGTGGTGGAGGCGACCGGGTTCGTCGGACCGCTGGTGCTGCCGGGCGGCACGGCGTGTGCGGGGTGCCTCGACCGGGCGCGGCGCGACCGGGATCCGCAGTGGCCCCGGATGGTGGCCCAGTGGCGGTCCGGCCGGCGGTCCACCGCGCAGGCCTGCGATCTGGCCCTGGCGACGGCGGTGGCGGGGCTGGCCGCGGCGCACGCCCTGGCCTTCCTCGACGGAGAGCTGCCCGGCAGCACGGGGACGCGCTGGGAGGCGGCGCTGCCGCTGTTGGACTGGCGGCGGGAGCGGATCGCAGCGCACCTCGACTGTTCCTGTGGCGCGGGTGGGCACACTGAGGGGGTGCGCACCTCCGGCGCCGGCGCGGCGCACGACACAATGGCCGGGTAACCGCCGCACGCAGCGCGGCAGTCTGGGAATTGGAGGGGCACATGTCTGATCTTCCCCGGAAGGCGGTCACCCGTACCGCCAAGCTGGCCGCGCTGCCCTTGGGTTTCGCCGGCCGTGCCACGTGGGGACTGGGCAAGCGCATCGGAGGGAAGTCCGCGGAGCTGGTGGCCCGCGAGGTCCAGCAGCGCACGGCCGATCAGCTCTTCAAGGTGCTGGGCGAGTTGAAGGGCGGCGCGATGAAGCTCGGCCAGGCGCTCTCCGTCTTCGAGTCGGCGCTGCCCGAGGAGGTCGCCGGACCGTACCGGGCGGCCCTGACCAAACTCCAGGAGGCCGCGCCTCCGATGCCGGCGGCCACGGTCCACGCGGTGCTGGAGGAGCGGCTCGGGGAGGGGTGGCGGGAGCTGTTCGTGGAGTTCGACGACAAGCCGTCGGCCGCCGCCTCGATCGGCCAGGTGCACCGGGCGGTGTGGCACGACGGCCGGGACGTCGCGGTGAAGGTGCAGTATCCGGGCGCCGGGGAGGCGTTGCTCTCCGATCTGACCCAGCTGAGCCGGTTCGCCCGACTGCTCGGGCCGCTGGTTCCGGGCATGGACATCAAGCCGCTCATCACGGAGCTGCGCGACCGGGTGTCGGAGGAGCTGGACTACGCGCAGGAGGCGCTGTCCCAGCGGGAGCACGCGGAGGAGTTCGCGGACGATCCCGATGTGGTGGTCCCCGGGGTGGTCCACCAGGGCGAGCAGGTGTTGATCACCGAGTGGGTCGACGGGGTGCCCCTGGCCGAGGTGATCAGTGGGGGCACTCGCGAGCAGCGCGACCGGGCGGGGCAGTTGCTGGCCCGGTTCCTGTTCTCGGGCCCCGCGCGCACCGGACTGCTGCACGCCGACCCGCACCCGGGGAACTTCCGGCTCCTGCCCCCGGCTGGTGAGGAGGGCGCCGATCCGAAGGACGGGGCGGACGGCTGGCGGCTGGGGGTGCTGGACTTCGGGACGGTGGACCGGCTGCCCGGTGGGCTGCCCCGGACCATCGGGGACTCCCTGCGGCTGACGCTCGGGGGCGACGCCGTCGCGGTGTACGAACTGCTGCGCGCGGAGGGGTTCGTCAAGGACTCGATCGACCTCGATCCGGACGCGGTGCTCGACTATCTCCTGCCGATCATCGAGCCGGCCGAGGTCGAGGAGTTCACCTTCACCCGGGGGTGGATGCGCAGCCAGGCCGCGCGCATAGCGGACCCCCGCTCGCCCGCCCATCAGCTGGGCAAGCAGTTGAACCTGCCGCCCTCCTATCTGCTGATACACCGGGTGACGCTGAGCACGATCGGGGTGCTGTGCCAGTTGGGTGCCACGGTCCGGCTGCGCGACGAACTGGAGTCCTGGCTCCCCGGGTTCGTCCTGCCGGAGGCCGGCGCCGACGCCGTGCCCGATGCCGCGTCGGGTGTCGAGCAGGGCCCCGCGTCCGACGCCGCGTCGGGTGTCGAGCCGGACGTCGAACCGGGTGTGGAGCCGAAGACGGAGATGGTGTGAGTGGGCTCGGGCGGGCTGTCCCGGTGGGCTCCGGCGGTCACCACCAGGTCGAGTCGAGGCGGCCCTCGACCGCTCTGATGTGGGCGCGGGAGCAGACCTCGCAGAAGTAGCGGCGGCTGCCGTTCTCCACGGAGAAGAGCCAGGTCGGCGGTGGGGTGCCGTCCTCCGTGCGGGCGCCGCACAGGGCGCACACGACGGTGTCGGTACCGGCCTCTCCGGGGTGCTGCCGCGGCTCGTCCATCTCGCGACGATAACGCCGTCGCCGTGCCCCCGCCTCCACAGCGGCGGCTCCTCCGCCCCGGCTCCCGTCGGCCTCCACCGGGCATCGAGGTACCGACGAGCGAAGGACCGGGCTTCCCGGTCGTGCGCGCGCACGACCGCGGGGCCGGTCCGAGCGGACCGGCCCCGCGGTAGGGGTGCTGCTGTGGGTGGTGGTGCGGACCGGGGCACAGAGAGCGGCTACGCCCCGGCGGGTACTGCGGGTTCTACGGGTTCTGCGGGTGTGCGGTCCTGCTCGGGTCAGTGCATGACCGCCATGGCGAGCGCGCGGCGGGCGCGCATCGAGGCGCGCTCGGCCCGGCGCTGCATGCGGCGGGCGGCCACCAGGCGTACGGCCTGGCGCTCCGACTCCGCTTCCCGCAGGCGGTCGTGCATATGGGCACGAGCCAGGGCTTCTGGGATGAGTTGCATTTCTCGGGTCCTGTTCTGACGCGAGTCGTTCGCGCCGATGATGGTGACGTCCGGTGTCGCGGAGCCGACGGGCTCGCTGGTGGGGAGGGTCATTGCTGCCTGGTTTCGGGGGTCGTGGGTGAGGGGACGGTCGATGGTTCCGATGCGCTTCAGGGGCTTGGGGGCCGGGACCCCCAGGTCGGCGGTCACGCCGCGACCGGGTTCTTGCGCGGACGGCCACGGGGGCGCTTGCGGGCGACGACGACGCCCTGGATGAAGAGCTCACCGCCCCAGACACCCCAAGGCTCGCGGCGCTCCTTGGCGCCGGCGAGGCACGCCTCGACGAGCGGACAGGTCTTGCAGAGGGACTTGGCGTACTCGACGTCGGCCGGGGACTCGGCGAAGAAGACTTCCGGGTCGTAGGAGCGGCAGGGGACGGGTACGCCGAGGTTCTCGATGGCGTCGTCGAGCGCGGTGAGCGCGGTGAGGGGGATCAAGGTGGAGTCCTCCGTGGAGCCGGGCGGGGAGATCGTGTCGGAAGGCGGTACGGACGGGGCGTGCGCTTCGAGTTGCACGGTGGTGGTGTCCTCGTCTGGTCGTTTCCGGCGTGTTGGCCGGGGGGCGGCTGGTACCAGGTCCTGTTTGTTCCGAGGCTCCTTCGCGCTGTCTCGTCCGTTCGGACAAAACAAAAGGGCCGCGGATCCCGAGTGGGGTTCCGCGGCCCTGAAGGCGCCGGCCTGATCGTCGATCAGGCTGGATCACTCCAGGGTTCAGGCCCACGGAAGGCCCACATCGTGTGGTGGTGCGTCATCTTCTGGCCGGCTTCGGCTCCCGCTCCCGCACCGACGGCGGCAAAGGCATAGGCCGGGGCCTGTCCCTTCGCTACTGCTGCTGCCGGTGCCTGGGCCGGTCGCTCATTGCGCTCCCGCACGGGAAGGCTCGACAGGAACAGCGGACCGAAGGCAGGAATGCCGGACAGACCGGTGCCACGCAGCGAGACATCCTTGGAGCAGGCGAGGCCGAGCGAGCAGGCGGAGACGACCGAGAGATCGGTCATTTTGTTGGTCTCGATGATGCTGATCACTTCAATCGCCTCCTCTCGGCGTCTCGGGGGACCGGGTGAACCGGTCCTGCGTATTCGGATAAGTACAGCACAGGACCCGGGCTTCAGAGAAGCCGCTGTTCCCGTGGTTAAGAACCTATGGTGATGACTGGGGCGCGCGCAAACTATTTTTCCGACGAGTTTTTCTCACCCCTCGCCGTCCTCTTCCCCGGACCGATCGAACCCGTCCCCACCTGCGCAGATGTCCAGCACGGCGGCACCGAACCGGCCCAACTTCCGCGCGCCGACCCCGGAGATCCCGGCCAGCTCGCCCTCGGTGCCGGGCACGGCCTCCGCGATGGCCATCAGCGTCTTGTCGGTGAACACGCAGTAGGCGGGCTGGCCGATCTCGCCCGCGCGGACGGCGCGCCAGTCCCGCAGCCGCTCGTACAGCGCCTCGTCCATGTCGGACGGGCAGTCGTCGCAGCGCATCAGCTTCATCTCGCCCGCATCCGTCAGGGTCTTGCCGCAGACCCGGCACCGCGCGGGCCCGCGCTGCCTGCGCCGGGCGGCACCGGCCGGGCGCTCGATGCCTCCCCCGCCGACGGCGGCGGCGCGCCCGCCGGGCGCCGTCGAGCCGGGGCGCAGTCCGTTCAGGAAGCGGCTGGGGCGGCGGCTCGCCCGGCCGCCGGGCGAACGGGCCAGCGACCACGACAGGCCGAGGTGGAGGCGGGCGCGGGTGACACCGACGTAGAGCAGCCGGCGCTCCTCCTCGATCTGCTCGTCCGTTTTGGCATAGGTGATCGGCATCATGCCCTCGGTGAGCCCGACCAGGAACACGGCGTCCCACTCCAGGCCCTTGGCCGAGTGCAGGGAGGCCAGGGTGACGCCCTGGACGGTGGGGGCGTGCTGGGCGGCGGCCCGTGCGTCGAGCTCGGCGACCAGGTCGGAGAGGGTCGCGCCGGTCCTGGCCCGCTCGAAGTCCTCGGCGAGCCGGACCAGGGCGGCCAGGGACTCCCAGCGGTCGCGCGCCGCCCCCGATCCGGCGGGCGGCTCGGCGCTCCAGCCCAGGGCCGAGAGCACGGCCCGCACCTCGGAGGGCAGGTCCTCCGCGTCGTCCAGCAGGGCGTCGTTGGACCCGGCGCGCGCCGCGCCGCGCAGGGCCACCCCCGCCTCGCGCACCTCGGCGCGCTCGAAGAACCGCTCCGCGCCCCGGAGCTGGTAGGGCACCCCCGCGTCCGCGAGGGCCTGCTCGTAGACCTCGGACTGCGCGTTGACCCGGAAGAGCACGGCGATCTCGCCGGCCGGGACGCCGGCGGCGATCAGGTCCCGGATGCGGCGGGCGGTGCCTTCGGCCTCGGCGGGCTCGTCCGCGTACTCCACGTAGGAGGGCTCGGGGCCGGCCTCGCGCTGCGAGACCAGGGCGAGGCGGTGCTCGGCGGCCCGGCCGCGGGCCTGGGAGAGCAGCCCGTTCGCCAGATGGACGACCTGGGGGGTGGAGCGGTAGTCCCGGACGAGCTTGACGACGGTGGCGCCGGGGTGGCGGGTGCGGAAGTTCAGCAGGTGGTCGGGGGTGGCTCCGGTGAAGGAGTAGATCGTCTGGCTGGCGTCACCGACGACGCAGAGGCTGTCCCGGTCGCCGAGCCAGAGGTCGAGGAGACGCTGCTGGAGCGGGCTGACGTCCTGGTACTCGTCGACCACGAAGTGCTGGTACTGGCGGCGGACGTGGTCGGCGATGTCGTGGCGGTCCTGGAGGATGGCGACGGTGAGCAGCAGGACGTCCTCGAAGTCGATCACCGAGCGGTCGCGCTTCAGCTGCTCGTACATCGCGTAGACCTGGGAGATCTCGGCCGGGTCGCGCGGGGCCTCGCGCTGGGACTTGGCGACGACGGCCGGATAGTCGGCGGGGACGGTCTGGGTGACCTTGGCCCATTCGATCTCGCCGGTGACATCGCGCAGCTCGGTGCGGTCGAGGCGGACGCGGCACCGGGTGGCGGCCTCGGCGACCAGCTGGACCTTGCGCTCCAGCAGCCGGGGCAGCGCGCCACCGACTGCTTTCGGCCAGAAGTACTGGAGCTGGCGGAGGGCCGCGGAGTGGAAGGTGCGCGCCTGAACGCCGTCCGCGCCGAGCTGGCGGAGGCGTCCGCGCATCTCTCCCGCGGCACGGTTGGTGAACGTGACGGCCAGCACGCTGGTCGGCTGGAGGATCCCGGCCCGCACCCCGTAGGCGATGCGGTGCGTGATCGCCCTGGTCTTGCCCGTACCGGCTCCGGCCAGCACGCACACCGGTCCCTGGAGGGCCTCGGCGACCTCGCGCTGCTCGGGGTCGAGCCCGTCCAGGACGGCGTCGGCGGAGTCGGGGACCTGAGGGAAGAGGGTGGAATGCGTTGCTGATGTCACCCCGCCATGCTGCCAGGTCGTGAGGGGCGGGAGCGGGGCTTGTCCACAGGGGTGCCGTATTAGTACGACCGGCGCGGCCCCATGAGTACGACCCGCGCGGCTCCATGAGTCCGGCCGACGCGGCCCCATGAGTACGGCCCGCGCGGTCCCGTGAAGAGGACCGGGGCGGTCCCGTGAACGGGGAGTCCCGGACGCCCGGGGGCGGTCGCGGGAATGCCGGCCAGGTCACGTACGTTCCCCCTCCGTGCGGCAACGTGCGCCCCGGCGGTTCCGGATGTGAGGAACCGGACAGTGACGGGGCGCGGCGGGGTGCCGGAATCGGATGAGACAGAGGAGCGCGAAGACATGCCGGGCACTGTGACGATGTACAGCACCACGTGGTGCGGCTACTGCCGTCGGCTCAAGGGCCAGATGGACCGCGAGGGCATCGCGTACACCGAGGTCAACATCGAGCTGGACCCGGAGTCGGCGGCCTTCGTCGAGAAGGCGAATGGCGGAAACCAGACGGTTCCGACCGTGCTCTTCCCGGACGGCTCGACCCTGACGAACCCGTCGCTGGCCCAGGTCAAGCAGAAGATCGGCGCCTGATCCGACGCTCTGGTCCGGCACGCCCCGCGGAGCCGGACACGAACCGCCCGCCGCTCCCCTCCCTCGTGGACGGGGGCGGCGGGCGGTTCCGTTTCCGTTCGGGCCCGTGCCGGGCGCCGGTCAGCTCGCGCGGACCGGCTTCGGGAGCGGCTTGCCGTACCAGCTCTCGATCAGGCGGGAGGCGATCGAGATGCCGAACGGGGGCAGGATCTCGCCGGATTCGAAGGCGGCGGTCAGGTCGTCGCGGGAGAACCAGCGGGCCTCCTCGATCTCCTCGCCGTCGACGTTGATCTCGAAGGTCTCGGCCCGCGCCATGAAGCCGAGCATCAGGCTGGAGGGGAAGGGCCAGGGCTGGCTGGCCATGTACGCGACCTCGCCGACCGTGATGCCCGCCTCCTCGAACACCTCGCGGGCCACGGACTGCTCGATGGACTCACCGGGCTCGACGAATCCGGCCAGGGTGGAGAAACGTCCCTCCGGCCAGTGCACCTGGCGGCCGAGCAGCGCACGGTCCTGGTCGTCGGTGACGAGCATGATGACCGCCGGGTCGGTGCGCGGGTAGTGCTCGGCACCGCAGGCCGGGCAGCGGCGGATGTGGCCGGCGGCGGCGATCACCGTGCGCTCGCCGCAGCGCGAGCAGAAGCGGTGCAGCCGCTGCCAGTTCTCCAGCGCCACCGCGTGCACCATCAGCCCGGCGTCGCGGGGGCCGAGGAGCAGTCCGGCCTCGCGCAGTCCTGCCGGGCGGGCCGACTGGTCCATGCGGCCGGGCAGCGAGTCCTTCTGGAGCGCGAAGTAGCTGACGCCGTCCGCGTCCGTACCGAGGAAGTAGCGGTGGGTCTCGGTGACCGGGGCCTCGAAGGCGGGGGTCATCACCAGTTCGGTGCCGTCCTCGGTGTCGTCGATCAGCGCCTGCCCCCCGGAGACGACGAAGACCCGGGTCGTCGGGTGGCTCCACGCGGCGGCCAGCCATGCCTCGTCGAGGCGGTGGTGGGCGGCGCGGTCGATGCCGCTCGGCGCGGTCAGGCCGATGGGACGGTCCGTGGTGGCGTTGTCGAAGGTGCTCACAGGTGCTTCCTACTCCCCCGGGATGGATCGGGTGTTCAGGATTCAGCGGAGTGCGGCCGCCAGCTCGCCCCAGAGATGGGCGGTGGTCTCCACACCCTTGAACAGGAGGTCCAGTTCGACCTTCTCGTCGGGGGCGTGCCAGCCGTCGGACGGTACGGAGATGCCCAGGAAGAGGACGGGGGCGCCGAGCACGTCCTGGAGGTCCGCCGCGGGTCCCGAGCCTCCTTCGCGGGTGAAGAGGATCTTCTGGCCGAAGGCTCGTCCCATGGCGCGGGCCACGGCCCGCAGGGCCGGGTGGTCCAGGGGGGTGAGGCAGGGGCGGGTGGCCGGGAGGAAAGTGATCCGGTGACGGATTCCGGCGGGGACACGGGACTCGGCCCAGTCGCGGACGACCTTCTGGACGTGGTCCGGGTCCTGGCCCGCGACCAGCCGGAAGCTGATCTTCACCTGGGCGGCGGACGGGATGATCGTCTTGCTCCCGGCGCCCTGGTAGCCGCCGCCGATGCCGTTGACCTCGGCGGTGGGGCGGGCCCAGATCCGCTCCAGCGTGGAGTATCCGGCCTCGCCGGACGCGGCGCCGGAGCGGGCGGTGCGCAGCCAGGTGGCCTCGTCGAAGGGCAGTTCGGCGAAGAGGGCGCGTTCGGTCTCGGTGAGCTCGGCCACACCGTCGTAGAACCCGGGGACCGCGACCCTTCCGTCGGCGTCGTGGAGCGCCGCGACCAGCCGGGCGATCTCGGTCGCCGGGTTGGGGACGGCCCCGCCGAAGGATCCGGAGTGGATGTCCTGGTCCGGTCCGCGCAGCTCGATCTCGCACTCGGCGAGGCCGCGCATGCCGGTGCAGACCGTCGGGGTGGCCTCGTCCCACATGCCGGTGTCGGAGACGATCACGGCGTCCGCGGCGAGCCGGGCGGCCCGCTGCTCGACCAGGGCCCGGAAGTGCGGGGAGCCGGACTCCTCCTCGCCCTCGACGAGGAGCTTGAGGTGGACGGCGGGGGCGGTGCGGCCGGTGGTGGCGAGGTGGGCGCGGACGCCCAGGGTGTGGAAGAACACCTGGCCCTTGTCGTCGGCCGCGCCGCGTCCGTACATCCGTCCGTCGCGGATCACCGGCTCGAAGGGGTCGGTGCTCCAGCCGTCCTCGCGGGCGGCGGGCTGGACGTCGTGGTGTCCGTACACGAGGACCGTGGGCGCGTCCGGGTCGTCGGAGGGCCACTCGGCGAACACGGCGGGCGCGCCGTCGGTCTCCCAGATCTCGGAGACCGGGAAACCGGTCTTCGTCAGCTTGGCGGACAGCCACTCGGCGCTGCGCCGTACGTCCCCGTCGTGCTCCGGCTGGGCGGATACGGAGGGGATGCGCAGCCAGGCGGCGAGGTCATCGAGGAAGGCCGCGCGGTGCTGCTCGGTGTACGTACGGACGGCGTTGTCCGGGGTGTCGCTCATGACCTTCAGCTTATCGGGCCGCGGGCGGTGGCTCGTCCAGGAGGATTCTCTCCAGCTCCGGGCGGCCCGGGAGCCGGGCCGGGCGGACGCACTCGCCGGTGCGGACGAAGACGAAGGCGGCCGTGACGTCGGTGAGCGGCAGACCGTGCAGTTCGGCCCAGGCCAGGCGGTAGACGGCGAGCTGGAGCGGGTCGGCGGTGAGGGTGCGGCTGGTCTTCCAGTCGACGATCTCGTACGTGTCGCCCGTGCGGTAGACCGCGTCGATGCGGCCCCGGATCACCCGGCCGGCCAGCGTGATCTGGAACGGCGTCTCCACGCGGTACGGGGTGCGGCGGGCGTACGGGGTGCGCTCGAACGCCTCCTTCAGTTCGGCGAGATCGCGCTCGTCGGCGATGTCGGCGTCGTTCTCGTCGCCCCCGGGCAGTTCGTCGGGGCCGAGCATCGGCAGCGGCAGCTCCTCGAAGCGGGACTCGACCCAGGCGTGGAAGCGGGTGCCCCGGCGCGCGGCGGGCTGCGGGGGCCGGGGCATGGGCCGGGCCAGCTCCTGGGCGAAGCCGTCCGGGTCGTCGGCCAGGCGCAGCAGCTGGGTGGCGGAGAGCGAGGCCGGTACGAGCACGTCGCGCACGGTGGCGCGGGCGCGGCGCAGCTCCCCGGCGAGGGCATCGAGGTCGCGGTCCCAGGAGGCGAGGGTGCGGGCCTCCTCCGGGGTGAGCCGGCCGGGCTCCCGCACGGGGGCGCGGGCCGCGGGGACGTGCGGGGCGTCCGTCCGGACGGGGGCGGGGGCCTCGGCCGGGGCCGGTCCCTCGCCGGGGAACGGGGCGTCCTCGGCGGGTGCCGGGCCGCCCCCGGGCCGTTCCTCGTCGGGGAACGGCGCGTCCTGCGGGAACGGGTCCTCCGGGAACGCCGCGTCCTGCGGGAACGGCTCCTCCGGGAACGGCGCGTCCTCCGGGAACGGGTCGCCGTCCTCGAAGAGGCTGCCGTCCTCGAAGAGGCTGCCGTCCTCGAAGGGGCTGTCGTTCCCGTAGAGACCGTCCTCCTCCGCGAAGGGGCCGCCATCCCCCGCGAAGGGCTTTCTGGGGGCGGAGGCGCGGTCGTCCTGCGGGCGCGCCGCGTCCGGGGTCGGGGAGCCGGCCGCCAGGGCGGTCAGATGGGCCATGACCAGGTCGGCGGCGGCGCGGCGGCGGGCGAGGGCGGTGTCGTCCAGGGGCAGCGGCCAGGCGTGCTCGGCGGCGGCCTCGGCCAGGGAGGGGTTCTCGGCGTCCTCGGCGGGCTCGTCCGCCCACACCTCGATCTCGCCGTACCCGGCGGCGCAGTGGGCGTACAGGGCGTGCAGGAAGGCGGAGGGGCCGCGCGGCTTCTTCTGGTCGGGGCCCCACCAGTGACCGGAGCCGAGCAGCAGGCTGCGGGGGCGGGTGAAGGTGACGTAGCCGAGGCGCAGCTCCTCGGTGTTCTGGTGCTCCTTCATCTCCTCCTTGAAGCCCTTGAGCCCGCGGGCGTCGAAGGTGTCCAGGGCGGGGAGGGTGGCGGTGTCGCCGCGCAGGGCGTGCGGGAGGACCTGGGGCTGGGCGGTCCACACCTCGCGGGCCCGGCTGCTGGGGAACTGGCCGGTGACCAGGCCGGGCACGGCGACCACGTCCCATTCCAGGCCCTTGGACTTGTGGGCGGTGAGGACCTTGACGGTGTTCTCGCCGCCGGGCAGCGCGTTGTCGAGCCCCTTCTCGTACTGGGCGGCGGTGCGCAGGAAGGCGAGGAAGGCGAGCAAGGTGGCCTCGCCGTCGGCGGCGGCGAAGCGGGCGGCGACGTCGAGGAAGTTGGCCAGGGTCTCGCGGCGGCGGGCGGCCAGGGCCTGCGGGGACGCGGACAGCTCGACCTCCAGTCCGGTGGCGGCCAGCACCCGGTGCAGGACGTCCATCAGCGGGTCCGCGAGCGAGCGGCGCAGATCGCGCAGCTCGGCGGCGAGCCGGGCGAAGCGGATCCGGGCCTCGGCGGAGAAGGGGAGCCGGTCGTCGTCCTCGCCGCCGGAGTCGAGGAAGGTGTCCAGGGCGTCGGCCAGCGAGACGACCTCGGCCGGGTCGATGCCCTCCACGGCCTCCGCGAGCCTGCGGTCGGGGTCGGCGTCCTCGCCGTGGACCGCCCGGTGGACGAGGAGGCGGGCGCGGCGGCCGAGGAGGGCCAGGTCGCGGGGGCCGATCCGCCAGCGGGGGCCGGTGAGCAGCCGGACCAGGGAGGCGTTGGCCCCCGGGTCCTGGAGGACCTCGCAGACGGCGACGAGGTCGGCTACCTCGGGGAGGTGGAGCAGTCCGGACAGGCCGACGACCTCGACCGGGACGTCCCGGTCGACCAGCGCGGCCTGGATCCGCGGGAAGTCGCCCGCGGTGCGGCACAGGACGGCGATCTCGCCGGGGGCGGTGCCGGTGCGCACCAGATGGGCGATCGAGTCCGCGAGCCAGGCGATCTCCTCGGCGTGGGTGGGCAGCAGGGCGCAGCGGACCAGCCCGTCGCGCTCGGCGCCGGGGGCGGGGCGCAGGGCCTCGACGCCCTCGTGCATGGCGCGCAGCGGGGCGGCGAGCCCGTTGGCGAGGTGCAGCAGACGGCCGCCGCTGCGGCGGTTCTCGCTGAGGGAGTGGCGGGCGGCCGGGGTGCCGTCGGCGTGCGGGAAGTGGCGGGGGAAGTCGTCGAGGTTGGCGACGGAGGCGCCGCGCCAGCCGTAGATGGCCTGGCAGGGGTCGCCGACGGCGGTGACGGCGTGGCCGGTCGGGACGCCGTCGGGGCCGCTGCCGAAGAGGGCGGAGAGCAGGAGCCGCTGGGCGACGGAGGTGTCCTGGTACTCGTCGAGCAGCACCACCCGGTACTCCTCGCGCAGGAGCGCGCCGACCTCGGGGCGGGTGAGGGCCAGCTCGGCGGAGAGGGCGATCTGGTCGCCGAAGTCGAGGAGGTCGCGGGCGCGCTTGGCGTCCCGGTAGCGGCGGGTGAGCGCGAGCAGTTCCCTGCGGGCCTCGGCGGTCTCCGGGATCTTGCGCAGGTCGGCGTTGGTGAGCCGGGCGTCCTCCAGGATGCGCAGCAGCTCGGTGTCGTACGCCGCGAGCTGCTCGGGGCGCACGAGATGCTCGGCCAGCTCGGCGTCGAGCGCCAGCACATCGCTGACCAGCGTGGGGAACGACCTGGTCAGGGCCGGGTACGGGCCGGGGGCCTCGCGCAGCACGCGGGCGGCGAGCTGGTAGCGGGTGGCGTCGGCGAGGAGGCGGGTGGCCGGCTCCAGTCCGATCCTCAGCCCGTGGTCGGTGAGGAGCTTTCCGGCGAAGGCGTGGTACGTGGAGATGCCGGGCTCGCCCGGGGGGTCGTCCGGGTCGAGGGTGTCGGGGTCGGTGACCCCGGCGGCGACCAGGGCCCTGCGGACGCGCTCGGCCAGCTCGCCGGCCGCCTTGTTGGTGAAGGTGAGGCCGAGGACCTGCTCCGGGGCGACCTGCCCGGTCCCGACGAGCCACACCACGCGCGCCGCCATCACCGTGGTCTTGCCGGACCCGGCGCCGGCGACGATCACCTGGGGGGCGGGCGGCGCGACGATGCACGCCGTCTGCTCCGGGGTGAAGGGGATCCCCAGGAGCTCCTTGAGCTGCTCGGGATCGGTGAGACGGGAGGACACTCCACCGAGGCTAACCGGCCCCACCGACAACCCCGACCCGCGATCACCGTCTACATTGACTGCTTGTCGCATCAACAGCCTTATGAGGACGGTCATATGAGCGCCGACGCACCCGCCCCGGACGCCGCGAGACTCCGGGAGCGCATCGACACGACGAAGGCCCATCCCGCGCGGGTCTACGACGTCTTCCTCGGCGGCAAGGACAACTACCCGGCGGACCGGGAGGCCGCGGCCATGGCGCTGCGGGCCAATCCGCGCGGGTACCTCACGGTGCGGCACAACCGGGACTTCATGCGGCGGGCGGTGACGCTGGCCACGGAGGCCGGGGTGCGGCAGTTCCTGGACATCGGCACGGGGCTGCCGACGCAGGCGAACGTGCACCAGATCGCGCAGGGGATCGCGCCGGACGCCCGTGTGGTCTACGTGGACAACGACCCGGTCGTCCTCGTCCACGCGCAGGCCCTGCTGACCAGCGGCCCGGAGGGGCGCACCGACTACATCGAGGCGGATCTGCGCGATCCGGACACGATCCTGGAGGCGGCGCGCCGCACCCTGGACCTGGACCGGCCGGTCGCCCTGGTGCTCGCCGCCGTACTGCACTTCATCGAGGACGAGGTGGCGTACCCGGTCGTCGAGCGGCTGCTCGGCGCCCTGGCGCCCGGCAGCTATCTGATCCTGAGCAACGTCGGTTCCGATCTCAATCCGGAGCAGGTCGGGCAGGTGACGAAGGCGTTCAAGGAGCGCGGTTTCGCCATGGTCCGCCGCTCGCACGCCCAGGTGGTGCGCTTCGTCACGGACAACGGCCTGGAGATGCTGGAGCCGGGTGTCGTGCCGGTGCACCGGTGGCGTCCCGAGGCGGTCGTGGACCTGCCGGAGGCCGCCGATCCGGATCCGGAGTTCGTGGCGGGCCTGGACGAGCTGGACCGTACGCGCTACCAGCGGATCAACGACGTCACGGACGCGGACGTGAGCGTGTACGGCGTGGTGGCCCGCAAGCCCTGACCGGCGGGCCCGGCCGTGTCCGGCGGGGGCTCACTCCACGATGTGCTTGCCCTCCGGCTGCGCGCTGCACGAGGAGCGGAACGCGCAGTGGGCGCAGTGCTGGCCGGCCGACGGGGTGAAGCGCTCGTCCAGGACCCGTCCCGCGGCGGTCGCCAGCAGGTCGGAGACCCACTCGGTGTCGGGCGGCCGCTGGGACTGCACCTTGGGCGCGGTGTCGCCGCCCTCCTTCTTGGGGGCGGCCTGGCGCAGCTGGACGAGTTCGGCGCCGCCGGACTCGGGCCTGACGCCGTCGAAGACCTCGTCGACGGCGCCCTCGCGCACGGCGAGCTGGTAGACGGCGAGCTGCGGGTGGCGGGCCACCTCGTCCTTCGTCTGGGACTGCTTGCCCGTCTTGAAGTCGACGACGTAGGCCCGGCCCTCGGCGTCGCGCTCGACCCGGTCCATGGAGCCGCGGATGCGCACCTCGTACTCCCCCGCCTCCAGCGTCACGTCGAAGTCGTGCTCGCTGGCGACCGGGGTGCGGCCCGCGCGGTCCATGACGTGCCAGCGCAGGAAGCGCTCCAGGGCGGCGCGGGCCTGCTCCTTCTCCTGGCGGGACTTCCAGGGCGCGTCGAAGGCGAGCCCGTCCCAGACCGAGTCGAGCCGTTCCATGAGGACGGCCAGGTCCGCCGGGGTACGGCCGGAGGCCACCTCGTCGGCCAGGACGTGGACGACGTTGCCGAAGCCCTGGGCGGCGGTCGCCGGGGCGTCGGCCTTCACCTCGCGGCCCAGGAACCACTGGAGCGCGCAGGTGCGGGCCAGCTGGTCGAGCGCGCTGCCGGAAAGGGTCACCGGCTGGTCGCGGTCGCGCAGCGGCACGGCCGAGCGGGTCGGCTCGTGCAGCCCCCACCAGCGGTACGGGTGGGCCGACGGGACGAGCGGCTGCCCCTCGTCGTCGCTGAGCGCGGCGAGCCGGGCCAGGCGGTGGGCGGCGGCCTCGCGCAGCGCGTCGGACGCCTCGGGGTCGACGGTGGTGGCGCGCAGTTCCGCGACGAGCGCGGCGACGGCGAGGGGGCGGCGCGGGCGGCCGGTGACGTCGCGGGGTTCGACGCCCAGTTCGGTGAGGAAGCGGGAGGGCTGGTCGCCGTCGTCGGCCGGGGCCTTGACCGCCGTGACGACGAGCCGGTCGCGGGCGCGGGTCGCCGCCACGTAGAAGAGCCTGCGCTCCTCGGCGAGCAGTGCGCCGGGGGTGAGGGGCGGGGCGATGCCGTCGCGGCCGATCCGGTCGGCCTCCAGCAGCGAACCCCGGCGCCGCAGGTCGGGCCAGAGCCCTTCCTGCACCCCGGCGACGACGACGAGGCGCCATTCCAGGCCCTTGGAGCGGTGGGCGGTCATCAGGCGTACGGCGTCGGGCCGCACCGCGCGGCGGGAGAGGGTGTCGGCGGCGATGTCCTGGGCGTCGACCTCTTCGAGGAAGTTGAGCGCGCCCCGGCCGCCGGTGCGCTCCTCGGCGCGGGCCGCGGTCTCGAAGAGGGCGCACACCGCGTCGAGGTCGCGGTCCGCGTTGCGCCCGGCGGCGCCGCCGCGCAGGGCCGCGCGCTCCAGCCTGGCCGGCCACGGGGTTCCCGACCACAGCTCCCACAGGGCCTCCTCGGCGGTGCCGCCGCGCTCCAGCAGCTCGCGCGCCGTGCGCAGCAGCGCGCCCAGGCGCTGCGCCCCGCGGGCGTACGCAGGATCGTGCGTGACCAGCCGCTCCGGTTCGGCGAGCGCGCGGGCGAGCAGGTCGCCGGAGGGCGCGGGCAGCCGGTTGCCCGTGGCCCGCTCCTCGTCGCGCAGGGCGCGGCCCAGCCGGCGCAGATCGGCCGCGTCCATGGCGCCCAGCGGCGAGGAGAGCAGGGTCAGCGCGGTCTCGGTGTCCAGCCAGGAGGTGACGGGCGGGGCGTCGGACGCCTCTTCGGTCCCGGCGGCGCCTTCAGCCTCGTCGGCACCACCGGCCCTGGCGGCACCTTCGGCCCCGTCGGCACGACCGGCTCCGTCAGCACCACCGGCCCTGGCGGCACCTTCAGCCCCATCGGCACGACCGGCTCCATCAGCACTGCCGGCCCCGGCGGCACCTTCAGCCTCGTCGGTACCACTGGCTCCGTCGGCACCACCGGCCCTGGCGGCACCTTCAGCCCCCTCGGCACCACTAGCCCCGCCGTCGCCAGCAGCCGCTTCCACCTCCGTGTCCCGGCCCCGGCGCAGTGCGGCCTTCGCCACCGCGCGCAGGGCGGTCAGAAGAGGGGCCACCGCCGGTTCGTGGCGCAGGGCCAGGTCGTCGCCGTCGATCTCCAGGGGGACGCCCGCCGAGGTCAGGGCGCGGCGCACGGCGGGGATCGTCCGGCCGCCGGCCCTCACCAGCACGGCCATCTCGCGCCACGGCACCCCGTCCTCCAGGTGCGCCCGGCGCAGCAGGTCGGCGATGTTCTCCAGTTCGGCGGACGCGGTCGGGTAGGTGTACGTCTCCACGCTGCCGCCCTCGCGGACGGCGGCCAGCTCCCGGTGGGCGCGGACCTTCGCCGAGGGCAGCCGGTTGAGCGGCATCCGGCGGGTCAGCAGCCGGGTCGCGGCCAGCACCGCCTCGCCGGAGCGGCGCGACGTGGTGAGGACGCCGACGGGGGCGGGGGCGCCGTCCGCGCGGCGGAAGCGCTCGGGGAAGTCGAGGATGCCGTTCACATCGGCGCCCCGGAACGCGTAGATCGACTGGTCCGGGTCACCGAACGCGATCAGGTTCCGGCCCCCGCCGCCGCCCGGGGTGCTCCCCCGGTTGCCGGCCAGCGCGTGCAGCAGCCGGACCTGGGCCGGGTCGGTGTCCTGGTACTCGTCGACGAGGACGGTGTCGTACCGGCCGGCCAGCAGCGCGGACACCTCCGGGCGCTCGGCGAGGAGCACGGCCCGGTGGACCAGTTCCGCGTAGTCGAGCACGCCCTGCGCGTCCAGGACGTCCAGGTACTCGGCGAGGAACGCGGCGGCGGCGCCCCAGTCAGGACGGCCGGTGCGGCGGGCGAAGTCCGCGAGGGCGTCCGGGCCGAGGCCCAGCTCGCGGCTGCGGGCCAGCACCGCGCGCACCTCGTCGGCGAAGCCGCGCGTGGTCAGGCAGGCGCGCAGTTCCTCGGGCCAGCGGATGCCGGAGAGCCCCTCCTTCTCCAGGTCGAGCTGGCCGGCCAGCAGCTCGCGGACGGTGACGTCCTGTTCGGGGCCGGAGAGCAGCCGCAGCGGGTCCGCGAAGAGATCGGCGTCCTGGTGGGCGCGGACCAGGGCGTAGCAGAAGGAGTGGAAGGTGGTGGCCTGCGGGCCCCTGAGGGCGCCGAGCCGGGCGGCCATGCGGTCGCGTAGTTCGACGGCGGCCTTGCGGCTGAAGGTGAGGATCAGCATCCGGGCCGGGTCGGCGCCCCGGTCGACGCGGGCCGCGACCGCCTCGACGAGCGTGGTGGTCTTGCCGGTACCGGGACCGGCGAGGACCAGCAGCGGTCCGCCGGGGTGGTCGACCACGGCGCGCTGCGCCGCGTCCAGGAGGGGGGGCTCCACGGAGCCCGGCGGGGTGCGCACCAGACGGTACGCGCCCGCGGTCCGGCGCCGTGTCGGACGGTGCGGACTGTGCCGGGTGGTGGAGGAGGAACTCACGTGGGGATCGCCGGTCCTGGTGGGTCTGCGCTGCGGGGCTGTCGGGCTGTGGGTCTGCGGGGCTGCGGGGCTGCGGGGCTGCGGGGCGCGGCGGATGCCGCGAACTGACGACGCTACTCCGGCCGGGGACCGGATCGGGACGGGACGGATGCGTGGATCGTCACGTTCCGCCGGGGCGCCGGGGTGCGGAGGCCGCCGTTGCCGGGGGTTCCGGCGGGGCAGGGGACGTCGTCGCCGGGGGTTCCGGCGGGGCGGAGGCCGTCGTCGGGGTGCCGGGGCCGCCGTCGTCGCCGAGGGCGTCGGGGCCGCCGTCGGCGGCGGGTTCCGGCGCCTCGCGGGTGTCGGCGGCCGGGGGCGCCGGGCGCGTACGTCCCGTACTTCCGGTGTCTCGCTCGGACCCGGCTCCGCCGGTTGGGCGCCCGGATGGCCGAAGCTGTCAGGTGTGAGCTTCCCCGCCGTCACCGGCCGGCCCCCCGGGCACGCCGTCCCACCGCGCGCGCCGCATGTCGAGGCGCGGCACATGCCCCTGCGCCGCGCGCGGGGCCTCGCGCAGCGGGGTGTTCTCCTCGCGGTAGTGGTCCAGCGCGCGCAGTTCGTGGCCGGGCAGCAGCGTCCCGTCGGCGCGCACCACCCGCCACCAGGGCACCGCGGCCCCGTACAGCGCCATGGCCCGGCCGACCTGGCGCGGGCCTCCCTCGCCGAGCCACTCCGCGATGTCCCCGTAGGTCATGACGCGGCCGGGCGGGATCAGCTCGGCGACGTCGAGCACGCGCTCCACGTACTCCGGCAGCGCGTCGCCGGTCGAAGGTTCGCTCATCCGGCCCATCCTGCCGTACCGCACCGACAGTCCGGGGGCGCCTTCCCCCGGGTCCCGGCGAACTGTGCGGGCGGGGGGAATGGGGCGTATGTTGCGCATCGCGCGTCGGGGCATCCCACCCTGATGCCCCCCTGCGCGGGCCGCCCGTGCCACCATCGTGCGGGCGGTGACCGGTGATACGAGAAGACGAAGATCCATCAGAGGCGACGAAGGAGCAGGGCGTGCAGCCACCGAAGGCGGCCGACGCCTCTGATGCCGAGCCGCGCCCCCACGAGGGCGGGCCGGAGCCGGACACCGCGCCGCGCGACCCGTCGGAGCGTCCGGCCGGGTCGACGCTCGCGGCCTCCGACGCGCCGGGGGCCGACCGGGTCTCGGGCGACGAACCGCTGCTGCCCGCCCGGGTGCACCGCCCCTCCGATCTGCTGCGGCTGCTCGTCGGCGTGCTGGCGATCGTCGTGCTGTTCTCCGTCGCCGCCTTCGCCCACGGCACCACGACCGGTCTCGAACAGGACATCAACAAGGGCACCGGGCAGGCGCCCGACCTCCTCATCAAGCTGGCCGGTCTGGTCTCCAGCATCGCCGTGCTGCTCGTTCCGGTGGCCTTCGCCATCGAGCGGCTGGTCAAACGCGACGGACTGCGGATCGCCGACGGGGTGCTGGCCGCCGTGCTGGCGCACGGGGTGACGCTCGCCACGGACCTGTGGGTGTCCAAGTCCGCCTCCGGCACCATCCAGGACGCGCTGACGCAGCCGCAGCCCGGTGCCGAGCTGACCGATCCGGTGCACGGCTATCTCGCCCCGGTGATCGCCTACATGACGGCTGTCGGCATGGCGAGACGGCCGCGCTGGCGGGTCGTGCTGTGGATGGTCCTGCTGCTGGACGCGTTCACCATGCTCGTGGGCGGGTACACGACACCGCTCTCCATCATCCTGACCGTGCTCATCGGCTGGACCGTCGCCTACGGCACGCTGTACGCGGTCGGCTCGCCCAACGTCCGGCCGACCGGTCAGCATCTGATGGCCGGACTGCGCCACGTCGGCTTCCGACCGGTCAGCGCCATACGGGCCGAGGACGCGCCGGACTACGTCGACCAGGGCGACCGGGGGCGCCGCTATCTGGTCTCGCTGGAGGACGGCCCGCCGCTCGACGTGACGGTCGTGGACCGCGAACAGCAGGCCCAGGGCTTCTTCTACCGGGTGTGGCGGCGGCTGACCCTGCGCGGCTTCACCCAGCGGCGGTCCATCCAGTCGCTGCGCCAGGCGCTGGAGCAGGAGGCGCTGCTCGCGTACGCGGCGATCGCCGCCGGGGCCAACGCCCCCAAGCTGATCGCCACCTCCGAGCTGGGCCCGGACGCCGTGATGCTGGTCTACGAGCACATCGGCGGGCGCTCCCTGGACGCGCTGGAGGACGGCGAGATCACCGACGCGCTGGTGCGCGGCGCCTGGCGTCAGGTGAAGGCGCTCCAGTCGCGGCGCATCGCGCACCGCAGGCTCACGGGCGACGCCGTCCTGGTGGATCGTTTTGGCACGGTCTTCGTCACCGATCTGCGCGGCGGCGAGATCGCGGCGGGCGATCTGGTGCTGCGGATGGACGTGGCGCAACTGCTCACCACCACGGGGCTGCGGATCGGTCCCGAGCGGGCGGTGGCGGCGGCGCTGGAGGTGCTGGGGCCGGACGCCGTCGCGGACTGCCTGCCGCTGCTCCAGCCGATCGCGCTCAGCCGGTCCACCCGGGCGCAGCTGCGCCGACTGGCCCGGGAGCGGTCGCAGCGCGAGCGCGAGGCCGTGCTGGAGGCGTCGGACGCGGCGAAGCGGGCGCGGGCGCAGGACGCGGAGCTGTCCCGGACCACCGGGCGCAAGGCCGCCCGCAAGTCGCAGCGCACCGAGAAGCAGGCCGAGAAGCGGGCCATGGACGACGCGCTGGACGGCGCCCGCGAGGAGGATCTGCTCTCCCGGATCCGCCAGGAGGTGCTGCTGATCCGGCCGCAGGCACCGGTCGAGCCGGTCCGGCTGGAGCGGATCAAGCCGCGCACCCTGTTCAGCTTCATCGCCGGCGCCATCGCCGCGTACTTCCTGATCTCGCAGGTCACCGAGGCCGACTTCGGGGCCGTGGTGGAGCAGGCGGAGTGGGGCTGGGTGGCGGCGGCGCTCGGTTTCTCGGCGCTCAGCTATGTGGCGGCGGCGATGAGCCTGCTGGGCTTCGTGCCCGAGCGGGTGCCGTTCGGGAAGACGGTGCTGGCCCAGGTCGCCGGTTCGTTCGTGAAGATCGTGGCGCCGGCCGCGGTGGGCGGGGTGGCGCTGAACACCCGCTTCCTCCAGCGGTCGGGGGTGCGGCCGGGGCTGGCGGTGGCCAGTGTCGGCGCCTCGCAGCTGTTCGGGCTCGGCTGCCACATCGTGCTGCTGGCCGCGTTCGGCTATCTGACGGGGACGGAGAAGACGCCGTCCTCGCTCACGCCGTCCCGGACGGTGATCGCGGGCCTGCTGACGGTCGCCGTGCTGGTGCTGGTCGTGACGGCCATCCCGTTCCTGCGGAAGTTCGTGGTGACCCGGGTGCGGTCGCTGTTCGCGGGCGTCGTGCCGCGCATGCTGGACGTGGTGCAGCGGCCGCAGAAGCTGCTCACCGGGATCGGCGGGATGCTGCTGCTGACCGGGGTGTTCGTGATGTGTCTGGACGCCTCGGTCCGGGCGTTCAGCGGCCCGGACACCCCGCACCTCAGCTACGCGAGCATCGCGGTGGTCTTCCTGGCGGGCAACGCGCTGGGCTCGGCGGCCCCGACGCCGGGCGGCATGGGCGCGGTGGAGGGCGCGCTGACGCTGGGTCTGATCGCGGTCGGCCTGCCCAAGGAGGTCGCCGCGCCCGCCGTTCTGCTGTTCCGGCTGATGACGCTGTGGCTGCCGGTGCTGCCGGGCTGGCTGTGCTTCAACCATCTGACGCGCAAGGGCGAGCTGTAGGAGCGGCCCCGCCCGGTTGACCCGCTTGGACCGGCGCCCCGTGCACCCCCCGGGGCGCCGCCGCACGATGGGGTGATGAGGACCTCCCCCGCCCTGCGTGCCGCCGCCCTCGCCGCCACCGCCACCGTGCTCCTTCCGCTCACCGGCTGCTCGGACGGCGGTGACAAGGGGAGCGGCGAACTGCCGGACGGGGTGGTGCGCACGGCCGAGATCGTGGCCGCGTCCACCACCCCGTCCGCGCTCGGCTCGCAGCGCCTGCGGTGGACGCCGTGCCCGGCCCCCTCGCAGGCCCAGGGCGGCGGGGCGTCGCCGTCACCGCTGCCGGGCGGTGCCGTGTGGGAGTGCGCGTTCATGAAGGCTCCGCGCGACTACGCCCACCCGGACGGCGACACCATCGAACTGGCCCTCGTCCGCGCCCGCGCCGTCGACGGGAAGAAGCGGATCGGCTCGCTCGTCTTCAACTTCGGCGGCCCCGGCGCCTCCGGCGTCGCCACGCTGCCCGCCTTCGGCACCGCGTACGACAAGCTCCGCACCCGCTACGACCTGGTGAGCTTCGATCCGCGCGGGGTCGGCCGCAGCGCCGCGGTGGAGTGCGAGGACGACGCGCGGCTCGACAAGCGCTTCCAGGGCGACGGGACGCCGGACACGGCCGCCGAGGAGAAGGCGTTCACCGAGCAGACGAAGACGTTCGCTCAGGCGTGCGAGAAGAACTCCGGCGAGGAGCTGCCCTTCGTGGGCACGACGAACGCCGCCCGCGACATGGATCTGATGCGCCAGGTCCTCGGGGACGACAAGCTGCACTACTTCGGCATCTCGTACGGCACCGAACTGGGCGGCGTCTACGCGCATCTGTTCCCGGAGCGCGTCGGCCGGGCGGTCCTGGACGCGGTCGTCGACCCGACCGAGGACGCCGAGGAGTCCGCCCTCGGCCAGGCCAGGGGGTTCCAGCTCGCCCTGGACAACTTCGCGCGGGACTGTGTGGACCGGGGCGACGCCTGCAAGCTGCCCGGCGCCACCCCGAAGGAGGTCGAACAGGGGGTCGCGGTCCTCCTCGACCACCTGGAGAAGCAGCCGATCGCGGGGCTGGGCGACCGGAAACTGACGCAGACCCAGGCCACCACCGGCATCGCGGCCGCCCTCTATTCCAAGGAGACCTGGCCGCTGCTGGAACAGGGCCTGGACGAGGCCGACGGCGGCAACGGCGGACTGCTGCTGGCCCTCGCGGACTCCCTCAACGGCCGCTCCGAGGACGGCCACTACGACAACTCCGCCGCGGCCAACACCGCCATCAACTGCGCCGACTCCAAGCAGCGGTTCACCCTGGACGGGACGAAGGAGAGGCTTCCCGCCTTCCGTGAGGCCTCGCCGGTCTTCGGCGACTACCTCGGCTGGGGCCTGATGAGCTGCACCGACTGGCCGGTCGAGGGCGTCTGGAACCACCCGGACGTCGGCGCCCCGGGCGCCGCCCCGATCCTCGTCATCGGCAACACCGGCGATCCGGCCACCCCGTACGCGGGCGCACGGGCGATGGCCCGCGCGCTGGGCGACGGCGTCGGCGTGGAGATGACGTACAAGGGCGAGGGCCACGGGGCGTACAACAGCGAGAACGCCTGTGTGCAGAAGGCGGTGGGCGGCTATCTGCTGGACGGGAAGGTGCCGCCGGCCGGAACGGTGTGCGGTTAGGGGCCCGTCCGGCCGCGCCTACGATGGGCGCACTGCCGGAGCGGCAGTCACAGGGGGAGGGGACGTACACGTGGTCGTACACGCACGGACCGGGGCGCTGGCCGCCGCCGCGCTGCTGCTGGCGGGGGCGCTCGCGGGCTGCGGGGACGGGTCGGACGACAAGCCCGGCGATCGGGCGGCGAGCGGTACGGCACCGGCGGCGTCGTCCCCGGCCGGGTCCGGCTCCCCCACCGCGCCGGCCTCGCCCGCGGCGGACGCCGCGAAGCCGCTGCCCGCCTCGCTCACCGGTCAGCGACTGGACTGGAAGCGCTGCAAGGCCCCCGAGGGCGACAGCGCCCCGGGCTCGGCGTGGCGGTGCACGACGGTCCGCGTCCCGCTGGACTACGCCGCGCCGGACGGCGACACGATCGGCATCGCCCTGATCCGCAAGTCGGCCCGGGACAAGGGGCGGCGGCTCGGCTCGATGCTGTTCAACTTCGGCGGCCCCGGCGGCTCCGGGGTGTCCATCCTGCCGCGCGCCGCCGACGGCTACGGAACGCTGAACACCCGGTACGACCTGGTGGGCTTCGACCCGCGCGGGGTGGAGCGGAGCGCCGGGGTGCGCTGCCGGAGCGACCGCGAGCAGGACATCGCGTACCGGGACGTCGACATGACGCCGGACACGGCGGCCGAGACGGCGGCGTTCATGAAGGACGGCGCGGACTTCGGGGCCGGCTGCGCGCGCCTCTCGGGCAAGGTCCTGCCCCATGTCACCACGACGAACGCCGCCCGCGACATGGACCTGATCCGCCAGGTGCTCGGCGACCGGAAGCTGACGTACTTCGGGATGTCGTACGGGACGGAGCTGGGCGGCACGTACGCGCACCTGTTCCCGGGGCACGTGGGGCGGACCGTCTTCGACGCCGTCGTCGACCCGACCGCCGACAGCACGGGCCACGCCCGCAACCAGACGATCGGCTTCCAGCGGGCGCTGGACAACTATCTGAAGGACCGCGGCCAGGACCCGGAGGCCGGCACCCGCCGCATCGCCGCCCTGCTGAAGCGGATCGACGCGAAACCGCTGCCGACCGGGACGAGCCGCACGCTCAACGAATCGATGGCGATCACCGGGATCGTGCTGCCGCTGTACTCGGAGGAGAGCTGGCCGACGCTCACCCAGGCCCTCGACGAGGCGGAGCGCGGCCGGGGCTCGATGCTGCTCCAACTCGCCGACTCGTACAACGGCCGGGACGCGAGCGGCCGTTACGACACCCAGAACCACGCGCAGCGGGCGATCTCCTGCGCGGACAGCAAGGCCCGGCCGACGGCGGCCCAGGCCAAGGCGCTGCTGCCCGAGTTCACCCGGATCTCGCCGGTCTTCGGGCCGTTCCTGGCCTGGGACACGGCGGGCTGGTGCTCGGGCTGGCCGGTGGCGGGCGAGCACCTGACCCCGGAGGCGAGCGCCCCGGGCGCCGGTCCGGTCCTGGTCGTCGGGACGACGGGCGATCCGGCGACGCCGTACGAGGGGGCGCGCAGGATGGCCGACAAGCTCGGCAAGGGCGTCGGGGTGCTGGTCACCAACAAGGGCGAGGGGCACGGCGCCTACGGCGGCAACAGCTGTGTGACCTCGACGGTCGACGCGTACTTCCTGAACGGGAAGGTGCCGAAGGACGGGACGACCTGTTCCTGACCGGCACGCGTGCCGGACATGTTGAAGGGGCCGGTCCGCACCGGGTGGTGCGGACCGGCCCCTTCGACGCCGTTCTAGTACACCGGCTTCTCGGGCTCGATCTGGTTGACCCAGCCGATCACGCCGCCGCCGACGTGCACCGCGTCGGCGAAGCCCGCGGACTTGAGGACCGCGAGGACCTCGGCGCTGCGGACGCCCGTCTTGCAGTTCAGGACGATGCGGCGGTCCTGCGGGAGGTCCTGGAGGGCGTTGCCCATCAGGAACTCGTTCTTCGGGATCAGCGTCGCGCCCGGGATCGAGACGATCTCGAACTCGTTCGGCTCGCGGACGTCGATGATCTCGATCTTCTCGTCGGCGTCGATCCACTCCTTGAGCTGCCGGGGAGTGATCGTGGAACCGGCCGCCGCCTCCTGGGCCTCCTCGGACACGACGCCGCAGAAGGCCTCGTAGTCGATGAGCTCGGTGACGGTGGGGTTCTCGCCGCAGACCGCGCAGTTCGGGTCCTTGCGGATCTTGACCTGGCGGTACTGCATCTCCAGGGCGTCGTAGATCATCAGCCGGCCGACCAGCGGGTCACCGATGCCGGCGAGCAGCTTGATGGCCTCGTTGACCTGGATGGAGCCGATGGAGGCGCAGAGCACACCGAGGACACCGCCCTCGGCGCAGGACGGCACCATGCCCGGCGGGGGCGGCTCCGGGTAGAGGCAGCGGTAGCAGGGGCCGTGCTCCGACCAGAAGACGGACGCCTGGCCGTCGAACCGGTAGATCGAGCCCCAGATGTACGGCTTGTTCAGCAGCACGGCCGCGTCGTTGACCAGATAGCGGGTGGCGAAGTTGTCCGTGCCGTCCACGATCAGGTCGTACTGGGAGAAGATGTCCATCACGTTGTCGGCTTCCAGCCGCTCCTCGTGAAGGACCACGTTGACCAGGGGGTTGATCCCCTGCACGGTCTCCTTGGCCGACAGGGCCTTGGACTTGCCGATGTCACCCTGGCTGTGGATGACCTGGCGCTGCAGGTTCGACTCGTCGACCTCGTCGAACTCCACGATGCCGAGCGTGCCGACACCGGCGGCGGCCATGTACATCAGGGCCGGCGAACCGAGGCCGCCGGCGCCGACACAGAGCACCTTCGCGTTCTTCAGCCGCTTCTGCCCGTCCATCCCGACGTCCGGGATGATCAGGTGGCGGGAGTACCTGCGGACCTCGTCGACGGTGAGCTCAGCAGCTGGCTCGACCAGGGGTGGCAGCGACACAGGAACCTCAACAATGCAGGTGGTCGGTTTCTACGTACTTCGACTACGTACGGTTGTTCTTGCCGTAACACTGCCACGCCCCTTCTCATTCCGAGATATGAGGTCCGATCCGCGAGACGATTTCGTCCCAGTACCTGGGCAGCGTCGCGAATGGATCGGTTTGTCCGGGTCCATCGCCGGCAGCGGCGTCCACGGTCCGGTCCGTGAAGAAGATCGTCCCGGCGCCCTGCCAGCGGGCGATCCGCATCGCCTCCTCCAGGTGGGTGCGCGGCACCCCGTGGACGACGTGGGCGAAGCGGCTCGGCGGGTAGTCGGCTGTCCACTCCGCCACCTGCGACCAGCGGTAGTCCGACCAGGTGCCGCGGAAGGTGACGAGCTGGTCGGCGGCCTCGGCGTACCCGGGATACGGATGGGTGTCGTGCCCCAGCACCAGATGGCCCCGGCGCCCGCCGGCCCCGCTGTCCGCCAGGAAGGCGGCGAGCGTGGCGGTGAGGCGCCGCACGCCCGGCAGACCGGGGCGGTCGGCCGGGCAGTGGTCGAGGTAGAAGCCGTCGACCCGGTACCACTCCAGATAGCAGCGGGCGTCGTCGAGCAGTTCGCCGAAGGGGCGGGTGCCGTGGCCGACGTCGAGCCGGCCGAGCAGCCGCCCGGCCGAGGCGCGGACGGCGTCGTGCGCCCCCGCGTCGGCCGCCGCCCGCTCCCTGGCGTTGCGCAGCCGTCCTGCGGCGTCCAGGCAGTGCGGGTCGGGCCGGGTCCCCGGGCCGTTGTCGACGTCGAGGACCGCCCAGTGCAGCGGGGTGCCGGGGCGGGCCAGCTCGGCCCATTCGGCCGGGGCCAGCAGCGGATGGGCGCAGCCGGGGACGCCGAAGCCGAACCGTTCGGCCCCGCAGGCCCGGGGGACGGTGCCGGTACGGGTCAGATGCGGCACGCCGCCTCCATCCAGATATCGGCCAGCGACTCCTCCAGATTGATCCGGGGGCGCCAGCCGAGCCGGTCGCGGGCGGTGCGCACGTCCGCCTGCTGCCAGGCACCGCAGCCGTCCGGGTAGGGGGAGGGCGTCGCCGAGAGGTGCTCCATGACCGATTCGGCGGACGTGCGGGGGGCGCCGATGGGCAGCCGGCCGGGGGGCGTGTCCAGTTCGTGGAGCGCGCCCGCGTACCCGGCGACCTTGGCGAGGACGGCCGCCGCGTCGCGCAGGCGCACGGCGCGTCCGGTACCGATGTTGACGACGCCCTGGGCGGCGGAGAGCGAGGCGGCGTGCACGGCGCGCGCGACGTCGCGCACGTCGACGAAGTCGCGCTGGACGCCGAGTCCGCTGAGCTTCAGCTCTCCGTCGCCCGCCTGCATGGCCCGGCGCATCGCCTCGGCGAGCCGGCCGAGCGGGGAGCCCGCCGGGGTGCCGGGGCCGACCGGCGAGAAGACCCGCAGGACGACCGCGTCGAGGCCGGAGCCCAGGACCAGTTCGGTGGCGGCGAGCTTGCTGACGCCGTACGGGCCGCCGGGGCGCGGGACGGCGTCCTCGGCCGTGGAGGAGCCGGGCTGCGAGGGGCCGTACTCCGAGGAGCAGCCGACCTGGACCAGGCGGGCGGTGCAGCCGCTGCGCCGCATGGCCTCGCAGACGGTGGCGACGGCGACGGTGTTGTGCCGGGTCAGATCGCGGGCGCCGCCCCGAATGGCTCCGGCGCAGTTGACGACGACACCGGGGTGGACGGCGTCCAGGAAGCGGGTGAGCGCTCCGGGGCTGCCGCCCGCGAGGTCGAACCGCACGTCGGCGTCGTCGCCCCGGCCGAGCGCCGTGAGGTGGACGGCCGGGTCGGCGAGCAGCCGGTCGGCGACGAACCGGCCGAGGAAGCCGTTGGCTCCGAGCAGCAGCACCCTCATCGTGCGCCCCCTCGGTGCCGACGGCGGGTTGCCGGTGCGGGGTATTGGGGGGTCATGTCCGTTGTCTCCTTGGGGCAGTTGCGGTGGGGGTGGAAACCCGCGGCGTCGGCTCCGCGGGGCGTCTGGGGCCGCCTCAGGCGGCGGTGTGGGCGGAGGCCCTGGAGAGGGCTGCCGTGGCGGTGACCAGCAGGCCGAGCGCGGCGGCGGCGCAGGCCAGGGCCGGTACGGCGCCGGTCCCCCCGGCCTCGACGAGCGCCTGCACGGGGCGGGCGACGCCATCGAGTCCGGGCAGCCGGCCGGCCAGGATCAGGGCCGGGGCGGCGGCCTCGACCGCGCAGGCGGCGCCGAGACCGGTGGCGGCCGGCTCCGGGAAGCCGTGCACGGTGAGGAGCCGGGCCAGCAGGAGCAGCACGCCGAGCGCGGCGGCCCCGACGGCCGAACCGCCCGGACCGGCCCCGAGGTCCGCGAGGCGGAGCAGGACGGCCAGCACACAGAGGAAGGCGGCGACGGCGGCGAAGAGCAGGGGGCGCACCCCGGCGGCGAACTCCTCCAGTGCCCGGCTGCCGCGGAGTCGTCGGTGGGCGTGCACGGAGAAGAGGTGGGCGCACCAGGCGGCGGGCGCGACCGCCACGGCGAGGCCGAGCAGCGGGGCCGGGGTGAGGTCCCAGGGGCCCTCGGGTCCGCCGGAGAGCACCTGGTGGAGGAATGCCTCGCCGTAGACGACGTAGCCGAGGAGCCAGCAGCAGAGCGGGCCGGTGGCGCCGGTCGCCCGGCCGTGGGCGCTGAGGGGGCCGCTGCGCAGGGCGACGGCGAGGCAGACGAACGTGAGGAGCGCGCCGCCCGCGCCGACGGCGAGCCGGGCCCCGCCGCCGAGCACGCCGTCGGTGAGCCGCAGAGTCGCGAAGGTCGCGAGGCAGGCGGCGCCGGGCAGCAGGGCCCGCAGCGACCAGGCGGCGCGCGTCTCGATGTCGCGCGCCGGAGTGCGGGGCGCCTCCGCGCGCTCACCCGGCACGCCCGGGACCCGTGCGAAGAGTTCCTCGGCGAGCGAGAACACATCACGGTGCCGGTAGCGGGCGGCGGTGCGGTCGGTGACGCCGTGGGCCTCCAGCCCTGCGGCGATCTCCAGCGGGTCCACGGCGCGTTCGCAGAGATCGCGATGGCGGTGCATCAGCGCCTTCACCGGGTCCACGGACCCCCGCCGCCCGGCGCCCGGCCCGCCCGGGGTACCGGCGGGGGCGGTCGCGGGGGTGCCGGGGGCGAGGGCGGCGTCCCCGTCCCCGTCCGTGCCCGTGTCGGCAGCACGTAATGCCTCGGGAACGGCGGCTGCATCGACTCCGCCCCGTACGGGGCGGACGGCGTCGGCGGAGATGCCGGCATCCGCGCCGTCACCGGATTGCACGGAACGGGAGGCATCGGTGGGACCGTGGCCGGACGAGTCGGCCGAGCCGGGCGCGCCCGTGGGAGTGGTTCCGGCCGGGCGCGAGGCCCGGGTCTCGTCGGCATGGGCGTGGGCTCCGGATTCACCGTCGGCATCGGCGTCGGCTTCACCACCGGCGGGCTCATCCGCCTCGGCGGCCTCGGCCTCGTCCGCGGCCGGGACCGCACCCGCCGGCCCCCCGCCGCTCGGCTCCGGGGCGGGCCCCGCCGGGTCCGGCGCGGCGGTGTGCGACGCGAGGGCTCCGCCGGTCCCGGGTGCCGAGACTCCGCCGGTCCCGGGTGCGGGGGCCGTGGGGTCTTCGTCGCATGCCCAGGCCGGTTCCGAGAGGTCGGCGAGGTCCGCGACGAGCGTGCCGGCGGCCGCACCGCCCGAGCGGTGCTCGCCGTTGGTGCTGGTCATCGGGGTGCCGAGCGGTTCGGGCACCTCGGTCGGGCGGCCCATCGTCGTTCCTCCGCGCTTGTCGCCGGGGGCCTCGCACGCTCCGGGTGCGCGGGCCGGTCCCGGTCGGTCCGTACGGCCGGACGCGGCCGTCTCCTGGTCACACATCGCCGTCACCCGCCCCGCGCGCCCCAGCTCCGACGCCCTGACCGGCCCAGCTCGGGATCCGGTCGTCCGGCTCCCCGTGGCGCGGCGCGTCGTCCGGCGGCCACAGCCCGAGGACATGGGCCTCCGGCGGGGTGGCGAAGGGGCGCGGCTCCGTGTCGTCCACGGGCCCGGGGGCTCGGCGCATCGGCGCCCGCGCGATCAGCTCCAGGTAGATGCCGCGAAAGGCCGCGAGGTTCTGTTCGACGGTGAAGAGTTCGAGTGCGCGGGCGCGCGCGGCGGCGCCCAGGCGCGCACGGCGCTCGGGGTCGCGCAGCAGCGCCAGACAGGCGTCCGCGAGCGCCCGGGGGTTGCGCGGCGGCACCACCAGTCCCGTACCGCCGATCACCTCGACGACCGCGCCGACGTCCGTGGACACCGTGGCCCGGCCGCAGAACATGGCCTCGACCAGGCTGATCGGGAAGCCCTCGACCACGCTGGACAGGACCACCACCCCGCCCGCGCCGTAGGCCCGCGCGAGGTCGGGGACCTCGGCGTCACCGATCTCCTCGAAGGAGACGGGGCCGTCCCCCACGGTGTGGGCGTCGGCCGCCTCGTCGGGGAAGAGCTGCTCGGCCAGGGCCCGGCACCGGGCGAGATAGCCGGCGCCCTCCGTCCCCTGCGCCGCCGCGCCGATGATCCGCAGCCGGGCGCCGGGCTCGGCCCGGCGCACCTCGGCGAACGCGTGCAGCAGACCGAGCAGGTCCTTGGCGGGTTCGATCCGGCCGACCCAGACCAGCGTGTCCGGGCCGCCGTCGTCCTCGCGCTCGCCGAGCGCCGCGAAGCGGGCGGACTCCATCCCCGGGTAGACGGTGCGCACCTTGGCCGGATCGGCGCCGCAGCGCTCCTGCCAGCGGCGGGCGTGGGTGTTGCCGGGGGTGATGAGCGCGGCCTGCCGGTAGACCTCGGTGGCGAGCCTGCCGTGGAAGGTGGCGAGGAGCGCGCGCACCGGCGCGCTCAGGGGCGCGCCGCCGGCCGCGAGGTAGTGCGCCCGGAGCCGCACGGCGTACTCGGTGACCAGGAGCGGCACCCCGAAGAAGCGTTTGGCCAGCAGCCCCGGGAGTGCGGCGACGCCGCCGGAGGCGGCGTGGCAGAGGTCGACGGCGCCGAGGCCCTCGTCGTCGTACCAGTCGAGGGACAGGGGGCGCAGCGCGCGGTCGAGTTCGGCGGCGAAGGCGAGGAGGTCGGGCACGGTGGCGGTCTGGACGGTGCGTCCGGTGCCCGGGGCGCGGCTGGCGGTCTCCAGGATCCGCAGGGCGGTCTCGGAACGCAGGGCGGTGGGCAGTCCGCCGTGCTCCCAGGCCAGTTCGGCCAGTCCGTAGAGCCCCTCGGTGAACAGCGCGTCCGCGAGTCCCCGCGCCACCGGGTCCGCGTCGGGGGTCCCCGGTCCGCCCTCGCGCCCGTCGCCGGTGGGGGCGGCCACGCAGACCGCGGTGGCGAGGGAGGTGAAGTGGGTGGTGAAGCGCCGGCGTTCGCGCCGCCCGTACGTCCGTGCGCTGCCGCCGCCCAGCACACGGGCCACAAGCCCCCGGGGGGCGTGCAGTCCGAGGGTGTCCTCGTCGGCGGTCCACAGGGGGGCGGTGCGGACGCGGCCGACCTGCTCGGGGAGCCGGACCCAGCCCTGGGCCTCCTGCTCGGCGGAACGGCTCAGCGCGAAGAGGTCGAACTCGTGTTGCGCGAGACCGCGCACCAGGCGGTCGCACCAGAGTCTGGACTCACCGGACGCGTACGGATAACCACCATCGGTGAGCAGTCCGATCCGCACGAGTGCACCCCCGATCTCCCTTGTGGGCGGCCGCCGTTGGTTCGGCGACTCACAGCGGGACGACCGTAAGCGGATACGCCGGTGGTGCGACGGACGGTTGTCCGTCGCACCACCGAAAGGGGTGAACCGGCGTAACTTTCCCGCCCTGATGGCGTTTAGCCGCGCTGGAGAGGGTTCCCGGAGGCTCAGTCAGTCCCGGGGGTACACCCAGGGGTTGGGGCGGCACTCGATGCCGTCGATGTCGAGCGACTTGGTCTGCTGCTGCATCACCGGCGCGAGCGCGCCCGGCGTCCGGCAGCTCACGTGGTTGTGGCCGAGCCGGTGGCCCACCTCGTGGTTGATCAGCATCTGGCGGTAGGCGAAGAGCTTGTCCGGCCCGAAGGTGGACGAGCCCTGGGCCCAGCGATAGGCGTTGATCATCACGCGCTCGGTGGCCGCCGAGTCGCAGGAGACGTTGTCCTCGGTGGTGTCCAGCCCCGATTTGCGGCACCAGTCCGCGGTGGTGCCGGGGCTGGCGAGCGTGATGACGAAGTCCGCGTCCTTGGTGGAGACCCGTTCGAAGGTCATGGCTCCGTCGTGGGCCCAGCTCCGGTCGTCGTTGAGCGTCTTCTGGACGGCGTCCGCGAAGAGCGCCGCGTCGAGGCCGAGGCCCTTCTCGACGTCGATCCGGTAGCGGTGCACCTGACCCTTGCCGGGGGCCTTCGCCCGGCCGGGGACCGTCTCGAACGTCCCCGGGCCCTCCAGCTTCGCCGCCAGCGGGTAAGGCTTGGCCATTTTCTGTTCATACGTGAGGGGCTTGGACGCCACGCTCTCGGGGTCCGGGGTGTTGCGGGTGTCGGAACGGGAGGCGTCGCCCGACCCGTCCCGGTCCACGCCCGCGGCCCGCGCCTCTCCGCTCCGGCCGCCGGTGGCGTCCTGGGCGACCTGGCCGGCCACGACGACCGCGAGCACGGTGGTCACGGCGGCCGCCGCGATGCCGGTGAAGGTCCGGCCCCGGCCGGACCTGGCCGTCCTGCCGGACGCGCCGTCGCCCTCCGGCGGACGCTCGCCCCCCGCGGTGACCGAGCGGTACGGATCGGCCGGGGGCACCGCGTCCCCGCGCGCCACGTTCCCGCGCGCCGCGTCCCCGCGCACCGCGTCCTCGCGCGGCGCGGGTGCCGCCCGCGGACCGTCGAACGCCTCGACGAACTCCCTGCGCGGACCCGGTATCAGCGGCTTGGCCGGGCCGTCCGGCGACCGGGCCCCGTCGGGTGCCGGGGGCCGGACGTCCGTGCCGGGACCCCCGTGCGGCGGAGCGGGCCGCTCTCCGTACCGGGCGAGGGGACCGGTGCCCCAGCCGCCGCCGGGCTCACGGTGCTCGGGATGGCCGCCGCGCACCTCGGACCCGGACCGGAACGGGTCGAAGTCCTCGTCGGAAGGGGTGCCGCCGGGCCGTCGGCGCCGGCCGCTGCCGGCGGGCGGACCGCCGCCGGGCACCGCTTCCGGGTTCGCCGCGGCGGGCCCGGTCCCGGGCGCCTCGGGCCCAGGGCCCCTTCGACTGTGTCGTCCCACGCCCCGGATCAGCTCCCGCCGCATTCGTCGAGCAGTTCCCGGAACGCCTGGGCGACCGCCTCCGGGTACTCCATCATCGCCACGTGCCCGGCGTCGGGCAGTGTCAGCAGTCGCGCGTCGCGGAAGGCCGCGGACGCCCTGCGTGCCATCCGGTACGAGACGAGCCGGTCCCGTCCGCCGTACACCAGTTGGGTCGGGGCCAGCACCCGCTCCGCCTGTCGCCAGAGCCCGTGCTGTCCGCCCAGGGTGTACGCGTCGACGATGCCACGTGCCGAGCGCGCCATCGCGTCCCAGAAGTACGGCAGCGCCAGCCGCCGCTCCATTTCGGCCACCGCGTCGCGGAAGCCCGCCGCGGAGACGCGCGCCGGATCGCCGTAACAGAGTGCCATGACTCCGCGGGTGCGGTCCTCCGCGCTCCAGTCCCGGGTCATCCGGGCGAACAGGGAGACGATTCCCGGGACCGCGAGCAGTCCGGTCGGCACGGCCGACCACTGGACGCGGATCTCGGGGAGGGCGGGCGAGACGAGGGTGAGGGTGCGGACCAGATCGGGGCGGACCGCCGCGACCCGGGTGGCCACCGCGCCGCCCAGCGAGTTGCCGAAGAGGTGGACGGGGCCGCGTCCGCCCGCGTCCAGCAGCCGGATCACCGCCCGCGCGTGCCCGGTGACCGAGTAGTTGCCGTCGTCCGGCGGCGGGGAGTCCCCGAAGCCGGGCAGGTCGACGGCCTCGCAGTCCAGCACGTCCTGGAGCAGCGGCATCAGCGCCGACCAGTTCTGCGAGGAGCCGCCGAGGCCGTGGACGAAGAGGGCCGGGGGCAGTCCGGGCCGGTCCGGCCGCCGCGAACGAAGGGTCAGCGTCAGTCCGGGGAGGGTGACGGAACGCAGCGCCTCGCCCTCCGCGACCTTGACGGTGCTCACCGTGGGGGACACCGCCGCGGCGGCGCCGCGGACTCCCGGCAGCTCGGTCGAAGACATGCGGCAATGTTACGAGACGATCACACCGGGGTTCATGTGTTCGCCGTCACAGCGTTCGCACCGTCCGGGACGGGTGACGCCGTTCCCCTCCGCGCCGGAACTCCGGGCAGAGCCTAGGCTCGAAGCTGAGGACCGAAGCGAGGACCCGACGCGAGGAAAGGGAGCGCTCCATGACGGCCGACCCCAACGACCCGGACACCTTCGCGGACGTACAGCCGGACGAACCGGACCGGGAGACCCCCGAGGCGGACGCCGCCGAACAGCAGGCGGAGCTGAGTCCGCAGGACGACGAACCGCTGACGGACGTGGCCCGGGACGAGGCCAACGAGGCGGACGCGGCGGAGCAGGCCCGGGTCGTCACACAGGACGAGGACGATTACCGCTGAAACGTCCCGCTATGCGGCGGAGGCCGGGGAATCTGCGGCTACCGCCGACGTCCGGTCCGTGAAATTCTGCGTCCGCGCCGCGCATACCCGGGTTACCCAAAAGTACGATGACGGTATGGCGCAGCGTGCACCGAACTGCTGGGTCCGAACACAATTCTGGGAGGCGGCGTGACAGCCATCGAGCAGACCGAGGCGGCGCGCCCGAGGGGCACCCGCCTGCCCCGCCGCGCGCGACGCAATCAGCTGCTGGGCGCCGCGCAGGAGGTCTTCGTCGCGCAGGGCTACCACTCCGCGGCCATGGACGACATCGCGGAACGGGCCGGGGTCAGCAAGCCGGTCCTCTACCAGCACTTCCCGGGCAAGCTGGAGCTCTATCTGGCCCTGCTCGACCAGCACTGCGAGTCCCTGCTCCACGCCGTGCGCACGGCGCTGGCCTCGACCACGGACAACAAGCTGCGCGTCGCCGCGACGATGGACGCCTACTTCGCGTACGTCGAGGACGAGGGCGGGGCGTTCCGGCTGGTCTTCGAGTCGGACCTGACCAACGAGCCGGCCGTCCGTGAGCGGGTCGACCGGGTCTCCCTCCAGTGCGCCGAGGCGATCTCGGACGTGATCGCCGGGGACACGGGGCTGTCCAAGGACGAGTCCATGCTGCTCGCGGTCGGTCTCGGCGGGGTCTCCCAGGTGGTCGCCCGCTACTGGCTCTCCAGCCGGTCGGCGATTCCGCGCGATACGGCGGTCCAGCTGCTCACCTCGCTGGCCTGGCGGGGCATCGCGGGCTTCCCGCTGCACGGCATCGAACAGCACTGACCGGCGCCCTGCGCGCCTGTTCGCTGCGGGCGTGGCCCGCCGGGCCCTGTCCCGTCCCCTCAGCGGGCTAATGTGTCCTGCGTACGGCGCGGCTCACCGCGCAGGGACTGACCGTCGGAGGGACATAGCCGTGGAGGTCAAGATCGGGGTGCAGCACACGCCCCGGGAGATCGTTCTGGAGAGCGGGCTTTCCGCCGCAGAGGTCGAGAGCGCGGTGTCCGAGGCGCTGACCGGCAAGGCGCAGCTGCTCAGCCTCACGGACGACAAGGGCCGGAAGGTTCTCGTGCCGGCCGACCGGATCGCCTACGTGGAGATCGGCGAGCCCAGCACCCGACGGGTGGGGTTCGGCGCGCTGTAGCGCGCCCGGACGCAGACCGCGGGAGCGGCCCGGTGGGAATCCCACCGGGCCGCTCTGCGTATCCCGGACCGCTCTGCGTATCCCGGGTCGCCCTGCGTATCCCGGGTCGCCCTGCGTATCCCGGGTCGCCCTGCGTATCCCGGGTCGCCCTGCGTATCCCGGACCGCTCTGCGTTTCTCCGGCGCTCCGGGGCCGAGCCCGGAGGCTCCCCGTTCCTGTGCGTCGGCTGGGCGAAGCCTGTCCGGGGAGGGTTGCGTTCCGCCGCCCGGGGGTAGGACGGCCTCGACCGAAGTGCCCGGCCCGCGTCTGCGAGGTGACCGTCCGTGATCCTGGAAACCCTGGGCTCCGTCGTGCTCGGGCTCGTGCTGTCCTGGGCCGCGCTGCGCGGCTTCTCGCCGCGGCTGCCGTCCCGTCGCGCCGTGCTGGCGACCGGTGCGCTGGGGGCGCTGTTCGGCGCCTACCTCACGCATTCGGTGCTCGGCCCGGGGCATGCGGCGGCGACCCTGGTGGGTTCGGTGCTGATCTCCGCGGTGACGCTGTCGCTGCTGCTCAGGCCGCGCAACCGGCGGCTGGGGCGCTCGGCGGCGGTCTGACCCACCGCCGGGCGGTCCGAGCGCGGCGGTCCGACCCGCCGCCGGGCGGTCCGAGGGGGCGCCCGGCCCCCTGCTTCCTCGCCCCGCGCCGCCCTACGCGGCCAGCCCCAGGGCGGCCATCCGCTTGGTGTGCGCCTCGGTGATCCGGGAGAACATCCGGCCGACCTCGGCGAGGTCGAAACCGTCCGCGACCCCGCCCACCAGCATGGTGGAGAGCGCGTCGCGGTCGGCGACCACGCGCTGGGCCTGGGACAGCGCCTCGCCCATGAGCCGGCGGGCCCAGAGCGCGAGCCGGCCGCCGACCCTCGGGTCCTCCTCGATCGCGGCCCGCACCTTCTCCACGGCGAAGTTGCCGTGGCCGGTGTCGTCGAGCACGGCGAGGACGAGCGAGCGGGTGTCCGAGTCGAGCCGGACGGCGACCTCGCGGTAGAAGTCGCTGGCGATCGAGTCGCCGACGTACGCCTTGACCAGGCCCTCCAGCCAGTCCGACGGCGCGGTCTGGCGGTGGAAGTCGTCCAGCGCCCGGGCGAACGGCTCCATGGCGCCGGTCGGCTCGACCTCGATGGCGGTCAGCCGGTCGGTCAGCCGCTCGAAGTGGTGGAACTCCGCGGACGCCATCTTCGCCAGGGCCGCCTTGTCGGCCAGGGTCGGCGCCAGCTTCGCGTCCTCCGCGAGCCGCTCGAACGCCGCCAGCTCCCCGTAGGCGAGGGCGCCCAGCAGGTCGACGACGGCGGCCCGGTACTGAGGCTCCGCGGAGGCGGTGGCCCAGTCCTGGTCGGCGACTCTGGTGGATGCGGGTGCGTCAGTGGCGTTGTCAGGCGTCTCCATGGACCGCAGAATAGCCCGCCCCGCCGGGGGTGGAAGGGCACGGCCGCCGCCTCGCCCTCCACGCTCCCGACGAATTCACCCAACACAGATGCGCGAATCCGGGGTACAGTGGTAATGCGCTTACTGAGCACTTTGCATCTGCTCGTTGCGCGAAATTGAATGAGGATGCCCGGTCGGTGGCCCGATCGGCTCCGACCCGACAGCCCTCCACGCGGTGTGTGCGACACGCACGGCCGCAGATGAGGGGCCCCCTCAGCGGCACGAGCGCTCGAGCGACGGCAGTGGTCCCGCGCCACCCGGCCCCACGGCCGGATGACCAACCCCGGCACGGTACGACCCCCTTCGTTCGCCTCGGACCGCGTTTCACAGAAGAGGCAGCACCCTGACTACGTTCCGAGACCTCGGGATTCTTTCCGAGACGGCCGAGGCCCTTGAGGCCGTCGGCATCACGTCCCCGTTCCCCATCCAGGAGCTCACGCTCCCCGTCGCCCTCTCCGGCTCCGACGTCATCGGCCAGGCCAAGACCGGCACCGGCAAGACGCTCGGCTTCGGCCTTCCGCTGCTGGAGCGCGTCACCGTCCTCGCCGATGTCGAGGCGGGCCGCGCGCGGCCCGAGGAGCTGACGGACTCCCCCCAGGCGCTCATCGTCGTTCCCACCCGCGAGCTGTGCCAGCAGGTCACCAACGACCTGCTGACCGCCGGCAAGGTGCGCAACGTGCGCGTGCTGGCGATCTACGGCGGCCGGGCGTACGAACCCCAGGTCGAGGCCCTGAAGAAGGGCGTCGATGTGATCGTCGGCACCCCGGGCCGGCTCCTCGACCTCGCGGGCCAGCGCAAGCTGGACCTCTCCAAGGTCCGCGCGCTCGTCCTCGACGAGGCCGACGAGATGCTGGACCTGGGCTTCCTGCCCGACGTCGAGCGCATCATCACGATGCTGCCGGCCAAGCGCCAGACGATGCTGTTCTCGGCCACCATGCCGGGCGCGGTCATCTCGCTGGCCCGCCGATACATGTCGCAGCCGACGCACATCAACGCCACCTCGCCCGACGACGAGGGCACGACCGTCAAGAACACGGCGCAGTACGTCTACCGCGCCCACTCGATGGACAAGCCCGAGATGGTCTCGCGCATCCTCCAGGCCAAGGGCCGCGGACTCGCGATGATCTTCTGCCGCACCAAGCGCACCGCCGCGGACATCGCCGAGCAGTTGGAGAAGCGCGGCTTCGCCTCCGGCGCCGTCCACGGCGACCTCGGCCAGGGCGCCCGCGAGCAGGCGCTGCGCGCCTTCCGCAACGGCAAGGTCGATGTGCTGGTCTGCACCGACGTCGCCGCTCGCGGCATCGACGTCGAGGGCGTCACGCACGTCATCAACTACCAGTCCCCCGAGGACGAGAAGACCTATCTGCACCGGATCGGCCGCACCGGCCGCGCGGGTGCCAAGGGCATCGCGATCACGCTGGTCGACTGGGACGACATCCCGCGCTGGCAGCTGATCAACAAGGCCCTGGACCTGAACTTCCCGGACCCGGCCGAGACGTACTCCACCTCCCCGCACCTCTACGAGGACCTGGACATCCCGGCCGGCACCAAGGGCGTCCTGCCCCGTGCCGAGCGGACCCGTGCCGGTCTGAAGGCCGAGGAGATCGAGGACCTGGGCGAGACGGGCGGCCGGGGCCGCCGGTCGGCTCCCGCGCCCGCGACCCGCGAGGAGCGCGCCCCGCGCACCCCGCGCCAGCGCCGGCGCACCCGGGGCGGTGCCGCCCTGGGCGAGGACGCCGCGACGGTGCCCGCACCGGCCGCCGAGGCCGTGGAGGCCCCCGCCGCCGACGCTCCGGCCGAGCCGCGCACGCCGCGCCGCCGCCGTCGCGGCCGGCTGTCCGCCGCCGAGGCGGCCGAGGTCGCCGAGACCGCCGCCGCGAGCGCGGTGGCCGTGGCCGAGGCTCCGGTTGCGGAGGCCGAGCCGGAGGCGGAGGCCGCGCCGAGGAAGCGCACCCGCACCCGGGCCGCCAAGCCCGAGGTCGTCATCGACACCGAGGCGGAGACGGTGGCCGAGGCCGCGCCGCGCCGCCGCCGCACCCGGGCGGCCAAGCCGGCCGGGGAGGCGGAGTTCCAGACCGCCCCCGTGGCCGAGCCCGTGGCCGAGGCGCCGACGGTGACCAAGCCGCGCCGCCGCCGGGTGATCAAGCCCGCCGAGGACGAGGTCGACTTCCAGATCGCGCCGATCGCGGAGCCCGAGCCGGAGTCCCGGCCGCGCCGCCGCACCCGTGCGGCCGCCAAGCCGAAGACGTCGGCCGTGGCGGAGGCTCCGGCCGCCGCCGAGGGCGAGGCCAAGCCGCGCCGCCGACGCTCGCCGCGCACCACCGCTGCGAAGACCGAGGGCTGAGCGCACCACGCGTGACAGCCGGACGGGCCCGGGGATCGTTTCCCCCCGGGCCCGTCCGGCGTTTCCGGGCCCGTCCGGCGTTTCCGGGGCCGAGCCGCGACGGCCCCGGACGCGACTCCGCCGCCGCGCAGCCCCGGGGCGCCGCACCCCGCTGCCGGATCCGGCCCGCTCCGGCCCGATCGGGAGGAAAGGCCCTAACCTCGTGCCATGAGCAGGCCACCGACCTTCACCCCGCCCCCCTGCGCCCGCCCCCGTGCCCTGCGCACCGCGCGCGGGGACTTCGCCGTCCTGGACGCCGTACCGGACGGGGAGCCGCGCGGCACCGTCCTCATGCTGCCCGGCTACACCGGCAGCAAGGAGGACTTCATCGCCCTCCTGGAACCGCTCGCCGACGCGGGCTATCGCGCGGTGGCCGTCGACGGGCGGGGCCAGTACGAGACGGAGGGGCCGGACCGCCCGGAGGCGTACGCGCAGGAGGAACTGGCCCGGGACGTGCTGGCCCAGGCCGCCGCGCTCGGCGTCGGCGCGGGCGGGGTGGATCTGCTGGGCCATTCGCTCGGCGGACAGATCGCGCGGGCGGCCGTGCTGCTGGACCGCGCGCCGTTCCGTTCGCTGACCCTGATGTCGTCCGGGCCGGCCGAGGTCGTCGAGGCCCAGCAGATCAAGGTGAAGATCCTGGGCGACGCGCTGGCCACCATGACCATGGACGACGTCTGGGCGGCGATGCGCGCCTTCGACCCACCGGCCGAGGCGGAGACGGGCGGCGAGGACCTGCGGCGGCGCTGGCTGCGCCACCGCCCCGAGCAGTTGATCGCCACCGGACGGCAGCTGGCGACCGAGCCGGACCGGGTGTCCGAGCTGGCCGCCACCGGACTGCCCGTCCATGTGATCTCCGGCGAGAGCGACGACGTGTGGCCGGTGCCGCTGCTGGACGCGATGGCCGCACGCCTCGGCGCGCACCGGACCAGGATCGCGGGCGCCGAGCACTCCCCCAACACCGGCCGCCCCGGACCGACCGCCGCCGCGCTCGTCGCCTTCTGGGACGGTCTGTAGGCGGCGGACGGGACGGCCGCGGCGGTCAGTACTGCGCCTGGAGGTGCTGCCAGAAGCCGTCGCGCAGCGCGCGGCGCAGCGGGGCGTGGCCGCGCAGCGAGTGCTGGAGGCGCCGTTCGGCCTCGACGAGGAGGTCCTGGTCGACCGAGCCCGGCAGATAGGGGTGGCCCGGCAGCAGATCGGCGAGGGCCTCCCGGCCCCGGGTGGCGAGCCATTCCGCGGCGATCTGGGCGCCGACGAAGCGGACGGTCTCGCGCGAGGGCGCGGGGGTGTCGTCCTCGAAGGTGGTGACGGGGCGTCTGGTCACGTACGGGCGGCAGAAGTCGAGGTCGAAGGTGCGCTGGCTGTCGACCTCCCAGAGCAGCGGTTCGGCCTGGTTGCGGCCCTCCCCGGCCTCGATGCCCCAGAGGTGGACGCGGGCCCCGTACCCCTGGGCGGCCTCGACGGCCGACACCAGGTCCTCGTCGCCGCCGACCAGGGCGGCGTCGCTGATGGCGCGGTGGCGGGCGAGGGATTCGAGGTCGGTGCGGATGAGGGAGTCGACGCCCTTCTGCTGGTTGTTGGCGTTGAGGTTGCCCAGCCGGACCTTGACGTCGGGGAGTTCGGCGATGGACTGCTGCTCGGGGGTGTGGATCCGCCGCCGGGCGCCGTCGTACCAGTACACGCGCAGCAGCCGGCTGTCGGCGAAGATGGTGCGGGCCTTGTCGATGAACGCCTCGATCAGTCCTTCGGCGTCGAGGTCGAAGGAGCGCCGGTCCTCGGTGCCGGTGACGAGCAGCCCGGCCGCGGCGTAGACATAGCCGGCGTCCACGAAGATCGCGTGGGTCGAGGGGGTCTTCGACACCTCGGCGAGCATCCGCTGGAGCAGGGCGTTGGCGCGGTCCAGGCGCTCGGCGATCCCGTCCTCGTTCATACGGGCCCCGCCGCGGAGGTCGTCGTCCGCGTACAACCGGTTACTCGCTGGTACTTAGACATCCAAAACTTTTCCTTAGCGTAGGGAATGATTGCAGGAGGCAAGTCGTTGTCATCCCATGGGGCGCGAGAGAGCCTTGCCCGCGCCCCACATCCTTGCGGACGGTCAATCCGTCCTCCCAGCAGTTCTCCATCAGGAGGATCAGACGAAGGGAAGCCGTATGCGCTTCGAGATCATGCGACTCGACGATGTCGACGGTACCGCCGTGGACAGCACCGTCGTGGACGCCGCCTCCGTCAAGCGGATCGTGCAGCAGGCCGCCTCCGTGGGCCAGCGCATCTACATCCGCCCGGCCGAAAGCCCGGCTTCGTAACACCGCGATGAAGTAAAGACGAGGCGCCCCCGTACGGAAGGTCCGTGCGGGGGCGCCGTGCTGTCCGGGGCCGGTCAGGCGTCCTGGATGACCTGGGTGACGCCGTTGATGATCTGCTGGACGGCGATGGCGGACAGCATCATGCCGGCGAGCCGGGTGACCAGGACGACGCCGCCGTCCTTGATGACGCGGATGATCAGCAGCGAATAGCGCATGGTCAGCCAGAGCACGAGGTGCATGGCGATGATGGCCGTCCAGACGGAGATCTGACCGGACACGCTGTCCGCGTGCTGCACCGCGAGGATCACCGAGACGATCGCGCCGGGTCCGGCGAGCAGGGGCATGCCGAGGGGGACGAGCGCGACGTTGACGTCCTTGGTCTGGGTCGGCTCGTCGGTCTTGCCGGTCAGCAGATCGAGCGCGATGAGCAGCAGGAGCAGCCCGCCCGCGATCATCAGGGCGGGAACGGAGACATGGAGATAGTCCAGGATCTGCTGGCCGAGCAGGCCGAAGACGGCGATCACGCCGAAGGCGACGGCGACGGCCTGGAGCGCCATCCTGCGCTGCATCCGGGCGGGCCGGCCGGCGGTGAGGGCGAGGAAGATCGGGGTGATCCCGGGCGGATCCATAATCACGAAAAGGGTGAGAAAAAGGGATCCGAAGACAGCGACGTCGAACACGGTGAGCCTTGCGAGGAGAGAGCGGGGGGGTGGGGTGGCGCGCCGACGGCCTCCCGGAGATCGCGGGAGGCGGGGCGGGGCGCGCCGGGCACCGCCCGGCCGTCGCACGGTGGCGCGGACGGGGCGGTACGGGCGGAGCGGGTGCGGTTACGCGGTGGCGGGTCCGCCGGCGCCCGGCACCGGGAAGGCTCCCGTGGCGCGCCGGGTGATCTCGCCGTAGATCTCCGGGTCGGTGGTGCGGGCGCCGAGCGCCACGGTCTTGCGGCTGCCGTGGTAGTCGCTGGACCCGGTGGTCAGCAGGTTCAGCTCGCGGGCGAGGCCGCGCAGCCGGGCCCGGGTGGGCTCGTCGTGGTCGGTGTGGTCGACCTCGATGCCGTCGAGTCCGGCCGCGGCCAGATCGGCGATCGCGGACTCGGGGACGACGGCGCCGCGCTTGACGGCGCCCGGGTGGGCGAGGACGGTGACGCCGCCGGCGGCCTTGACCAGCCGGATCGCCTCGAAGGGGTCCAGTTCGTGCTTCTCGGCGTACGCGCGTCCGCCGTCGGCCAGCCACTGGGGCGTGAAGGCGTCGGAGACGGTCTCGACGACGCCGAGTTCGACGAGGGCGGTGGCGATGTGCGGGCGGCCGACGGAGCCGTCGCCGGCGATCCGGGCGACCTGCTCCCAGGTGACGGGGACGCCCAGCTCCTGGAGCCTGCGGACCATGGTGCGGGCGCGCGGCACCCGGTCGTCGCGCACCAGCTCGCGCTCGCGGGCCAGCTCGGGCTCGTCCGGGTCGAAGAGGTAGGCCAGCATGTGCAGCCCGACGCCGTCGAGGCGGCAGGAGAGCTCGGCGCCGGTGACGAGGGTGAGCCCTTCGGGGAGGGCGGCCAGGGCCTCGGCGTGGCCCCGGACCGTGTCGTGGTCGGTGAGGGCGACGACGTCGAGCCCGGCGGCCGCCGCGTTGCGCACGAGCTCGGCCGGGGTGTCCGTACCGTCGGACGCGGTGGAGTGGGTGTGCAGGTCGATGCGCACGACGCGGACTCCAGTGCTCGCGGGACGGGTGGGGGACGCTCAAGGATAACCGGCGGCCGGACCCGTTCCGGACGGTCAGGGTCCGGTCAGCAGCCGGGGCGTGAGCGCGCCGCAGGGCACCAGGTCGACCTCTCCCCCGGCGTCGCGCAGATCGGTCAGCACCAGCTCGTCGTACATCAGGAGGCCGGACTGCTCGGGCCAGACGATCGCCCAGAGCCAGAGTCCGCGCGCCTCGCCGGCGAAGACGGCCCGGTCGGCGGGGGCGTCCTTGACGTGCCAGAGCGGGGTGGGCCGGCCGGCGGCGAGCAGCTTCACGTCCGGCGGGCCGTCGACGGCCAGACCCGGGCCCGGATCAGGGCCCTCGATCCCCGCGTACCGCGCCCCGAGTCCGACGCCCAGCTCCTCGGCGACGAGCAGCAGCTCCCCGACGCCGCCGAACGGTGCGGGTCCGGAGCAGGCGACGGCGGTGGCCCGGCCGCCGCTGCGGTCGTCCCCGGCGCAGGCGACTCCGGTGAAGAGCCAGCCCACGGGCAGCGGCCAGGGCATCCACACCGGAACGCGGGCGCGGTGCACGACGACGCCGAGCCCTTCGACGCTGGGCGGGATCACCGGCTGCAACGGGTGCACGCTGCCGTGCTCGTCGCACTGCCAGGTGTCGGCAAAGAGACCGGGCGCCCTGACCCGGCCTCCGCACTTCGGGCAACTGGGTTCGCCCCTCATAGCGTCCAACGGTCCTCCCCGGCCGTCGCCGCGTCAAGGACGATCACCCTTCCGCAGCGTGGCTCCCACCTGCGGATTTAGATGTAGCTTGCATTCATTAGGCGCTCTAACTTATTCTGTGCATAACGCATCGATCTAGTGGAGAGCGAGAAGCCCATGCGGGGAGAGGATCCGTTCGACCAGGGAACGGTCAGCATCCTGCGCCAGCCGAAGGCCGTCTGGGCCACGGCGGGCGCATCCGTCGTCGCCTTCATGGGCATCGGTCTGGTGGACCCGATCCTGCCGTCCATCGCGAAGGGCCTGGAGGCGACGCCGAGCCAGGTGTCCCTGCTCTTCACCTCGTACTTCCTGATCACCGCCTTCGCGATGCTGGTCACCGGTTTCGTCTCCAGCCGCATCGGCGGCCGCAAGACGCTGCTGGCCGGTCTCGCCCTGGTCGTGGTCTTCGCCGCGCTCTCCGGCACCTCCTCCTCCGTCGGCGAACTCGTCGGCTTCCGGGCGGGCTGGGGGCTGGGCAACGCGCTGTTCGTCTCGACGGCCCTCGCCGTGATCGTGGGCGCGGCGGCCGGCGGCAGCTCGGCGGCGATCCTGCTGTACGAGTCGGCGCTCGGCCTCGGCATGGCCTGCGGGCCGCTGCTCGGCGCCCTGCTCGGCGACGCCAGCTGGCGCTACCCGTTCTTCGGCACGGCCGCGCTGATGGCGATCGGCTTCGTCTGCATCACGGCGTTCCTGAAGGAGCAGCCCAGGCCCGCCCGCAAGACGTCCCTGCTCGACCCGCTCAAGGCGCTCGGCCACGGCGGACTGGCCTCCGTCGCGAGCTCCGCGTTCTTCTACAACTACGCGTTCTTCACGATCCTGGCGTTCACCCCGTTCGTGCTGAACATGACGCCGTACAAGTCCGGTGCCGTCTTCTTCGCCTGGGGCCTGCTGCTCGCGGTCTTCTCGGTGCTCGTCGCGCCCCGGCTCCAGGAGCGGTTCGGCTCGCTCAAGGTGCTCGGCGCCTCGCTGGTGCTGCTCGCCGCGGACCTGGTGGTCCTCGGATACGGCAGCCACACCGCGGCGATCGTCTGCACCATCGTCTCCGGCGCCTTCATCGGCATGAACAACACCGTCTACACGGAGCTGGCGCTCGGGGTCTCCGACGCCCCGCGCCCGGTGGCCAGCGCGGGCTACAACTTCGTCCGCTGGTTCGCCGCCGCCGCCGCGCCCTACCTCGCCCCGAAGATCGAGGAGTGGAGCGACATCCACATCCCGTTCGTGGTCGCCGCCGTCGCGGCGCTGGTCGGCGCGGCCGTCGTCTGGGTCCGCCGGTCGGCCCTGACCCACGAGGCGCAGGAGCTGGAGCCGCGGCACGCCACCGAGGACGGCGTCACGGTCTTCGCCGACTGACGCGGCCCGGACGGCCCGTCACCCCCGCACCGCCCCGCCCGCGGCTCCCCCTCCTGGCCGCGCGGCGGGGCTTTCGCGTACGGGCGCGGGGCGTCGGCGTACGGGCGCGGGGCGTCGGCGTGCCGCCGGAGGACCGCCCCGTCGCCGTATCTCCTCGGCCCCTCAGTCCAGGGCCACCGAACCCCGCAGCGGGTCGCGCAGGTCCGTGCCGTGCGAGAGCCAGCGCTCCTGGAGTGCCTGGGCCCCGTGCACCCGCTTCCAGGCGGCCTCGTTGGGCGTCATCGGCAGCAGCGGCAGGAAGTGCACCGGATCCCTCCCGCCGCCCGGCTCCAGGTCCTCCACCAGACCGCCCGGCTCCGCGACGAGCACGGAGGTGAACGGCGCCCCGGGCCACAGCGGTTCGCCCACGTCCAGGGAGGCGCCGGGGGCCACGACCACGCCCTCCACCTGGGGCGAGGCGGCCAGCACGGCGAGCTTGCGCAGCACCTGGTCGGTGTCGGCGAGGCCGAACCGGACCGAGAGGACCAGTTCCGCGCGCGGGCCCTTGACCGGATCGGCGACGACGGCCGTCGGATCGGCCATCGGCTGGGCGGACATGCCGAGGGTGGCGTACCTCACCACGTCCCCGTCGATGAAGCGGAGAACCTCGATCCGGTCCGTCCCGAGAAACGTCACTGCCGCACGTGCGTCCGGTTCACCCAGGGCCGTCCGCAGACGTGCCTCGACCAGCGCAAGAATTTCTGCCATGCGGCGAGCATAGGTCGCGTATGGAACGGGCAAAGTAAGGGATTGACCCTGGAGCGGCTGCTAGCCTGGGGTCCGGTCGGGACAGCACGCAGAAGCGTCGCTCTCAGTCCCGGCCCAACGTCATCCCCCACGGGGGACCGACCGGAGGAGGTGGGGCTGCGGTGGATCCAAGTCGACCGTGCAGTACCAGCCGCTCTTCCGCTCGGCACTTTTCTTCTGTGATCTGACGCCCACCCGGTCCGGACCACCGGCTTGTCGCGCGACGGAAGAGCACTCCCTTTCTGCCTGTCTGTAGCGAACGCCGTCGTCGTGCCCGCACGGTGCCGCCCGCTTTGCGGACGTGAGCCCACGTCCCCATTCCGGGCTGTGCCAGGCCTGCCCGACGGCCCTCCGTGAAGGAGTCAGCCATGTCGATGATCCGTGACCTTCGCGCCGTGGTGCGCCCGTCCCTGCGCAAGCCCGCCACCCTGCACAACGCCTACGACACCACCCGCGACCCGTCCGCCTCCAGCGCCGTCGTCGACTGCGCGGTCTACCGCGACGGCCGCCGCCTCACCGACGGGGACGGCACCTGCCGCACCCCGCACGAGGCGATGCTCCGCGTCCGGGAGAAGGGCGGCTTCGCCTGGATCGGCCTGCACGAGCCGACCGAGGAGGAATTCGCGGGCATCGCCCGGGAGTTCGGGCTGCACCCGCTCGCCGTCGAGGACGCCGTCCACGCCCACCAGCGGCCGAAGCTGGAGCGCTACGACGACACGCTGTTCACCGTCTTCAAGACGATCCACTACGTCGAGCACACCGAACTCACCGCCACCAGCGAGGTCGTGGAGACCGGCGAGGTGATGTGCTTCACCGGCCGGGACTTCGTCATCACCGTCCGGCACGGCGGCCACGGTTCGCTGCGCGCGCTGCGCCACCGGCTCCAGGACGACCCCGAGCTGCTCGCCAAGGGCCCCTCCGCGGTGCTGCACTCCATCGCCGACCACGTCGTCGACGGTTACATCGCGGTGGCCTCCGCCGTCCAGGACGACATCGACGAGGTGGAGATCGAGGTCTTCTCCACCCCGGACAAGGGCAGCCCGCGCGGCTCCGACGCGGGACGGATCTACCAGCTCAAGCGCGAGGTGCTGGAGTTCAAGCGGGCCGTCTCGCCGCTGCTGCGCCCCATGCAGCTCCTCAGCGAGCGGCCGATGCGGCTCATCGACCCGGACATCCAGAAGTACTTCCGGGACGTCGCCGACCACCTGGTCCGGGTGCAGGAGGAGGTCATCGGCTTCGACGAACTGCTGAACTCGATCCTCCAGGCCAATCTGGCGCAGGCGACGGTCGCGCAGAACGAGGACATGCGCAAGATCACCTCCTGGGCGGCGATCGTCGCCGTGCCGACGATGATCTGCGGCGTCTACGGGATGAACTTCAAGCACATGCCCGAGCTGGGCTGGAAGTACGGCTACCCGATGGTCATGGGCTTCATCGGGGTGGTCTGTTTCTCCATCCACCGCATGCTCAAGCGCAACGGCTGGCTCTGACGCACCGTTGCCCCGGGGCCCCGTACCGGCCGTAAGCTCTGCCCCATGACTGCTGCTGACGCGCTGCTGGGACCGGCCCTCGTCGAGGAGGCCACCAAGAAGTCGGGCCTCATCTGGGTGCGCGGCACCGGCCCCGCGCGGGCCCTGTGGCACGTGTGGCACGAGGGAGCCGCGCATCTGGTCGGCGACGGCCCCGGCGAGCAGCCCTTCCCGGCCGGGCTCACCGACGGCGCCACCGCCGAGGTGACCGTCCGCTCCAAGGACAAGGGCGGCCGCCTGGTCGCCTGGTCCGCCTCGGTGACCCAGCTCGTGCCGGACTCCGAGGAGTGGCGGGCCGCCGTCGACGAGCTGAAGGGCAAGCGGCTCAACGCGCCCGACGCGGAGCGGATGCCGGAGCGCTGGGCGCGCGAGTGCCGGATCCTCCGGCTCACCCCGCTGGACGCGCGCACGGAGCCGCCCGCCGGCTCCGGGGCGGCGGCCCCGCTGCCGACGACGGCGACCACCCGGCTGCCGGTCCCGGCCGGTCTGCCGCGTCTGCTGAAGCGGTCGCTGCGCCGCCCCTGATCCGGGGCTACGAGGACGTCTTGGGCAGCTGCCTGCCGTAGTCGACGGTGTCGTCCTCGGCCGGGGGCGCGAGCGGGAAGTCCTTGCCCCAGTCGGCCAGGGTGACCACGCCCCCGCCGCCGCCCCGGGCGAAGCTCAGCGGGTACGGCGTGCCCTCCAGCGAGACGTCCAGCGCCCCGCCCTCGCCCTTGCCGCCCAGGATCCGGATGGTCCGCACCGAGCCGACCGTGCCCCGGTCCCCCTTGCCGACCGTGCCGTGCAGCGTGAGCATCCCGTCGAGCAGCACCTTCTTGTCGGTGAAACCGCGCAGCTGCTCGTAGGTGGGATCGTCCTCGGGGACCTTGACGTACTTGCCCCGCAGCTTGTCGGCGGCGGCGCCCCCCGCGTGGCTCGTCTTCCCGTCGTCCTCGTGGTTCCAGAAGCCCGCTCCGGCCTTCAGATAGAGCTGGTCACCGATCCGCAGCAGCTCGAAGGTGCTCTTCTTGGAGGTGACGGAGCCCGCGCCGCCCTTGTCCTTGAGCTTCATGTCGATGCGGTACGTCCCGCCCTTGCTGACCAGCGTCCCGGCCAGCCGCACGGCGTCCGCGGCGTCCGCTGCGGTGCGCGCCTTCTCCTCGATCTGCGGCCCGGTCAGCTTGGCGACGCCGTTGGTCCCCTTGTCCGGGTCCTCGCCCGCACAGGCGGTCAGGGCCGGCCCCAGCCCCGCGCAGAGCAGCACGGCGAGGACGGCGGTCCGGCGGCGGGCCCGGACGGGCCGGACGGAAGAGGTCACGGGCGCACTGCCTCTCAGCTGCGTGGCGGGGGTGGCAGACGGCAGCGTACCCGTGCCGCCGGCGGGGCCCGCGCAGAGCCGTACGGACCGCTCGCCGGGGCGGGCCGCGACGGTACGGGCTAGCCTGATCACGTCGTACACGTGCAGGAACGGCCGGACCGCGGCCCCAAGCCGCCGGTCGCGGCCCGGCGGTGACCGAGGAGGCGCACCCATGGCACCAGGCACGCCCCGGGTCTTCGTCTCCCATCTCTCCGGCGTTCCGGTCTTCGACCCCAACGGCGACCAGGTGGGGCGCGTCCGCGATCTGGTGGCGATGCTCCGCGTCGGCGGCCGGCCGCCGAGGCTGCTGGGCATGGTGGTCGAGGTGGTGAGCCGGCGGCGGATCTTCCTGCCGATGACCCGGGTGACCGGCGTCGAGTCGGGGCAGGTCATCACCACCGGTGTGGTCAACATGCGCCGCTTCGAACAGCGGCCCACCGAACGCCTGGTGCTCGGCGAGTTCCTGGACCGGCGGGTCAGCCTGGTGGAGACCGGCGAGGAGGTCACCATCCTGGACGTGGCCATCCAGCAGCTGCCGGCCCGCCGCGACTGGGAGATCGACAAGTACTTCGTCCGCAAGGGCCGGGGCGGGGCGCTGCGCCGCAAGGGCGAGACGTTGACCGTCGAGTGGTCGGCCGTGCGCGGCTTCTCCCTGGAGGAGCACGGGCAGGGCGCGGAGTCGCTGGTCGCGACGTTCGAGAAGCTGCGCCCCACCGACGTGGCCAACGCCCTGCACCACCTCACCCCCAAGCGCCGGGCGGAGGTCGCCGCCGCCCTGGACGACGACCGCCTCGCCGACGTCCTGGAGGAGCTGCCCGAGGACGACCAGGTGGAGATCATCGGCAAGCTGAAGGAGGAACGCGCTGCCGACGTCCTGGAGGCCATGGACCCCGACGACGCGGCCGATCTGCTCTCCGGGCTGCCCGAGGCGGACAAGGAGCGGCTGCTCACGCTGATGCGCCCGGACGAGGCGGCCGATGTGCGGCGCCTGATGTCGTACGAGGAGCGGACGGCGGGCGGTCTGATGACGACCGAGCCGATCATCCTGCGCCCGGACGCGACGGTGGCCGACGCGCTGGCCCGGGTCCGCCAGTCCGACCTGTCCCCCTCGCTGGCCGCGCAGGTCTACGTCTGCCGGTCGCCCGACGAGACGCCCACCGGCAAGTACCTGGGCACGGTGCACTTCCAGCGGCTGCTGCGCGACCCTCCGTTCACGCTGGTCAGTTCGCTCGTGGACAGCGATCTGGTGGCGCTGTCCCCCGAGACCCCGCTGTCGGTGGTGACCAGCTATCTGGCCGCGTACAACCTGGTCTCGGTGCCCGTGGTGGACGAGAGCGGTTCGCTGCTCGGTGCCGTGACCGTCGACGACGTCCTGGACCACCTGCTGCCCGACGACTGGCGGGAGACGGACTTCCACGGCCGCGAGGGGGTGCTCCATGGCCGGTGAGGACCGGGCGAGGGCGTCGAACGGCTCGACGGCGCTGAGCCGGGGCCCGAGGGCCCGGCTGGACCTGCCGAAGGCGCCGCGCCGTCGGCTGCTGCCGGAGTACGACCCCGAGGCGTTCGGCCGGTTCTCGGAGCGCATCGCGCGCTTCCTGGGCACCGGACGGTTCATCGTCTGGATGACGCTGATCATCATCGTCTGGGTGGTGTGGAACGTCTTCGCGCCCGACCGTCTGCGCTTCGACGAGTACCCGTTCATCTTCCTGACGCTGATGCTCTCGCTCCAGGCGTCGTACGCGGCCCCGCTGATCCTGCTGGCGCAGAACCGGCAGGACGACCGCGACCGGGTCACCCACGAGCAGGACCGCAAGCAGAACGAGCGCTCCATCGCCGACACCGAGTACCTGACCAGGGAGATCGCCGCGCTGCGGATGGGCCTGGGCGAGGTGGCCACCCGCGACTGGATCCGGTCCGAGCTGGAGGACCTGATGAGGGAGCTGGAGGACCGGCGCGCCCTGGTCGCCGCCGAGAGTGACGAAGACCGCTGACCGGGCTACTCGCCCATCGTGCGGGGCGCCGTACCATCGTCCGTATGGCTACGGAAGACGCGGTGCTTGAGGCACTGGCGACAGTGAACGACCCGGAGATCCACCGCCCGATCACCGAGCTGGGCATGGTGAAATCGGTCGAGATCGATCCTGACGGTGTGGTCGCTGTCACGGTGTATCTGACCGTCTCCGGCTGTCCGATGCGCGAGACGATCACGGCGAACGTGAGGGACGCGGTGGCCCGCGTCGAGGGCGTCTCGCGGGTCGAGGTCACGCTCGACGTGATGAGCGACGACCAGCGCAAGGAGCTGGCGGCCTCGCTGCGCGGCGGCACCGCCGAGCGCGAGGTGCCGTTCGCCAAGCCCGGTTCGCTGACCCGGGTGTACGCGGTCGCCTCCGGCAAGGGCGGCGTCGGCAAGTCCTCGGTGACGGTGAACCTGGCGGCCGCGATGGCCGCCGACGGCCTCAAGGTCGGCGTCGTGGACGCGGACATCTACGGGCACAGCGTGCCCCGGATGCTCGGCGTGGACGGGAAGCCCACCCAGGTCGAGAACATGATCATGCCGCCGTCCTCGCACGGGGTGAAGGTCATCTCCATCGGCATGTTCACCCCGGGCAACGCCCCGGTCGTCTGGCGCGGCCCGATGCTGCACCGCGCGCTCCAGCAGTTCCTGGCCGATGTGTACTGGGGCGACCTGGACGTGCTGCTGCTGGACCTGCCGCCGGGCACCGGCGACATCGCGATCTCCGTCGCCCAGCTGGTGCCGAACGCGGAGATCCTGGTCGTCACGACCCCGCAGCAGGCCGCGGCCGAGGTGGCCGAGCGGGCCGGTTCGATCGCCGTGCAGACCCATCAGAAGATCGTCGGTGTCGTCGAGAACATGTCGGGCATGCCGTGCCCGCACTGCGACGAGATGGTCGACGTCTTCGGCTCCGGCGGCGGTGCCAAGGTGGCCGAGGGGCTGACCCGCACGGTCGGCGCCGAGGTGCCGGTGCTCGGCGCGATCCCGATCGACGTGCGGCTGCGCGAGGGCGGCGACGAGGGCAAGCCCGTCGTGCTGTCCGACCCCGACTCCCCGGCCGGCAAGGCCCTGCGCACCATCGCGCAGAGGCTGGGCGGCCGTCAGCGCGGCCTGTCCGGCATGTCGCTGGGCATCACCCCGCGCAACAAGTTCTGAGCCGCGCCCCGACGCGCCAGAGGCCGGAAGCCCGAGGGCTTCCGGCCTCTTCCGTGCGACGCGGCGGTCCTACGCGTACGAGGTGATGTCCTCGATCGCCGAGAACCCGAGCCCGTAGGCGCTCATGCCGCGCCCGTAGGCGCCGATGTGCACGCCCTGCGCGGATCCGGCGAGCACCCAGCCGAACTCGGACTCGCGGTAGTGGAAGGGCACCGGCACCCCGTCGACCGGCAGGGACAGCACCGACCAGGCGGGGCCCTCCAGATCGTCGGCGAGCTCGAACGCCGTCTCGGTCTGCTGCGCCAGCCAGTCGTCGCGCAGGCTGTGGTCCAGCTGCGGGGGCCAGGTGTAGGCCAGCAGTCCGGAGCCGGCCAGCCAGGCGGCGGAGGAGACCGTGGTCGCCTCCAGGACCCCGGTGCCGTCGCCGCTGCGCCGCACGGGGCTGCTGGCGACGGTCACGACCGCCGCGAAACGCTGCCGGTCCGCGCCGGCCTCGCCGCGCACGGAGGGCTCCTCGCCGTGGCCGGTGGAGCCGTGCTGCACCGTGCCGTCCGCGGCGGTGCCGACCTGCATCAGCCAGCGGGGGCCGGTGAAGGCCTCGTCCAGTCCGTACCAGGGGAACGGTGCCCGCAGATAGCCGTCGACCGCGAGCCGGGCCTCCGGCACCCCTTCCGCCGTGGCTGTGTCCGGCGCGTCCTCCGCGCCCACCCGACTCGTCGTCTCCATCTGCCCGGCCGCCTCCTCGATCGTCAGGTCCGGAGCGGCCCGCCCCCCGCGGGCGTCCACACCACCGGACAGATGGAGAATAGCGACAGCGTCCGAACGAGCCGGGATTGACCGGGGTCAGGTGGCGTCGGCGTCGAACGGCGGGCGGTCGTCCTTGGCCGGCTGTTCGCGCTTCTTCAGCAGGTCGGGGGCGCCCGGGGAGCCGTTGGCCGCCGTGACCGGGGCCGCGCTCGCGCCCGACACGCCGCTCTTCGCCTCGACGGACGCCGTCTCGCGGCCGTTCACCGCGTCGGCGACCTCGGTGATCTCCTTGCGGAGGTCGAAGCTCTCGCGGATCTCCTTGAGCCCCAGGTCGTCGTCGCCGTCCATGAGCTGCTTGCGGACGAACGTCTTGGGGTTGAGGTCCTCGAACTCGAAGTCCTTGAACTCCGGGCCGAGCTCCGAGCGGATGTCCTCCTTGGCGCTCTCCGAGAACTCACGGATCTTGCGGATGAAGCGCGAGGCGTCCTGGATGACCTTGGGGAGCTTGTCCGGGCCGAAGACGAGCACGCCGATGACGGCGAGCGTGACCAGCTCAAGTGGGCCTATGTCATTGAACACCTTGCGGCTCCTCGTGTTCTCCGCGACCAGGTCGGATGAGGTCCGGACACGCCACACGGTACCCGGCGAAACTGTCCGCGCGGTAGCTCCACGTGGCCGTCACGCGCCGGTGGCCGAGCCGAGTGTCACCGTCATGGACAGGTCTTTGCCTCCGCGCGTCAGCGTGAGCTTCAGCCGGTCACCCGGACGGTGGGAGCGGATCTTCACGATCAGCTCCTCCCCGCTGTGCACGCGCTTTCCGTCCACGGCGGTGATGACGTCGCCCGGCCGGATGCCGGCCTCGGCCCCGGGTCCGCCCTCGGTCACGGACGACTTGCCGTCCGCGCCCTTGGGCCCGACCTTGGCGCCGTCGCCGGTGTACTTCATGTCGAGCGTCACACCGATGACCGGGTGGGTGGCCCGTCCGGTGTTGATGAGTTCCTCGGCGACCCGCTTGCCCTGGTTGATCGGGATGGCGAAGCCGAGGCCGATGGAACCGGCCTGGCCGCCCTCGGTCGCGGAGCCGCTGTCGGCGGCGCGGATGGCGCTGTTGATGCCGATGACGTGGGCGTGGGTGTCCACCAGCGGGCCGCCGGAGTTGCCCGGGTTGATCGGGGCGTCGGTCTGGAGCGCGTCGACGTAGCTGATGTCGCTGCCGTCGCCCTTCTCGCCGCCGGCGGTGATCGGCCGGTCCTTGGCGCTGATGATGCCGGAGGTGACGGTGTTGGACAGGTCGAACGGGGCGCCGATCGCCACCACCGGGTCACCGACCCGGACGTTGTCGGAGTTGCCCAGGGGCAGCGGCTTCAGCCCGGAGACGCCGTCGACCTTGACGACGGCCAGGTCGTAGCCGCTGTCCTTGCCGACGATCTCGGCCTCGGCGGTCTCGCCGCCGCTGAACGTCACGGTGATCCGGCCGGACGAACCGGCGGGGGCGACCACGTGGTTGTTGGTGAGGATGTGGCCCCGGTCGTCGAGGACGAAGCCGGTGCCCGTGCCCGATTCGCCGCTGCCGCTGACGTGCAGGGTGACGACGCTGGGCAGGGCGCTGGCCGCGATACCGGCGACGCTGTCGGGGGCACGGCCGCCCGCGTCGGCGTCGTCCTGGGGCAGTTCGATCCGGGTGAAGCCGCCGTTGCGCTCGATGTAGGCGCCTATGCCGCCGCCTATGCCGCCCGCCACCAGGGCCAGGAGCAGGGCGCCGACGAGCACCGTGCCGCGCCCGCGCCGCCGGGGGGCGCGGTCGCCGCCGGGCGGCGGGCCCGGCGGCGCGAGCAGCGGCTGCCTGGGCGCGCCCCAGGGGTCGTACTGGCCCCACTGCGGCGACGGTCCCTGCCCGCCGGCCTGCGGGTGCGGCGATACGGGGCCGGGCTGGGGGTGCGGCGGGGGCGTGGTGCCGTACGGGGGTGTGGCGCCGGGCGGCATCGCCATCCCCGCGCCGTTGGTCCCCGCGTAGGGCGGGGGCACCGGTGTGCCGTGCGCCGGGGTGGGCCGCTGCACCGGGGGCGCGGGGGCCCAGGGGCCGGGGCCGCCGTAGGGCGGGGTGCTGTACTGGTCCGGCTCGTGCAGTGGCTGCGGGGCCTGCGGCACGGGGGCCGGTGCGGGCGCGGGAGCCTGCGCCGGGAGCTCGACGGGCGGCGCGGCGGACTGCGGAGCGGCGGGGGCGTCGGGGGCCTGGGCGTCGCCGGGGGATGCCTTCCGGAGGTCCGCCCCGGGGGCCGGTGCCACAGCGGCCTCGGGCGCGGCGGGCACCGCGTCGCGCGGGGCGCCGGGCTCCACGGGGGTGTCCACCGGGGGCACCGCGTCCTCGACGGACGACGGGTCCTGAGGCGCCGTGCGCGTGCCGTGCCCCGCCGAGGGCCGGCTCCACCACTTCGCCCTGGGCTCGGTGGTCTTCCCGTCGTCCATGCTCTCCCCGCAACTGCCGCGAACCGGCCTCTGCACGCCCCCTGCGGAGCGCCCCTCCGGAAATCCTGCCGGAATTCAACCAGGTTTACGGGTGGCCTGCGCGGCCCCGTACGGCGGAACCGGTGTCAGCGACGGGGCGCGAGCGGGAGTCCGTGGTCGGTGGAGGCCGGGAGCCCGGCGGCGGACGTGGGCGTACGCGACGGTTCGGACGAGGGCGAGGCCGGCAGCCCACGGCCCAGGGCAGCGGCGAACAAGGGGTTCGTCCCGTCGGGGCGTATCGGCGAGGGCGCGGACACGGTCGTCTGCACGGGCAGCGCGAAGGGTCCGCGACCGAACGCGGCACCGGCCGGGGAGGGCGCCGCGGAGAAGGCCAGCGGGGCGGCGTTCATCGCGAGGGCGGCGCGGCGGTCGCCGGTGCCCAGGCTGTGGCCGCCGCCTCGGCGGCTGACGGTGCCGCTCTGGGCGCGGGCGTCCGCGTTGAGCGGGGCCACGCTGCGGCCCGCCGCGCCGCCGCGCGCGGTGGTGTCCGAACCGGACGAGCCGGTCGGCAGCGCTCCGCCGAGCGCGATGGCGGCCAGGGACACGGCGCTGGCCGCCGCGAAGGCGAACCGGCGTCCCCGCCACGGCGAGCGGTCGGCCTCGCGGCCGACCTCGTGGATGCGGAAGCCCGCCCCGGCCTCGGCGGCGGGCAGCACCGCGGTCGAGCCGTGCAGGGTCGGGAGGTAGCCGAAACCGTCAGCGGGGCCGGAGGACTCGCCCCGCCCGGCGGAGGGCCTGGCGACGGGGAAGACGCCCGCGCCGAAGCGCCCGGGGCCTCCCAGGGGTCTTCCCGGGCCGTCGGGGTCACTCCCCGGTCCGCCGGGAAGGCCCTGGAGGCGGGCGAGGAAGCCCTCCGAGGGGGAGGGCGGGGCGGACTGTGCGAAGACACTCTTCAGGCGTCGCTGGGCGTCCGCCTCGGCCTTGCACTTGCCGCAGGTCGCGAGATGGGCGAGCACCCGCTCGCGGGCGTCGTGCTTCAGCTCCCCGTCGACCAGCGCGGCGAGGCGGTCCCCCAGGTGGTGTTCCGCAGGGGTCGGACCTGTGCCACTCACGCCGATCCGACCTCCCCCGTCACCACGGCTCCGGCCAGCGAGCGCTGCTCGGCACGGGCCTCGGGCGAGCGGTGGCGCAGCGCCTTGCGCAGGTGCGAGCGCCCGCGGTGGATCCGGCTGCGCACGGTGCCGAGCTTCACGCCGAGGGTCGCGGCGATCTCCTCGTACGAGAGTCCCTCGATGTCGCAGAGCACGACGGCGGCGCGGAACTCGGGCGCGAGGGTGTCCAGCGCCTGCTGGACGTCGGCGTCGAAGTGGGTGTCGTTGAAGACCTGCTGCGGGGAGGGCTCGCGGCTCGGCAGCCGCTCGGCGGCGTCGTCGCCCAAGGAGTCGAAGCGGATGCGCTGCTTGCGGCGCACCATGTCCAGGAAGAGGTTGGTCGTGATGCGGTGCAGCCAGCCCTCGAAGGTCCCGGGGGTGTACGTCGACAGCGAGCGGAACACCCGGACGAAGACCTCCTGGGTGAGGTCCTCGGCGTCGTGCTGGTTGCCCGTCAGACGGTAGGCGAGGCGGTAGACCCGGCCGCTGTGCGTGCTGACGATCTCTTCCCATGTGGGCGGCGTCCACGCCTGGGATTCCGCATCCGAGGCGAAGGTCGCGGTCGTCGCGGAGTCGTTGGAAGAACGGTCAGCAATGTTGGTCACGGATTTCGGCTCGCCGGCCGACCTGAGAAAGCGCCGCAGCACTCCTCCCCGATCCACAGGCGCAGCCGCACCTCCCCTATCGGCTCTGGTGGTGTCCAGTGGAGCCCCTACCATAGCCACCTCGCCCGTTAGCTCCGGATAAGCCTTTTTTCCTGCTGGGGCCGGGAATCTCCCCGGGACCTCGTCGCCGCTCCCGGGCCCGATCCGCGGGCCCGGTCCACACGCTTTCCCCCGCTCCCTCTCTAACGCCCGGTCCCATCTGCGGGTTCCCGGGAGCAGCGGATACAGTCACCGTTGCGCCAACTATGGGGACAGGAGAGGGTCATTACCGCCAACCGGCAGACGAGCTGGGCGTTCGCCGACGCCTTTGTCGCCGAGGACGAGGCACTGCGCTGGGCCCGGGACCGGGCACGGGAGGCAGGGCTCCGCTCGGTGTCACCGGGCACCGGCGCGGCGTTGCGCCTTCTCGCTGCCTCGACGGACGCCAAGGCGGTGGCCGAGATCGGCACCGGGACGGGGGTGTCCGGCATCTATCTGCTGCACGGGATGCGGCCGGACGGGGTGCTGACGACGGTGGATCCCGAACCGGAGCGCCAGCAGTTCGCCCGGGAGGCGTTCCGGGCGGCGGGCTTCGCGGCCAACCGGGCCCGTTTCATCCCCGGCCGCGCCCTGGACGTCCTGCCCCGGCTGGCGGACGGCGGTTACGACCTCGTGTTCTGCGACGGCGACCGGCTGGAGAGCCTGGACTGCCTCGCTGAATCGTTGCGCCTGCTGCGGCCCGGCGGTCTGGTCTGCTTCGAAGGCGTCTTCGCGGACGGCCGAACGGTCGATTCCGCCGCCCAGCCGGCCGAGGTGCTGCGCCTGCGCGAGCTGCTGCGCACGGTCCGCGAGAGCCAGGAGCTGATGGCGACGCTGCTGCCGGTCGGCGACGGTCTGCTCTGCGCGGTCCGGCGCGGCTGATCGCCACCGGCCCCGGCCGGCCGCTCCCGCCCCCGGACGCACCGCTGCCCGGCACGGATGCCGTGCCGGGCAGTGGTGAAGTGTGGACGCGGTACTAGCCGACGACCTTCTTGAGGGCATCGCCGAGTGCATCGGCCTCGTCCGGCGTCAGCTCCACAACAAGCCGACCGCCGCCTTCGAGCGGAACGCGCATGACGATGCCCCGCCCCTCCTTTGTCACCTCGAGCGGGCCGTCGCCCGTCCGCGGCTTCATGGCCGCCATGCTCGTTCCCCTTCCTGAAACCAGCTCAATCGCAACCGGCGGCCCCATGACAGGCGCTGCCTCACCGGCATCGAACACATTGCTTCCAGGCCATTATCCCGCATCACCGGCCCCAATGACCAACATCGCTCTGCATCGCTTGCGCAACGCGCTCAGTCAAAACCACCCAATTCGGCGATCCGGCTGCGATACTCCGCCCTCTTCCCCCCACCTTCCGCCCACCATCGGAGCGGAAATGTTAGACGCAGCTCACATGTCGGCCTCCGCCGAAGTCGGCCATGCTTGCCTGGACACGCTTGGTGAACGAGACGCGAAGGGGGCCGCAGATGGCCGATCACGAGGACGCCGTGCTCTACGAGGTCAGCGACGGGCTGGCGACGGTCACGATCAACCGCCCCGACGCGATGAACGCCATGAACACGGCGGCCAAGGTGGCCCTGCGTGACGCGCTGCGGACGGCGGAGGCCGACACCGCCGTGCGGGCGGTCCTGCTCACCGCGGCCGGCGGGCGCGCCTTCTGCGTCGGCCAGGACCTCAAGGAGCACCTGGGCAAGCTGGCCGAGGCCCGGGAGACGGAGGGCGGCAACGCGCTCAGCACGGTGCGGGAGCACTACAACCCCATCGTGCGGGCGCTGACCGGCATGCGGAAGCCCGTCGTGGCCGGGATCAACGGGGCGGCGGCCGGCGCGGGCCTCGGCTTCGCGCTCGCCTGCGACTACCGGATCGCCGCCGACACCGCCTCGTTCAACACCTCGTTCGCCGGGGTCGCCCTCACGGCGGACTCAGGCGTCTCCTGGACGCTGCCCCGGCTGACAGGCCACAGCCGCGCCGCCGATCTGCTGCTCTTCCCGCGCTCGATCTCCGCCCAGGACGCCTACGACCTGGGCATCGTCAACCGCCTGGTCCCCGCCGCCGACCTCCTCGCCGAGGCGACCGCCGTGGCCCGCACCCTGGCCGCCGGCCCCACCGTGGCCTACGCCGCGCTCAAGGAGTCCCTGGCCTACGGCGCCTCCCACAGCCTGGACGAGGCCCTGGAGAAGGAGGACGAACTCCAGACCGCGGCGGGCGTCTCGGAGGACCACGCGATCGCGGTCCAGGCATTCCTCGACAAGGACCGGAACCCGAAGTACGTCGGCCGCTAGACCGCCGGCCCGCCCCCGCCCCGGGCCACGCACTCCGCGAGGTGGTCGTCGACCAAGCCGCAGGCCTGCATCAGGGCGTAGGCCGTGGTCGGGCCGATGAAGCGCAGTCCGCGCTTCTTGAGGTCCTTCGCCAGGGCCGTGGACTCCGGGGTGACGGCCGGCACGTCGCCGAGGGTGCGCGGGGCGGGGCGGGCCGCCGCGTCGGGGGCGTACGACCAGATCAGCTCGTCCAGCTCGCCCTCGGCCCAGCCGGCCAGCTCCCGGGCGTTGGCGAGGGTGGCGTCGATCTTGGCGCGGTTGCGGATGATGCCCTCGTCGGCCAGGAGCCGCTCCCGGTCGGTGTCGGTGAACTCGGCGACCTTCGGGATGCTGAACCCGGCGAAGGCGGAGCGGAAGCCCTCGCGGCGGCGCAGGATCGTCAGCCAGGACAGGCCGGACTGGAATGCCTCCAGGCAGAGCCGTTCGAACAGGGCGTCGTCGCCGTGGACCGGGCGGCCCCATTCGGTGTCGTGGTACGTGAGGTAGTCCTCGGTGGACAGGCCCCACGGGCAGCGCGGACGGCCGTCGGCCGCCGGTTCGGGCCCGCCGCTCATCGGCCGTCCTCCTCGTCGGACCCGGGCGCAGCCGGAGGCGCCGCGGGTCGCTCCGGGGCCTCCCAGGGGGCCGCGGGGCGTTCGTCCGTCTCCTTGAGGAGGTCGGGCCCGCCGGAGCGGACCGCCTGGGCGCCGGCGAGGGCCGACTCCAGCTCGGCGATCCGGGCGTCGCGCTCGGCCAGCTCGGCGCCGAGCCGGCTCAGCGCGTCGTCCACGTCCGCCATCCGGTAGCCGCGCGGGGCGACGGGCAGCCGGAGCGCCTCCACGTCCGCCCGGCCGACCGGGCGGCTCTCGGGCAGGGGGTCGGTCAGCAGTTCGGGCGCCACGTCCTGAAGAATGGCGCTCCTCCCTCCGCCGACCACCGCGAGCGTGACCGCGGCCACGACCACCACCATCGCGAGCAGCAAGAACCAGAACACGCGTATCTCCCCGGGAGCGGAATTCGTCCGGGTCCGATCGTGCCACGTGGGACCGACAGTTAGGGTCGCAGTCGGCCCTGGGGGCGATCGTCCGGGCGGATTCGAAGGAGAGACACGGGATGCGAAGCGGTGCGCTCAGGCTGGGGCGGCGCGAGTTCGGCGCGCACGAACCGGTGATCATGGCAATCGTCAACCGCACCCCCGACTCCTTCTACGACCAGGGCGCCACCTTCGACGACGAGCCCGCGCTGGAGCGGGTCGAGCGGGCGGTGGCCGACGGCGCCGCGATCATCGACATCGGCGGGGTGAAGGCCGGACCCGGCGAGGAGGTCACCGCCGAGGAGGAGGCCCGCCGCACGGTCGGTTTCGTCGCGGAGGTCCGCCGACGCCACCCGGACGTGGTGATCAGCGTCGACACCTGGCGCCACGACGTCGGCGCGGCCGTGTGCGAGGCGGGCGCGGATCTGCTGAACGACGCCTGGGGCGGGGTCGACCCGAAGCTCGCGGAGGTCGCGGCCCGGTACGGGGCGGGGCTGGTGTGCACCCACGCGGGCGGCGCCGAGCCGCGCACCCGGCCGCACCGGGCGGGGTACGCGGACGTGATGGAGGACATCCTGCGGGTCACCACGGGGCTCGCCGACCGGGCCGTGGCACTGGGCGTCCGGCCGGACGGGATCATGATCGACCCCGGTCACGACTTCGGGAAGAACACCCGGCACTCCCTGGAGGCCACCCGGCGGCTCGGCGAGATGGCGGAGACGGGGTGGCCGGTGCTGGTCTCGCTCTCCAACAAAGACTTCGTCGGCGAGACGCTGGACCGGCCGGTCAAGGAGCGGCTGCTCGGGACGCTGGCGACGACGGCGGTGTCCGCGTGGCTGGGGGCGCGGGTCTACCGGGTGCACGAGGTGGCCGAGACCCGCGAGGTGCTGGACATGGTGGCGTCCATCGCCGGTCACCGGGCGCCCGCCGTCGCCCGGCGCGGACTGGCGTAACGGCGACGGCGGGCGGGAACGGGGCGGGGCCGGTGGCTCCGCGCCGTCGCCGGGTCCGCGCTACCGGCCGACCTCCTTGGTCACCAGGTTGACGGCCTCGTCCACGTCGTCCGTGACGTGGAAGAGCAGCAGGTCCTTGTCCGACGCCTTGCCCTGGGCCACCACGGTGGTGCGGAGCCAGTCGACGAGCCCGCCCCAGTACTCCGTGCCGAACAGGACGATGGGGAAGCGGGTGACCTTGCCGGTCTGGACCAGGGTGAGCGCTTCGAAGAGTTCGTCGAGGGTGCCGAGGCCGCCGGGAAGCACGACGAAGCCCTGGGCATACTTGACAAACATCGTTTTCCGGACAAAGAAGTAACGGAAGTTCACCCCGATGTCGACGTGCGGGTTGAGCCCCGACTCGAAGGGCAGCTCGATGCCGAGGCCCACCGAGATGCCACCGGCCTCCCGGGCGCCCCGGTTGGCCGCCTCCATCGCACCGGGGCCGCCGCCGGTGATCACCGCGAAGCCCGCGTCGACCAGCGCCCGGCCGATGCGCACGCCCGCCTCGTACTCCGGGGTCCCCGCGGCGGTGCGCGCCGAGCCGAAGACGCTGATGGCGCTCGGCAGTTCCGCGAGCGCGCCGAAGCCCTCGACGAACTCCGACTGGATGCGCATCACCCGCCAGGGGTCGGTGTGCACCCACTCCGAATCGCCCTCGGAGTCCAGCAGCCGCTGATCGGTGGTGCCCGGCTGCACCTGGTCCCTGCGGCGCAGCACCGGGCCGAGTCGCTGTTCCTCCGGCCTGACCGCGCCCTCGGGGATCTCCGCACCTTCGGGGATCCGCGCATCCTCGGGGTTGCCCATGACCTGCTCCCTCCGCCGACGTCGGGGGCGTCCTGCGGCGCCCCGTCTCACGCCCAGCGTAGATCGCCGGAGGTTACGGACAGGGGAATGCCGTGGGTCAGCTGGTGAGCCAGGAGCGGAGCCGTTCCTCGCAGTGGACGATCCGGTCGGTCCGGACGTGCTCGTCGCGCTTGTGGGCGAGGATCGGGTCGCCGGGGCCGTAGTTCACCGCGGGGACGCCCAGCGAGCCGAAGCGCGCGACGTCCGTCCAGCCGAACTTGGGCCGGGCGGTGCCGCCGACGGCCTCCATGAACGCCTTGGCCGCCGGGTGCGAAAGGCCGGGCATGGCCGCACCCGAGTGGTCGTCGACGACGAACTCGGCGACGCCGCAGCCCTCGAAGACCTCGTGGACATGGGCCAGGGCCTGTTCCTCGGTGAGGTCGGGGGCGTAGCGGTAGTTCACGACGACGGTGCAGGCATCGGGGATGACGTTGGTGGCGACGCCGCCCTCGATGCGGACGGCGTTGAGGCCCTCGTGGTATTCGAGGCCGTCGATCACCGGCCGGCGCGGTTCGTACGCGGCCAGCCGGGCGAGCACGGGGGCGGCGGCGTGGACGGCGTTGGACCCCATCCAGCTGCGCGCGGAGTGGGCCCGCTCCCCCTCCAGCCGCAGGAAGACGCGCAGGGTGCCCTGGCAGCCGCCCTCGACCTCGGCGTCGGAGCCCTCCAGGAGGACGGCGAAGTCCGCCGCCAGCCAGTCGGGGTGGGCCTCGGCGATGTGGCCGAGGCCGTTGAGGTGGGCGGCGACCTCCTCGTTGTCGTAGAAGACGAAGGTGAGGTCCCGGTTGGGCTCGGGCACGGTCGCGGCGATCCTCAGCTGGACGGCGACGCCCGACTTCATGTCGGAGGTGCCGCAGCCCCAGAGCAGCCCGTCCGCGTCGAGCCGGGAGGGCACGTTGTCCGCGATCGGCACGGTGTCGATGTGGCCGGCCAGGACGACGCGTTCGGCGCGGCCCAGGTGGGTCCGGGCGACGATGTTGTTGCCGTGCCGGTCCACGGTGAGGTGTCCGAGGGTGCGCAGCGCCGACTCGATGGCGTCGGCGAGGTCCTTCTCCTCCCCGCTGACCGAGGGGAAGTCGACGAGCCGCGCGGTGAGCGCGGGTCCGTCCAGGGTGAGGTCAAGGGTGCTGTCGGCCATGGCCACGACCCTAATACCTTGACCGGGCCCCCTTCCCCGGGTACGCGGGGGGAACCGGGCCCCGGACAGCCACAGGCGGCTCGCGTACGGTGGCCCCGTGCCCCGGACCGTTGCTCCCGCCCGCCGACACACCGCCCGCAGCCGCCGTCTGCGCCTCACGGCGGCCTTCGCCGTGCTCGTCGCCGTGGCCGGCTATCTGACCGCGCAGTATCTGACCGGCGGCCGGGGCTCGGAGCAGTGCGCGGTGGAGTCGGCCGACGGTTCCCCGGGCGGCTCGCGGACGTACCGGCTGACGGCCGAGCAGGCGGCGAACGCCGCGACGATCTCCGCGGTGGGCACCACGCGCGGCATGCCGGAGCGGGCCGTGACGATCGCGCTGGCGACGGCGATGCAGGAGTCCGGGCTGCGCAACATCGAGCACGGCGACCGGGACTCGCTGGGCCTCTTCCAGCAGCGTCCCTCGCAGGGCTGGGGCACGGAGGCGCAGATCATGGACCCGGTGTACTCGGCCGGGAAGTTCTACGCGCATCTGGCGGAGGTGCCGGGCTATTCGCGGCTGCCGCTCACCGTCGCCGCGCAGCGCGTCCAGCGCAGCGGTTTCCCGCAGGCGTACGCGAAGCACGAGCCGGACGCCGCGCTACTGGCCGCCGCGCTGACCGGCCGCACGCCGGCCGCGCTGAACTGCGAGCCGCCGCGCAGCACGGCCGGGACCGGCCGTCCGGAGAAGCTGCGGAGCGCGCTCGTCCGCTCCTTCGGCAAGGGCGTCCTCCCGGAGGCGGCGGATGCGGCGGGCGGGGCAGCCGGGGCGAAGGCGGACCCGGCGGCGCTCTCCGTGCCGGTGGGCCGGGCCGACCGCCCGGCGAAGGGCGGCGCCCCGCAGCACGGCTGGGAGCTGGCGCACTGGGCGGTGGCGCAGTCCGAGGCGCTGGGCATCGACGAGGTGGCGTACGCGGGCCGGCAGTGGACGTCGGAGTCGGGCTGGCGGACGGAGCGCGCGGAGGGCGGCAAGGCGTCCGGCACCACGACGGTGCGGATGCGCCTCGTGCGGTAGGCACACGACCGTGCGGATGCGCCTCGTGCATCAGGCGCACAACGGGGCGGACGCGCCTCGTGCGGTAGGCCGGAAACCGGCAGGCACCCGGGGCGCGCGGACCCCCGATCCGCCCAGCGAACCCCCGTACGAGCTGTCGCCCGCCCGGGGGATCCGTCGTGTGCGCCGCCGGGGGCCGGGCGGTCGTGCGCCCGGCGTCTCGCGCAGCGGCTGTTTCCCTTGGGACGCATGGGAAGTGACGGTTCGGCACGGGGCTGCGGAATGCCGGGTCCGCCCGGGTTCCTCCGCTGTGGATTATGTGACGCGTTACTCAGTCTTTACCCGGGGGCACCGCAACCTCCCCCTGCCCCGGGGCGGTTGTCATGGCGTCCGGTCCACGGACAACACGACTTTCCCCTCCCCGTCGAAGGAGCATCATGTCTCTCCCCCTGACCCGCCGGATCGCCCGTACCGCGCTGCTGCTCGCGGCGGGTGCGGCCCCCGTGGTCGGTGCGGCCGGCGCCGCGAGCGCCGCGGAGCTGGCCCCGGAGCTCGGCGGCCTCACCAGCGTCGAGGGCGCCGGGCTCGGCCAGGCGGTGAACGGCGCGGCCGGCGACGTCGCCGGACCGGCCGGCGCCAAGGTCGTCGACACGGCGCTGCCGGTGGCGGGCAAGACCCTCGGCGAGGCCGGCAAGCAGGCCGCCCCGACTGCCGCGAGCGTCGGCAAGACCGTGCAGGGCGGGGCGGCGAACGCCCTCGGCGGCGCGGCCAAGGGCGGTTCGGGCGGCGGCCAGCTCATGGGCGGTCTGCCGATCGGCGGCTGACCCGCACCCGCGCGAAGGGCCCCGGGAGCGGTCGCTCCCGGGGCCCTTCGGCGCGTTCAGCCCAGCCGCTTGACCGCGGCGGCCACGCGCTCGTCGGTGGCGGTGAACGCCACGCGCACGAAGCGGTCGCCCGCCGGTCCGTAGAAGTCGCCGGGCGCCACCAGGATGCCCCGCTCGGCCAGGTGGGCCACGGTGTCCCAGCAGGGCTCGTCGCGGGTGGCCCACAGGTAGAGGCTCGCCTCGCTGTGCTCGATCCGGAAGCCGTGGGACTCCAGGGCGGAGCGCAGGGCCGCGCGGCGGTCGGCGTAGCGGCGGCGCTGCTCGGCCACGTGCGCGTCGTCGCCGAGCGCCGCGACGGTCGCCGCCTGGACGGGCGCGGGCGTCATCATGCCGCCGTGCTTGCGGATCAGCAGCAGCTCGCCCAGCACGGCCGCGTCGCCCGCGACGAACGCGGCGCGGTAGCCGGCCAGGTTGGACCGCTTGGACAGCGAGTGGACGGCGACGATTCCCTCGTACGTACCGCCGCAGACGTCCGGGTGGAGCACGGAGACCGGCTCGGCCTCCCAGCCCAGCTCCAGGTAGCACTCGTCGCTGAAGACCAGCACCCCGTGCTCGCGCGCCCAGGCGACGACGCGGATCAGCTCGTCCTTGGCGAGGACCCGGCCGGTCGGGTTGGACGGCGAGTTGAGCCAGAGCAGCTTGAGGCCCGCCGGGTCCAGCTCCGTCGGGTCGTCGTAGACCACGGGCTCGGCGCCGCAGAGCCGGGCGCCGACCTCGTACGTCGGGTAGGCGAGGCGCGGGTAGGCGACCCGGTCGCCGGGGCCCAGGCCCAGCTGGGTCGGCAGCCAGGCCACCAGTTCCTTGGAGCCGACGACCGGCAGCACGTTCGCGTGGGTGACGCCGGTGGCGCCCAGGCGCCGCTCCACCCAGCCGGTGAGCGCGTCCCGCAGCGCGGCCGTCCCCCACACCGTCGGATAGCCGGGGCTGTCCGACGCGGCGACCAGCGCCCGCTGGATCAGCTCGGGCACCGGGTCGACGGGCGTGCCGACGGACAGGTCCACGATGCCGTCCGGGTGGCTCTCCGCCGTCGACTTGTAGGGCGCGAGCCGGTCCCACGGGAAGACGGGGAGACGGGAGGAGACTGCGGACACGGATCTCTGCTTTCTCGTACGGGGTGCACTCGGGGTGGCCCGGGACGGCGGGGAAACACCGCGGTCCCGTACGGAGCGAGCCGTACGGGACCGGGGTGACGCACGTGCCGGGACGCTGCTACTGGTTCTGCGGCGGCAGGGCGGCGATGAACGCGTGGTCGCGCTCGATCAGACCCAGCTTGGAGGCACCACCCGGCGACCCGAGGTCGTCGAAGAACTCGACGTTCGCCTTGTAGTAGTCCTTCCACTCCTCCGGGGTGTCGTCCTCGTAGAAGATCGCCTCGACCGGGCAGACCGGCTCACAGGCTCCACAGTCGACGCACTCGTCCGGGTGGATGTACAAGGACCGGCTGCCCTCGTAGATGCAGTCGACGGGGCACTCTTCGATGCAGGCCTTGTCCTTGACGTCGACACAAGGCTGCGCGATGACGTAGGTCACGCTGTCGTTCCTCCTCGGTAGGGCGTTGGCTCTCGCGCGGGAGCGCGGCGTCGTCGATGCCCGCACCTAGTATCTCCGTTCCCGGGCACGATCCGAACAGGAGGGGCGGACAGAGCTGTGGAATTCACCATGGGCGGACGGCTGGAGGTCCGAATTGCACCGGCTGACGTGGGTAAACGGGTATCGGTCCGACGCCTGACCGAAGGCGGCCCCGAGGGTGCGAAATTCACCGATACGGTCGGAGTTCTCACATCCTGGAATGACGGTGTGCTGTCCGTCACACCCAAGGACGGGGTGTCGGTCCGCATCGACGCGTCGGCTCTGGTGGCGGGGAAGGTGGTGCCGGCCGCCCCCGCGCGCCGTCGCGGCCCCGCGGCCTCCTTCGCCGAACTGGCCGCCGTGTACGCGCGCGCCTGGCAGCCGCTGGAGAGCGAGCCGCTGGGCGAGTGGCGGCTGCGCGCCGCCGCCGGGTTCACCCGGCGCGCCAACTCCGCCCTGCCGCTCGGGGATCCGGGCCTGCCGCTGCCGGAGGCCCTGGAACGGGTCCGGCACTGGTACGCGGCGCGGAACCTGCCGGCCTATGTGCAGGCGGCGACGGGCGCCGGGGACACCCAGGAGCGGCTGTGCGCGGGACTGGAGGAGCACGGCTGGCGGCGCGAGGTCTCGGCCCAGGTGCGGATCGCGGCGCTCGCCCCGATCGCCGATCTGCCGGCCGAGGTGGGCCGGGTGCGGCTGAGCCGCGCGGTGGACGACGCCTGGCTCTCCCGCTACCAGCGCTCCACCGCCCCCGGGCCCGAGGTCACCGCCGTGCTGGGCAGCGGGCCCTCGGTGTGGTTCGCGACCGTGCCCGGGGACGCGGGCGACGCGGCGCCCGCCGCGATCGGGCGCTGTGTGGTGGACGGGCGGTGGGCCGGTTTCATGGCCGTGGAGGTGGCCCCCGAGCACCGCAGACAGGGGCTGGCCACCGCCGTGATGACCGCGCTCGCCCGGCAGGCGGCGGACGAGGGCGCCTCGGCCGCCTGGCTCCAGGTCGAGACGGACAACGACGGCGCCCGCTCCCTGTACGACGGGATGGGCTTCGCGACGCACCACCTGTACCACCACTTCCGGGCGGCGTAGCCGTGGCCGGGGAGGAGAACGGCCGGGAGGCGCGGCGGCGCAGGTTCGCCGAGGAGGCGCGGGCGGAGCGGCCGGATCTGGCGCTGCTCTGTCTGCTGCTGGCGGCGGAGGCGGATCCCGCGCTGGACACCGCCGCCATGGACGCGGCGCAGATCGAGCTGGACACGCTCGCCGGGCACCTGCCCTACGGGCTGCGCGGTGGCCGCGCCTGGGCGTCGGCGCTGGCCGAACTGCTCGGCGAGCGGCACGGTTTCGAGGGCGCGGCGGCGGACTACCGGCGGCTGGAGTCCTCGCTGCTGCACGAGGTGCTGCGGCGGCGGCGCGGGCTGCCGATCCTGCTGTCGGTGGTGTGGATCGAGGTGGCGCGGCGCGCCGGGGCCCCGGTGTACGGGGTGGCGCTGCCGGGCCATTTCGTCGTCGGTTTCGGCGATCCGGCCGAGGGGGTGCTGGCCGATCCGTTCGCCGGGGGCCGGCCGCTGTCCCAGGAGGACGCGGAGCTGCTGGTGACGGGGGCGACCGGGGGGCGGCTCGACGCGGCGACGCGGGAGCCGGCCCGGCCGCTGGAGATCGTGCTGCGGATCCTGAACAACATCCGGGCCTGGGCGGCGGCCCGCCCGGAGCGCACGGACGTGGGGCTGTGGGCGGTGGAGCTGTCGCTGCTGCTGCCCTCGCATCCGGCCGCCCTGCGCCTGGAGCGGGCCCGGCTGCTGGTGCAGTCCGGGGAGTTCCGGCGCGGGGCGGCGGAGATGGACGCGTACGCGGAGGTGGTCGGGGCGGTCGATCCGGCCGCAGCGGAATCGGTGCGCCACCAGGCCAGGGCGGCGCGGGCGCTGCTGAACTGACGGGGCGGTGGGCCCCGCGGGTCGGCCCGGACCGCCCGCGGTGCCGGTGCGGATCAGGTACTCCTCGCGGTCGAGGGGGTTGTGCCGTACGCGGCTCCGGTGCCGGTGGGCCGTGTCCTGTGCCCCGTACGGCGGTGGGGCACCGTCGAGCGAACGGGGGACGCGGTCCCCGCCAAACCTCCGGGCGGCGCGGCGTGCCGTCCAACGGGTGATTATCCGGATCCGGCCACTCATTGGGCCCATGCCGTCGCTCCAATGCGGAGGTCTCCGATGGCGCCCCCCGGAATCCGGGCTGACGGTGGATCACGTAGCCGCTGCGTCCCTCTGGGCTGACATTCCGTCACGCTCCGCAGTCGCGACGAAAGGACACGTGTTCAGATGCGCTCTGCCCGCACACTGTTCGCCACGGCCGCCGTCTCGGCCGTACTGACCCTCACCGCTCCGTCCGCCTACGCCCTCGCGGCCGGCGACTGGGAGCACGACAGCGGTTCGTCCTCCAGCAGCGAGGACGGCGGCTGGAAGAAGGACAAGCCGAGCGGCGGCGTCCACACCGGCGGCGGCGCCCTCGCGAAGGCCGTCACGGAGTGGCAGCCCGGCAACGACGAGGGCGGCAAGACGGACGAGGGCTGGAAGAAGGACAAGCCCAGCGGCGGCGTCCACACCGGCGGCGGCGCCCTCGCCAAGACCGTCACGGAGTGGCAGCCCGGCAACGACGAGGGCGGCAAGTACAAGGACAAGCCCAGCGGCGGCGTCCACACCGGCGGCGGCGCCCTCGCGAAGGCCGTCACCGAGTGGCAGCCCGGCAACGACGAGGGCGGCAAGACCGACGAGGGCTGGAAGAAGGACAAGCCCAGCGGCGGCATGCACGCCGGTGGTGGCGCGCTGTCGTCCACGGTCGCCAAGGAGTGGCAGCCGGGCAACGACGAGGGCGGCAAGACGGACGAGGGCTGGAAGAAGGACAAGCCCAGCGGCGGCATGCACACCGGCGGTGGCGCGATGGCCATGACCGGTGGCGGCCTGGCCGCGGGTTCGCTCCTGCTCCTCGGTGGCGTCGGCGTCGGTGCGTACAAGCTGCGCCGCCGTCAGGCGACGGGTGGCGCGATGGCCTGACCCGGCCGCTTCGCCGTCGCGGCCGCCGTCCCTCCGGACGGCGGCCGCGGCGCCGTCGTTTCCCCCGGGGCTCCCGCCCGGACCGGGCGCGGGCGCGCCGGGCCCGTCCGGTTCCGATCCGGAGACGGACGGGCCCAGGGCGCTTCCCGCGGGGAGCCCCCTCCCATCCCCGTACGGACGAAAGGTTCCGTTCCCATGGCCGCCCCGCAGTCGCCCGGTTCCCCCACCGCCGCTCCCTCCGCCCCCTCCTCCGAGACCGCCACGCTCGGCCGCACCCTGCTCTGGCCGGCCGTCGCGGCCGGTGTCGGCATGCTGCTGATCTACCACTCGTTCGGCTCCTCGGCCGACGACAAACCACCCGCCCCGCCCGCCGCCGCCGCTCCCGCCTCCTCCCCGGCCGCCGCCGTCCCCCGCCAGGCATCCCCCTCCCCCTCCCCCACCCCCGCCGCACCGGCCCTGTCCCGTTCGGTGCCGACGCGGCTGAAGATCCCGGCGATCGCGGTCGACGCCCCCTTCACCCCGCTGTCGATCGGCCCGTCCGGGCGGCTGGACGCGCCGCCGCCGAACGACAAGAACCTGGTCGGCTGGTTCAAGGACGGTGCGACGCCCGGCGAGCGCGGCGCCTCCATCGTCGCGGGACACGTCGACACGACGACCGGTCCCGCGGTCTTCCTCCAGCTGCGGTTCCTGCGGCCCGGCTCGACGCTCGACATCACGCGCGCCGACGGCACGGTGGCCACGTTCACGGTCGACACCGTGGAGACGTTCAGCAAGGCGAAGTTCCCCGACAAGCGGGTGTACGCCGACACCCCGGACGCCCAGTTGCGGCTGATCACCTGCGGGGGCACCTACGACCGGAAGGCGAAGGACTACGAGGACAACGTGGTCGTGTTCGCCCATCTCGACTCGTCCCGCAAGGGCTGAGCCCAGGTGCCCGCGCGCAAAAGGCGGGTGCGCCCGGCGGCGGGCGGCTGCTAGCGTCCCGCGCATGAAGCGCGCCGCGATGACGACGACGCCGGAGAGTGTCCCGGCGCGCTGACTGCTGACCAGTGAGAAGCCCCGGGGCGGACGCCCCGGGGCTTCTCCGCGCGGTCGTCCGTCCCTCGTCCGCGAGGAGGCCACCGTGCACGACCACCGCAGGCTCGGCCGTGAGCTGGAGCTGTTCGACACCGACCCGCTGATCGGGGCGGGCCTTCCGTACTGGCTGCCCGACGGTGCCGTGCTGCGGCACACCCTGGAGGAGTACATCCGCGCCGAGGAGCGGCGGGCCGGCTACCGGCACGTGTACTCGCCGGTGCTGGGCAAACGGGAGCTGTACGAGATCTCCGGCCACTGGGCGCACTACGGCGAGGACATGTTCCCGCCGATGGAGCTGGGCGGCGAGCAGGTGGTGCTGCGGCCGAGCCTGTGCCCGCACCACGCCGTGATCTACCGCTCCCGGGCGCACAGCTACCGCGAACTGCCGCTGCGGATGGCGGAGCTGGGCGGGATGTACCGGGCGGAGCTGTCCGGGGTGCTCGGCGGGCTGACCCGGGTGCGGGCCATCCAGCTGAACGACGCGCACATCTTCTGCACCCTGGAGCAGGTCGCCCAGGAGGCGCGGGCCGCGCTGGAGCTGATCCGGCGGGTGTACGGGGCGCTCGGCATCCGCCCGGCCCGCTTCCGGCTCTCGCTGCCGGGGCCCGGCGGGAAGTACGTGGCCGCGCCGGAGCTGTGGAAGCGCGCGACCGCGCTGCTGACCGAGGTCCTGGAGTCGTCCGGGCTGCCGTACGAGGCGGCCGGGGGCGAGGCGGCGTTCTACGGTCCGAAGATCGACGTCCAGGTGGCGGACGCGGCGGGCCGGGAGTCGACCCTGTCGACCGTCCAGATCGACTTCCACCAGCCGGAGCGCTTCGGTCTCCACTACATCGGCGCCGACGGGGCCAGGCACCGCCCGGTCATGGTGCACCGCAGCGTCCTCGGCAGCGTGGAGCGGGCCGTCGCCCATCTCGTCGAGCGGCACGGCGGGGCGTTCCCCGGCTGGCTCTCCCCCGTCCAGCTGGTGGCCCTGCCCGTCACCGAGGAGCAGCGGCCGGCCGCCGAGGCGCTGGTGCGGCGGTGCGCCGGGGCCGGGTTGCGCGCGGAGGTCAGGGGCCGGGAGCGGGGCAGTCTGGGCGCCCGGATCCGGCAGGCGCGGCTGGTGCCGTACCAGGCGGTGATCGGGGCGGCGGAGGCCGCCGACGGGCGGGTGGCGCTCCGGCTGCGGGACGGGCGGCGGCCCGGTCCGCTGCCGGCCGGTGAGCTGGTGGAGCGGATCGGGGCGCTGGTGGCCGCCCGCGGCACCGCGCTGTGGGAGGAGGCCGTCAGGGAGTGACCGGCGCGGTCCGCGCGTCCGGGTCCGTTCCCGTGCCCCGGTCCGGGTCGCGGTCCGCGTCCGCCGTCGGGGGCGTGCCCGGGCCCCTGCCCGTGTCCGCGTCCGGGGCCGGGGCCGGGGTGTCGTGCTCGGTGCGCAGCGCCCCGGCCAGCGCGGCGGCGACGGCGACCAGGACGAGGACGACGCCCATGGTGAGCCGCAGTCCGATGTGGTCGGCGAGGAAGCCGAGCGAGGGCGGGCCGACGAGGAAGGCGAAGTACCCGGCGGTGGAGACGGCGGCGACGCGGGCCGCCGCGTCGTGCGGATGGTCGCCCGCGGCGGAGACGGTGACGGGGAAGCCGAGCGAGGCGCCGAGCCCCCACAGCACGGCGGCGGCGCCCGCCATCACCGGGCTCGGTGCCACGATCACCACCGCGAGGCCGAGCGCGGCGGTCACACAGCTGAGCCGGACGGCCCGGACCCTGCCGTACCGCTCCAGGAGCGGGCCGCCGGCGAAGCGGCCGAGGGTCATCGAGGTGGCGAAGAGCAGGAAGGTCAGCGAACCGGCGGTGGCGCTCACGTCGTAGCCGTCGACCATCAGCAGCGGCAGCCAGTCGTTGGCCGCGCCCTCGGCGAAGGCGGTGGCGAGCACGATCACGCCGATCAGGACGAGCCGGCGGTCCCGCCACACCCGCGACTGCCCGCCACGCTCCTTCCGCCGGCCGGTGGCGGCCGGTGCGGTCTCCTTGCCGGTGCCGGGCGGGATGGCGAGGACGGCGCGGGTCCCGGCCGCGGCGATGAGGACGGCGACGAGCGCGAGGTGCCAGCCGACGGGGAGCGCGGCGGCGGTGAGCGCCATGCCGAGGAGCGCGCCGACGACCGTGCCCAGGCTGAAGCAGCCGTGCAGCACGGGCAGGACGGACCGGCCGATGACAGTCTCGACGGCGGCGCCCTCGATGTTGAAGGCCACCTCGCTCATGCCCATCCCGCCGCCGAACAGGGCCAGTCCGCCGAAGACGACGGCCGCCTGGGGCAGCGCGGTGCCCGCGGCGACGACGAGCAGCCCGGCCACGATGAGGACGGTGCCGCCGAGGATCGTCGCCCTGCCGCCGTTGCGGCGCACCAGCGGTCCGGAGGCCGTGACGCCGGCCATCGAGCCGGTGGACAGCCCGAACAGGACGAGGCCCATCGCGCCGGTGGAGACGTCGAGCCCGTCGCGGACGGCGGGGGTGCGCGCGACCCAGGAGGCCATGCCGGTGCCTGCGGCGAGCATGAAGAGGAACAGTGCGGCACGCCAGCGGCGTGTGGCGGCATCCATGAAGCGGGCCCCTGCGGATGGGTTCGGAGAGCGGTGCGCGTACGAGCGTACGACCGTACGCCTTGGAGTGTACGCTCGTACCCATGACGGACCACTTCGCGGGGGACCCGCGTACGAACCACGAGCGGATGCTCGCCGGCGAGCTGTACATCGCGGACGACCCGCAGATCATCGAGGCGCAGAAGCGGGCGGTCCGGCTGTCCGCCCGGTATCTCGCCGCGTACGCGGAGGACCCGGAGGCCGCGCGGCCGGTGGTCGCGGAGCTGCTGGGCGGACTGGGCGCCGGGGCGCACATCCGGCCGCCGCTGTACGTGGACTACGGGACGTACCTCACGGTCGGCGAGGACACGTTCGTCAACTACAACCTCACCGCCCTGGACGTCGCCCCGATCACCATCGGCCGCGACTGCCAGATCGGGCCGAACGTCCAGCTGCTCACGCCCACCCACCCGGTGGAGCCGGAGCCGCGCCGGGACAAGCTGGAGGCGGCGCGGCCGATCACGATCGGCGACAATGTCTGGCTCGGCGGCGGGGCGATCGTGCTGGCCGGGGTGACCATCGGGGACAACAGCGTCATCGGCGCGGGAGCCGTCGTCACCAAGGACGTTCCCGCCAACGTCGTCGCCGTGGGCAATCCGGCCCGGGTGATCCGCTCGATCTAGACCTTGCGAGGACAACAGCGTGGCGACCGGACAGACCGACCCCGAGCGGCGGGAGCGCATCATCAGCGCGACGCTCGACCTGATCGCGCGGGAGGGGGTCGCCGGGACCTCGCACCGGAAGGTCGCCGCGCTCGCGGGGGTGCCGCTGGGCTCGATGACGTACCACTTCGCCGGCATGGACGAGCTGCTGCGGGAGGCGTTCACCCGCTTCTCCGGCGGGATCGTCGCCGTCTTCGAGGAGCGGCTGGGCGCGGCCACGACGACCGACGAGGCCCGGGAGGCGGTGGCCGATCTGGTCCACCACCTGTCCGGTGACAACCAGCGCGAGCTGGTGCTCACCCATGAGCTGTACACCCTCGCCGCCCGCAAGCCCGCCTACCGCGAGCTGACCCGGGAGTGGATGCGGCGCAGCCGGGTCGCCCTGGAGTGGCACTTCGACCCGGCGACGGCCCGTCAGCTCGACGCGCTGATCGAGGGTCTGTCCATCCACCGCGCCCTGGAGACCGAGCCGCACGACCGGGCCCTGACCGTGGAGGCCATCGCCCGCATCACCCGGGCCCCCGCACCGCGCCCCTGACCCGGGCGCCCCGGCCCCTGGCCGGCACCTCACCTGACGGAGGTGCCGGCCAGGCACGCCCAGGGCCAGGTGCCGCCCTCGCCCTCCACCCGGACGGTGACGGCGAATCCGGCGCGTTCCATGAGAGCGGCGACCCGGCCGGGGTCCAGCAGATGGATGGCGTACGCGACACCGCCCTCGCGCTCCCGGCCGGTGTGAGGGCGGTCGTCCCCGGCGTGGAAGCCGAGGAGCAGCCGGCCGCCGGGGGCCAGCACCCGGTGGAACTCCGCGAGCAGGACGTCCAGCAGATCCGGGGGCGTGTGCATGATCGACCACCAGGCGACGGCGCCGGCCAGCTCCCCGTCCGGCAGCGGCAGGGCGTCCATGGAGCCCACCTCGAACCGGAGACCGGGGTGCTCGCGCCGGGCCACGGCCACCATGCCCGGGGCCAGGTCCACGCCGGACACGTCCAGCCCGAGACCCTTCAGATGGGCCGTCACATGGCCGGGCCCGCAGCCGAGATCGACGACGGGGCCGCCGCCGTCGCCCCGCACCTCCTCGGCGAACCCGGCCAGCACGGCCCGCCCCCACACATCGCGCGCGAACGCCTCGCGCACCCGGGGCGCGTACTCCTCGGCCACGGTGTCGTAGTAGGCCCTGGTCGCTCCGGTCACCCGCGTCATGTCCGCCATGGCGCCCGACCCTAGGGCCCTTTCCCCACGGCACGGCCACCGGGGGCCGGCGCCCGGGCCCCTACAGCCAGCCCTTCTCCCGGGCCAGGCGGACCGCCTCGGCGCGGTTGCGGGCGGCCATTTTCTGGATGGCCATGGAGAGGTAGTTGCGGACGGTGCCCTGGGAGAGGTGCAGGGCGGCGGCGATCTCCGCGTTGGTCGAGCCGTCGGCGGCCACGCGCAGGACGTCGCGTTCACGCTCGGTCAGCGGGCTGGCTCCGTCGGCGAGGGCGGCGGCGGCGAGGGTGGGGTCGATGACGCGTTCCCCGGCGAGCACCTTGCGTACGGCGGCGGCGAGTTCGGCGGCCGGGGCGTCCTTGACCAGGAAGGCGTCGGCGCCCGCCTCCATCGCGCGGCGCAGATAGCCGGGGCGGCCGAAGGTGGTGACGACGACGACCTTGACCCCGGGGTGGGCGCGGCGCAGCTCGGCCGTCGCCTCGATGCCGGTCATGCCGGGCATCTCGATGTCCAGGAGGGCCACGTCGACCTCGTGCGCGCCGGCCGCGGCGACGACCTCGTCGCCCCGGGCGACCTGGGCGACGACCTCGATGTCGGGTTCCAGGCCGAGGAGGGTCGCCAGGGCCTCGCGGACCATGGACTGGTCCTCGGCGAGGAGGAGTCTGATCATGCTCATTCCCGGGATCCTAGGGCCTGTCCGGCCCGGGGCCGGATTCCAGGGGAACGGTGAGGACGGTGCGGAAGCCCCGGCCGGTGCGGGCATCGGCGGCGGTGCGCAGGGTTCCGTCGACGGCGGCCAGGCGCTCGGACATGCCGGTGAGGCCGTTGCCCGGCTTCGTACCGGAGGAGCCCCGGCCGTCGTCGGTGACGGTCAGTTCGAGGATGCGTCCGCCGAGGGTCTGGCGGGGGGTGAGGGCGACCGTGCAGCGACGGGCTCCGCTGTGCCGCACGACATTGGTGACGGCTTCGCGCAGGGCCCAGGCCAGCGCCTCCTCGGCCTTCTCGGGGACGTCGTCGGGGGCCTCGTCCGGGACCTCGGCGGCGATGCCGGCGGCGGCCAGCGCGGTGCGGGCGCCGGCCAGTTCGCCGGGGAGCGTGGGGCGGCGGTAGCCGGTGACGGCGCTGCGGACGTCCACGAGGGCCTGGCGGCTGACCTGTTCGATGTCGGCGACCTGGGCGGCGGCCTGTTCGGGGTGGTCGGGCAGCATCCGCCCGGCCAGCTCGCTCTTGAGGGTGATCAGGGAGAGGGAGTGGCCGAGGAGGTCGTGCAGATCGCGGGCCAGCCGCAGCCGCTCCTCGTTGGCGGCGAGCTGGGCCACGGTGGCGCGGGCCTCGCGCAGTTCGATCGTGGTGCGGATCAGCTGCTGTACGCCGGTCATCGCGAAGCCGCCGATGAGCGCGGGGACGAGCAGCGCCGGGATGATGGAGCGCGGATGGTCGCCGGCCAGCGCGATGCCCGCGAGGACCGCGCCGACCAGGGGGATGAGCCACCGCGCGTCCCGTATCGGCAGGGTGGCCCCGACGGAGACCGAGACGTACACGAACAGGACCAGCCAGGGCGTGCCGAAGGTCAGCGAGAGCAGGACGGCGAGCGCCCCGAGGACGACAAGGGTGGCCCGGACCCGCAAGGGGTCGCGCGAGCGCGAGGTGTGGCGGAAGACGAGGACCAGATAGGTCCCGACGAAGACCAGCAGGCCCAGGGTGCCGAGGGCGGTGGCCCAGGGGGTGTGGCGGCCCTCGGCGAGGTCCTTGACCGGGGCGCTCATGAAGGCCAGCCAGACGCAGATCCACAGCAGCTTGATCCGGGTCTGGCGGGCGCTCGTGGGCGGTCTGCCGATGCCCACCGACGTCTCGTCCTCGTTCACGCCTTCAACGTGTCCTTCCGGTAGAGCCAGGCCGCGCCGCCCGTGAAGAGCAGGAAGGAGGCGCAGAGGACGGCGATGTCCCTGGCGTGGGGTGCCCCGCCGGTCTCGACGGCCTGGCCGAGTGCAGCGTACGCGTGGGTGGGCAGCCACTGAGAAATGTCCTGGAGCCACTGCGGGAACGTGGTGCTCGGCATCCACAGTCCGCCGAGGATCGACAGCGCGAAGTAGATGATCATGGTGATCGGGCGGACGGCGTCCCCGCCGGCGACGTAGCCGATGGCGACCCCGAGGGCGGCGAAGACCAGCGAACCGGCCCAGATGACGCCGGTGAGCGCGCACCACTGCCAGGCGTCGAGACGGACGTGCTTGACCGTGGCGGCGACGAGGAAGACGACGACGACGCAGGGCAGCGTCACCATGGCGGAACCGGCGATCTTCGCCAGGACGTAGCCCCGGCCGGGCAGGGCGGTCAGGCGCAACTGCCGCACCCAGCCCTTCTCGCGTTCCTTGGCGATGCGTTCGCTGTTGCCCATGAGGACGGCGGTCAGCGCGCCGAAGGAGGCCATGGAGACCATGAAGAAGCCCTGGAGGGTCAGGTCCGAACCGGGAACGGTGTCGGTGGTGTTCCGGGTGCTGGAGATCAGCAGGTAGATCACCGACGGGTAGATGACCGAGAAGAACATGAACTTCTTGTTCCGCAGGGTGCGGGTGACTTCGAGCCGGACGAGCGGCCACGAGAGGAGCTGGTTCATGCGGTCCTGGCCTCCTCGGCCTCGGTGAGGGCGACGAATGCCTGTTCCAGGCCCAGTCCGGCGACTTCGAGCTCCCGGGGGTAGAGCCCGAGGCCGTAGAGGGCGTGCACGGTGGCGTCGGCGTCGTGCGACTGGATGCGGACGCGGGAGCCGCTGACGTCGAGCCGGGTCAGGTGGGGCAGGGCGCGCAGGGCGTCCTCGTCGACGGGGACGTCCAGGGCGAAGGAGATCCGGCGGGCCCCGGCCCGTGCCTTGATCTCCGCCGCCGTGCCGTCCGCGAGGATCCGGCCCTTGTGCAGGACCAGGACGCGGTCGGCGATCGCGTCGGCCTCTTCGAGGTAGTGGGTGGCGAAGAGCACCGTGCGGCCCTGCTCGGCCTGTTCGCGCATGGTGGCCCAGAACGCCTGGCGGGCGGTGACGTCCATGCCGGTGGTCGGCTCGTCGAGCACGATCAGGTCGTTGGCCCCGGCGGTGGCGAGCGCGAAGCGGACGCGCTGTTCCTGACCCCCGGAGAGCTTGTTCACCAGGCGGCCCGCGAGGGAGGTGATCCCGGCGCGGGACAGCACCTCGTCGACCGGATGGGGCCGGGGGTGCAGGTCGCAGGCGAGCCGGACCAGTTCCCCGACGGTGACGTCCTCCATCAGTCCGCCGCTCTGGAGCATGGCGCCGACCCGGCCGGCCGCGATGGCCGCCTGCGGGGTGGTGCCGAAGAGCCGCACGGTGCCGGTGTCGGCGGTGCGCAGTCCGAGGAGGAGGTCGAGGGTGGTGGACTTGCCCGCGCCGTTGGGCCCGAGGAGCGCCACGGTCTCGCCGGGGCGCAGGTCGAGGGTGAGTCCGTCGACGGCCCGTACGGCGCCGAAGGCCTTGCCGACCCGGTCGAAGCTGACGGCCGCGGTGCGGGCGGCGGTGGCTTCGGTGGCTGTCGTTGTCATGGGCCAAGACTGGCGCGGCGGGGGGTGCCCACGGCAGGGCCGGGGGTCGTGGATCCGCGATGACAGATGTCATGCCCCGGGGGTGACGGCGGTGTGCGGCCGGCGGTACGGCTCCGCCCCCGGCCGGGTGGGGCCGGGGGCGGAGGCGTGCGGTGCGGGTGGGGTCAGCCGTTGCCGCCGAGGTCGATCGTGACGGTCCGCTCGGCGGGGGTCTTGCCGAGCAGCGCGCCCTTCATGGCGAAGGCCACGTCGTCCGGGCCGACCTCGTGCTTCGTGCCGTTGCCCTTGGTGATCATGATGCCGTCGAAGACTCCGCCGCAGAGCTCCTCGATGGCCTTCTTGTCGTAGTGGTCGACGAGCTTTCCGTCGACCGGGACCATCGAGAGGATCTTCGGCAGGGACTTGGCCGGTCCGAAGGGGATCTGCTTGGACCCCGCCTTGATGGTGATCAGACCGGACATCGCGGGCTCCGCGAACTCCTTCATCGCCCGGTCCAGTTCGGCCTTGGTGATGGTGGGTTCGCGTGTGGTGACGGGCAGTTCGACGGTCTTCGTCCGCCCCGTCTCGACCTGCGCGCGGTACGCGTCGCGCACCGAGACCATCGACTGGTTGACGTCGAGGGTCTTGCCCGCCTTGCCCGGTACGGCGACGGCCTTGCCCGGGACGAACTCGATCCGGCCCTCGGTGGCCGTGCCGGAGGCGCCGGCCAGGTCCTTCAGGGCGACGCCGAGCTTCTCCTCGTCGACCGGGATGACCGGGTCGACGGTGCGCTCCCCGCCGAAGAGGGAGCCGATGACGGAGACGGGGTTGTAGTCGCTGCCCGCCGCCGCGCGGACGGTCGCCTGGCTGTCCAGGGAGAGCCCGGCCTTGTCGGGGGCGAGCTGCGTCTCCTTGCCGTCCACGGTCAGCTGGAGCGGGGCCTTGGACCGCTCGCCGAGGGCGGCCTCCAGCTTCTGGACGGCGTCGTCCCGGGTGCCGCCGCCGATGTCGACGCCGAGCACGGTGGTGCCCTTGGCGACGTCGGAGTGGTTCATCAGCAGCCCGGCGCCGTAGGCCAGGCCGAGCACGCAGACGGCGGCCACGCCGAGCATGACCAGCTTGGAGCGGCCCTTCTTCGCCGGGGCGGGCGAGGGCTCCGGGGCGGAGCGCGCGGCCTGCGGGGCCTGGGCGGCGAAGCCGCCGGGGCCCGCGGGACCGGTGCCCATGGCGCCGTCCGGGGTGCGCGGACCGCCGTCGGCGCCGGGGAACGGGGACGGCCCCCCGGACGGCCCGCGGTCCGCGGGCACCACGGGGATGCCGCTGTTCAGCGTGTCGCCCGAAACGTGGGCGGCCGGGGGCGCCGGGGCCTGCGGGGTGAGCACGGCGGTGTCGTCGGACATCCGCGGCGGCACACCGCCGGGTCCCTGCGGACGGCCGCCCGGTCCCTTGGGGCCGCCCGGCGCGAACGGGGAGCGGCCGTCGAGGTCCGGGGTGAGCGGGGAGGTGCCGGTGGCCGGGCCCGTGGTGGGGCCGGCCGGGCCGGGCGTACGGACTCCGAGGTTGGGCGTGGAGCGCGGGCCGCCGGGTCCGTCGGGGCCGAAGCCCTCGGGGCCGGACGCGGCCGGGTCGCCGGAGCGCTGCGGTCCGTCGGAGAAGTAGGGCAGATCGGCGCGGGGGCCGCCGGGCGGGGTGACCGGGCCGGGGCCCCGCCCCTCGGCGGGACCGCCGGTCGCGTCCGGACCGGACGGGCCGTCACCACGGGCCGCTGCCCCGTTGACGGAGAAGCCGGCGCCGTCCGTACCACCGGGGCCGTTCGCCCCGTTGACGGAGAAGCCGGCGCCGTCCGTACCACCGGCGCCGTTCGCGGAGAGGCCCGCTCCGTTCGTACCACCGGGGCCACCCGCCCCGTTGACGGAGAAGCCCGCGCCGTCCGTACCACCGGGGCCGCCGACGCCGTTCGCGGAGAAGCCGGCGCCGTCCGTACCGCTCGTGCCGCCCGGTGCGGGGGCGGCGGGGGCGGCGGCCGGGCTCACGGGCTTGCGCGGGGCGAACCAGTCGCTGCCGCTCTTCTCCTTGGCCGGCTTCTCGGCGGCGGAGTCGGTCACGACCGCGGTCTCACCAGTGTCCTGACCGGCCGTCTCCGGCGCCGGGGCGCCGTCGGCCGCCGTGCCCGGACGCGGGGTGGAGCCGGTGCGCTCGGCACCGCCCTCCCCCTCGCCGACGGGCGTACGCATGACGACCGGCGGGATGGGGCGGGACCCCGGGATGTTGATCCGGATCCGCGTCGTCAGGGTCGTCTCGGTCTTCGGTTCCGCGGGCGCGGACGGCTCGCCCGGCTCCGGGGACTCCTCGGGGGCGTCGGACGGGTGCAGCGACGGATACTGGCGGGATCCGTACGGCGGCGTACCCGAGGGGTACGCGGCTCCACCGCGCCCCTGGGGCCCGGAGGACGAACTGTCAGTTTCACGACTCAAAGCAGGTTCTCCCGATTGGCTCGCCGCCCGTACTCTCCCCGTGCCACGGCATGGGGGACGACCAGAAGGTTGCCGGAGATCTTGGCCGGATCAGGAGCGGCCGCTGGCGCGTGCAGCTGCGAGGCGCCGGAGCGTCCTCATAGCGGAGCTATTAGGGCGTTCGGTGACGCCGCAGATGTGCGTGCCGGGCCCGCGAGCCCGGTCAAGATCTTCAGCACCCGACTAGGCGCGCGGACCACCATACTGTCCGCCGCCGACAGACACCCCGCGACCGGGGGAAACGAGTGCGCACCGGCCGGGCGGGACGGGGGCGCGACGGGAGGGGACGTGGCACGTCACTTGCCGGATGGGCCGCCGTCCGCCCCCGGCGGGGGCACCCGCGCCAGGGTGGCGCAGATCACAGCGATGGCCATTCCTCCGAGCATGAAGAGGATCAGACCCAGCTCGTCGCCGAAGACGTAGTCGCCCTCCGGCCGGCCGCCGAGCAGAAAGATGACCGAAATCAACCAGCCCGCCGCGGGGGCGACGGCGCCGGGCTGCGTCCCCATCAGCACGCGCCCGCCGTAGAAGAGGCCGCCGGCCGCGAGCAGAGCCAGCAGCAACCCGCCCGGGAACCAGGCCGCTTGGACCAGCGTCCCGGCGATGCCGGCGCAGGCGCCGACCACCGCGAGGCCCAGCAGGGCGGCGATCCGGCGGGGGTTGAGGGGCGCGGCCAGGCCGGTGCCCGGAACGTCCCGGGGCGGGGCGTTGGTCCGGGCGGCGGCCCGCGATCGTTCGGTGCTCATCGGTCCGCCTCCGTCAGGCCCGCGAAGAGGTCGGTCTCGCGGGCGCCCTCCGGGGCTCCCGGGACGCCCCGGACCAACTCGTAGTACTCGGTGGTGAACAGCGGCTGGCCCAGATCGTTGGAGAGCGCGAACCAGGGGCCGTCCACCGTGATCTGGGTGGCGTGCGCGCGCATCGCGGCGGCCTTGGCCCCGCCGTACGCCCCGCCGTCGATCCCGGTGGTGATCCGGGCGTCGTCCACCACTCCGGGGACGTCGCCCACGGCGGCGACGCCGGGGAACGGGGCGGGGTCGGCGGCCCGCAGCCGGGCGAAGCCCTCCTCGGCGACCGTGCGCGGCACCCGGTTCCAGTAGATCTTGGCGACGGTGTGCGGGGCGCCGGAGCCGGGGCGGTGGCCGGGGTCGGCGGCCAGTTCGGCGGCGCGGGTCGCGACCCGGTGCGCCTGGATGTGGTCGGGGTGCCCGTAGCCGCCGTCGGGGTCGTAGGTGACGAGCACCTGGGGGCGGACCTCGCGGATGACGTCCACGAGGTGGCCGGCCGCCTCGTCCACGTCGGCGGACCAGAAGGCTCCCGGCCGGTGGTTGGGCGGGGTGCCCATCATGCCGGAGTCGCGGTAGCGGCCGGCGCCGCCGAGGAACCGGTGGTCGGTGACCCCCAGCTCCTTCATGGCGGCGGCGAGTTCGCCGCGACGGTACGGGCCGAGCGCATCGTCCCGGTCCGCGGCGAGATGGGCCAGTCCGGGCGGAATGACCTCGCCCTCCTCGCCGAGGGTGCAGGTCACCAGCGTGACCAGGGCGCCTTCGGCCGCGTACCTGGCCATGGTGGCGCCGTTGTTGATCGACTCGTCGTCGGGGTGCGCGTGCACCAGGAGCAGACGCCGGGCGGGAAGATCCGTCATGGGGACCACCCTACGAGCCGGTGGCCCCGGTGGCGGACGGCGGCGCCGGGAGGCGCCGGACGGCCGCCGGCGTCAGAACTTGATGCCCCCGATCATTCCGGCCACGTTCGTGGTCAGCTCGGAGATGGTGGGGGCCACGGACGAACTGGCGAGATAGAAACCGAGGAGCATGCAGACGACCGCGTGACCGCCCTTCAGTCCGGCTTTCCGGATCAGCAGGACGACGACGATCGCCAGCAGCACCACCGCCGAAATCGAGAGCGCCACGGCGGTCACCTCCATCTGTACGGTCGGAACGGGCAGCACGCGTGGAGCCAGCAGGTTCATACCCACCGAGCGCTACGGATCATAACTATGAGTACGAAGGCATTGGTCGGCGCACGGCAGCACGAGGGGGGCACGCACCGGTGCCCCGGCCGATAGGTTCGGCATATGACTACGCCAGAGATCACCTTTCCGTCGCAGTACGCCCGGACCATGCGATTCACCCTCGGTGCACCTCGCGCGTTCACGGTGTCACCCGACGGCGAGCGTGTGGTCTTCCTCAGGACGGGGTCCGGCACCGACCGGAGCGGGAGGCTCTGGGTGCTGGACCTGAGCGACGCCTCGGCCCCCCGGGAGCGGGTCGTGGCCGATCCCGGGGTGCTGCTGGGCGGTTCGGCGGAGCGGCTGTCGGCCCAGGAGCGGGCCCGCCGCGAGCGGAGCCGCGAGGGCGCCGGGGGCATCGTCGGCTACGCGGTGGACGGGGCGGCCGAGTTGGCGGCCTTCGCGCTCTCGGGGAAGCTGTACGCCGCCGGGCTGCGGTCCGGTACGGCGCGCGCCCTGCCCGTGCCGGGTCCGGTGATCGATCCGCGCCCCTCCCCGGACGGACGACACATCGCATACGTGTCCAAGGGCGCGCTGCGGGTCGTGGGCTCCGACGGCGAGGACGACCGCGCGCTGGCCGAGCCGGAGGACGGCCGGGTCACCTACGGTCTGGCGGAGTTCGTCGCAGCCGAGGAGATGGCCCGCGCGCGCGGCTTCTGGTGGTCGCCGGAGTCGGACCGGCTGCTGGTGGCCCGGGTCGACGACAGCGCGGTGCGCCGCTGGTGGATCTCCGATCCGGCCAACCCGGAGCGGCCGCCGGCCGAGGTCGCCTATCCGGCGGCCGGCACCCCCAACGCCGAGGTGCGGCTCTTCGTCGTGGGGCTGGCCGGGGAGCGCACCGAAGTGGTCTGGGACCGGGGCCGGTTCCCGTATCTGGCCCGGGTGCACTGGTCGTCGGACGGGGCGCCGCTCCTGCTCGTCCAGGCCCGTGACCAGCGGAGCCAGCTCTATCTCGCGGTGGACCCGGAGACCGGGGCGACCCGGACGGTGCATGCCGACGAGGACCCGGACTGGCTGGAACTGTTCCCCGGGGTCCCGGGCTGGACGCCCGACGGACGGCTGGTGCGGATCGCGGACGAGGGCGGCGCGCGGGTCCTCGCGGTCGGCGACCGCCCGCTGACCGGCGCCCAGTTGCAGATCCGCTCGGTGCTGGACATCGGCGCGTCGGACATCCTGGTGACGGCCTCGGCGGGGGAGCGGGCGAGCGCGCCGGAGATCGGCGAGACCCATGTGTACCGGGTCAACGAACTGGGGGTCGAGCGGATCTCCGAGGGCGTCGGCGTGCACACGGCGGTCCGCTCCGGCGGGGTCACGGTGCTCGTCTCCACCTCCGTCGACGCCCCCGGAGCGACGGCCCGGGTGCTGCGCGACGGCAAGCCGGTCGCGACCGTCGCCGACCACGCGGAGCGACCGGTGCTGTCCGCCCGGCCGGTCCTCACCGAGGGGGGCGCACACCGGATTCCGTGCGCCGTGCTGCTCCCCACCGGATACCAGGATGCGGACGGGCCGCTTCCCGTGCTGATGGACCCGTACGGCGGGCCGCACGGCCGCCGGGTCCTCGCCGCGCACCACCCGCATCTGACCTCACAGTGGTTCGCCGACCAGGGCTTCGCCGTGGTGGTCGCGGACGGCCGGGGCACCCCGGGCCGCTCCCCCGGCTGGGAGAAGGCGGTCAAGCACGATCTGGCGCTCACTCTCGACGACCAGGTCGAGGCGCTGCACGCCCTCGCGGAGCGGTTCCCGCTGGATCTGGGCCGGGTGGCGATCCGGGGCTGGTCGTACGGCGGCTTCCTGGCCGGGATGGCCGCGCTGCGCCGCCCCGAGGTCTTCCACGCCGCGATCGTGGGCGCCCCGGTGACCGATCAGCGTCTCTACGACACCCATTACACGGAGCGCTATCTGGGCGACCCCGCGGAGCGGCCCGAGGTGTACGCGTACAACTCGCTGGTCACCGACGAGGGGCTGTCGCACGCCGCCGAGCAGGTCCGCCCGATGATGATCATCCATGGTCTGGCGGACGACAACGTGGTCGTCGCCCACACCCTGCGGCTCTCCTCGGCGCTGCTGGCGGCGGGCCGTCCGCACGAGGTGGTGCCGTTGAGCGGGGTCACGCACATGACCCCGCAGGAGAAGGTGTCGGAGAACCTGCTGCTGCTCCAGGTGGACTTCCTGAAGCGGTCGCTGGGTCTCTGAGCGGTCACCAGCCCGGCGGCGGCTGCGAGGGCGGCGGGGGCGGTCCGAAGCCTCCGCCGCCCTGCGGATAGCCGTAGCCCGGGGTGTGCGGCCGGGCGCCGGGGTCGCGCGCGTAGGAGGAGGGGCCGGGGGGCGGATAGCCGTAGCCGGGCGCGCCGTAGTCAGCGGTCCCGTAGCCCGGCCCGGGGCCGTACGGGCCGCCGTCGGTCCCGGGCAGGCCCCTGGGGCTCAGGACCAGCAGGACCACCAGGGCGACGAAGGTCTCGAAGCACCAGCTCGCGACCAGCAACTGGTCCTCCGTGCGCAGCGAGCCGAAGTGGTCGAAGACGTCCTGGTGCGCGGCCCGGACCACCTGGATCCCGCCGGAGACCAGCAGCAGGGCGGCGGTCGTCAGGCCGAAGGGCCGGGTGTGCACGGCGGGGGCCAGCGCGGTGAACGCGATGTACACGGCCAGCAGGGCGGGCACCACGGCGGCCCAGCCGGGCGGCGGGCCGGTCAGCTCCTGGAGGATCCGTCCGCCGCCCACGTACCACTCGGGGAAGGCATCCGGTGTCCTCACCAGCCGGCGGATCTCCCAGGCGATCATCACCGCTCCGGCCGCGCCGAGCAGCAGGAAGGTGGTGACGGCGGCGCCCGGTCCGGGTTTGCCGGGCAGTTCCTCGGTGGTGTCGAACGTCGGCCGCCGCCCGGCCCCGGCCGTGACGAACAGCCCGATTCCGGCGGCGAGGGCCACGAAGGCGCAAATCAGGGCCCGGGAGCGGAGGTCGTCGGAGTAGGCGTGCGCCATCTGCTCGCCGCCGATGGTCCAGACGCCCGGCAGTCGCACGGCGACGGTGACGACCCCGGCGGCGACGAGCGCGCTGCCGGCCGCGGGGGAACTCAGCGCGGCGACGGCGGTGGCCGCGTACACCACGAGCAGGACCACGTCGGCCGCCGAAGTGGCGGGAACACCGGTGCGGCCGGAATCGCTCCACCCGGTCCAGTAGCGCCACAGGTGGTCCACTTCCACGGCCCTGACGTCCCGTACGAGCCAGCACGCGACGATCACGGCCAGCACCGCGCAGAGAGCGGCGCCGGTCACTCTTGCACCACGGGTGAGTATCACCCCAGCGATACTCCCCCGCACCGGCCCCGTCGACAAGAGGGCGGTGGGCACGGCCCGTTCGGGCAACCGGCCGACGGGACCCACGTCCCGCCGGCCGGTACACGGCACCCGCACGGCCGTACGCTCTCCATGCTGAGGGGTCCGTATATCGGACGTGCGTCGGCCGGGTTGCCCCCGCGTTAACGGCCCGGTGGCTCAGATCACCCGGCGGCTACCGGAGGGCGGCGGCCCGTCGTCCCCGCCCCGGCCCCCCTCGTCCGGCGGCTCCTCGGTGGCGGCCTCGTCCGAAGGGGCCCGCGCGGGCGGCGGCTCCTCGGCGGGGCCCTCGCCCTCCGGGGTCCGCTCGGCGGGCGGTTCGGGTGCCTCGGCCGGTTCGCCGGTCGTCGCGGGCTCGGCCTTCCGGGCCTCCGCGGCCAGTTCCTCCGGACGGTCGACCAGGTCCTCCCCCACGGTCTCCAGGGTGCCCTCGGGCGGCACCACCCGCTTCTCCTCCGCGAAGTGGCAGGCCGAGAGGTGCTTGGCCGGGGTGTCGGTGAGCCGGAAGACGGCGGGGACCGCGAGCAGCGGCACCTCCAGCTCGCACCGCTCCTGGGCCTTCCAGCAGCGGGTGCGGAAGCGGCAGCCGGAGGGCGGGTTGGCGGGCGAGGGCACGTCGCCGTGGAGGATGATCCGCTCGCGGTACTCGCGCGCCGCCGGGTCCGGCACGGGGACGGCGGACAGCAGCGCCTGGGTGTACGGGTGCGTGGGGTGGTCGTAGATCTCCGCGTCCGTACCGATCTCGATGAACCGGCCGAGGTACATCACCCCGACCCGGTCCGAGATGTGCCGCACGATGGAGAGGTCGTGCGCGATGAAGACGTAGCTCAGGTGGAACTCGGCCTGGAGCCGGTCGAGCAGGTTGACGACCTGGGCCTGCACGGAGACGTCGAGCGCGGAGACCGGTTCGTCCGCGACGATGATCTCGGGGTTGAGCGCGAGGCCGCGGGCGATGCCGATGCGCTGGCGCTGGCCGCCGGAGAACTGGTGCGGATAGCGGTTGATGTACTCCGGGTTGAGCCCGACCACGTCCAGCAGGTCCTGGACCTTGCGGCGCCGGTCGCCCTTGGGTGCCACCTCGGGGTGGATCTCGTACGGCTCCCCGATGATGTCGCCGACGGTCATGCGCGGGTTCAGCGAGGTGTACGGGTCCTGGAACACCATCTGGATGTTGCGGCGCACGGCCTTCAGCGCGCGGCCGGAGAGCTTGGTGACGTCCTCGCCCTTGTAGCGGATGGCACCGGCCGTCGGCTGTTCCAGGTGGACGAGCATCCGGGCCACGGTCGACTTGCCGCAGCCGGACTCCCCCACGATGCCCAGGGTCTCCCCGGCGGCGAGGTCGAAGGAGACCCCGTCGACCGCCTTCACCGCGCCGATCTGCTTCTTGAAGAGGATGCCCTGGGTGAGCGGGTAGTGCTTGGCGAGGTCGCGCACCTCCAGGATCGGTTCGCCGCCCGCGTAAGCGCTCTCCTGCCGCGATTTGGAGAGCAGGTCGCGGGCCGTCCGGCCCTCCTCGCGGGCTTCCCTGCGCCCCGAGTGGTCAGCGTGCATCGAGCGTCTCCTTCCAGAAGTAGCAGGCGCTCTGACGGTGCTCGGCCACGTCGAACAGCGGGGGCACGTCGGTGCGGCAGACGTCCTGGGCCATCGGGCAGCGCGGGTTGAAGGCGCAGCCCGGCGGGATGTGCAGCAGGTTGGGCGGCAGGCCCTTGATCGCGTACAGCTCCTGGCCCTTCTGGTCCAGGCGCGGGATCGAGCGGAGCAGGCCCTTGGTGTAGGGGTGGGCGGGAGCCTTGTAGATCTCGTGGACGGGGGCGGTCTCGACGATCCGGCCCGCGTACATGACGGCGATCTTGTCGGCGACGTCCGCGACCACGCCCAGGTCGTGGGTGATGAGGATCAGGCCCATGTTCAGCTCGCGCTGCAGCTCGGCGAGGAGGTCCATGACCTGGGCCTGGACGGTGACGTCGAGGGCGGTGGTGGGTTCGTCCGCGATGATCAGCGAGGGCTCCAGGGCGAGCGCCATGGCGATCATGATGCGCTGGCGCATGCCTCCGGAGAACTGGTGGGGGTAGTTGCCGACGCGTTCCTTGGCGGCCGGGATCCGCACCCGGTCCATGAGTTCGACGGCCTTGGCCTTCGCGTCCTTGCGGGAGAGTCCCCGGTGCACGACGAACATCTCGCCGAGCTGTTCGCCCACGGTCAGCACGGGGTTGAGGGAGGAGAGCGCGTCCTGGAAGATCATCGCCATCTCCTGGCCGCGGATCTTCCGGCGCTCCTCGTGCTTCAGCGTGAGCAGATCGCGGTCCTTGAAGAGGATCTGGCCGCCGCTGATCTTTCCGGGCGGCATGTCGAGGATGCCCATGATCGCCTGCGCGGTGACCGATTTCCCGGACCCGGACTCGCCGAGGACGGCGAGCGTCTCCCCCTCGGCCACCGAGTAGTTGACTCCGTTGACGGCCTTGGCGACCCCGTCGCGGGTGTGGAACTCCACGTGCAGATCGCGTACTTCGAGCAGCATGGCAGCGGACTCCTCAGCGCAGCTTGGGGTCGAGGGCGTCGCGCACCGCGTCGCCGAGCATGATGAACGCGAGCACGGTGACCGCCAGCGCTCCGGCCGGCCAGAGGAGCATGTGCGGGGCGTTGCGGATGTACTGGGACGCGGCCGAGATGTCGATGCCCCAGGAGACGGCCGGCGGCTTCAGGCCGACGCCGAGGAAGGACAGCGTCGCCTCCAGGGAGATGTACGTGCCCAGGGCGATGGTCGCCACGACGATGACCGGGGCGACGGCGTTCGGGGCGATGTGGCGCAGCATCATCCGCCCGTTGGAGGCGCCGAGCGCGCGGGCGGCCTGGACGTAGTCGTTGTGCTTGGCGGTGATCACGGAGCCGCGGGCGATGCGGGCGATCTGCGGCCAGCCCAGCAGCACGATGAAGCCGATGACCGGCCAGACGGTGGAGCTGGTGACCACGGAGAGGAAGACCAGGCCGCCGAGGACGACCGGGATGCCGAAGAAGATGTCGGTGAGCCGCGAGAGGATGGCGTCCCACGCGCCCCCGAAGAATCCGGCCAGACCGCCGAGGATGCTGCCGATCAGGGAGACCCCGATGGTGGAGCAGATGCCGACGGTCACGGAGTTGCGGGCGCCGTGGACCACGCGGGTGTAGACGTCGCAGCCCTGGCCGTCGAAGCCGAAGGGGTGGCCGGGCTGGGAGCCCTGCTGGGCCTTGCCGAGGTCGCAGTCGAGCGGGTCGCCGGAGGCGATGAGCTGCGGCCAGATCGAGATGATCACCAGGAACAGGATGATCAGCGCGGAGATGATGAAGACCGGGTTGCGGCGCAGATCGCGCCAGGCGTCGGACCACAGGCTCTGCGGTTTGGTGTCGGGTCCGGTGCCCCGGGGTCCGCCGGGCGTCTTCTCCAGGGTGTCGCCCTCGTCGAGGGCGAGGTCCATCGTCGCCCCCGCTCCGGCCGACGAGATCGCCTCGTCCGGTGTCTGGTCAGGCATAGCGGATCCTCGGGTCGAGTACGGCGTACAGGAGGTCGACGATCAGGTTCGCGGCGAGGAAGACCAGGACCAGCACGGTGACGAAGCCGACGACCGTCTGCGAGTTCTGGCGCAGGATGCCCTGGTAGAGCTGGTAGCCGACGCCGTGGATGTTGAAGATCCGCTCCGTGACGATCGCCCCGCCCATGAGGGCGCCGACGTCCGTGCCGATGAAGGTGACGACGGGGATCAGCGAGTTGCGCAGCAGGTGCCGGACGACGACGCGGCGCCGGGGCAGGCCCTTGGCGACGGCGGTGCGGACGTAGTCGGCACGGGCGTTCTCGGCGATCGAGGTGCGGGTGAGCCGGGTGACGTAGGCCAGGGAGACGGAGGCCACGACGAGCCCGGGGATGAGCAGCTCGTTCAGCGGGGCCTCGGGGGACACCGACGGTTTGATGACGCCCCACTGCACGCCGAGCAGAAGCTGGAGGAGCAGACCGGTGACGAAGGTCGGGATGGAGATGACGATCAGGGTGAGGATCAGCACGGTGGTGTCGACGGGCCGGCCGCGGCGCAGGCCGGTGACGACGCCGAGGCTGATGCCGATGACGATCTCGAAGACGATCGCGACGAGGGTGAGGCGGATGGTGATGGGGAACGCGGTCCCCATCAGTTCGGTGACCTTCTGGCCGTTGAACGCCGTACCGAAGTCGCCGGTGAAGACGTTCCCCATGTAGGTCAGGTACTGCTGCCACACGGGCTTGTCGAGGCCGAATTCCGAACGGAGTTGGGCGGCGGTCGCCGGGTCGCACTGGCGGTCGCCGCAGAGACCCGCGATGGGGTCACCCATCACGTTCACCATGAGGAAGATCAGCAGCGTGGTGCCGAAGAAGACCGGGATCATCTGCAGCAGCCGCCGGATCACATAACGTCCCATGAAGGGCTCCGGGGGTCGCGGGGTCGGGGGCTCGGGGGGTCGGGGGCGGTCACGGGGACGGGAAGGCCGGGTGGCCGGTGCTCCGGAGGGACCCGGGCACCGGCCACCCGGCCCGGTCCGCTACTTGACCTTGATCTGCTCGTACACCGGGACGCTGAACTGGTTCAGCGAGACGTTGGTGACCCTGTCCGAGTAGCCGGCGCTGCCGTTCTGGTACCAGAGCGGGATGACCGGCATCTGCTCGACCATGACCTTCTCGGCGTCCTGGAAGGTGGAGACGGCCTTCGCCTTGTCGGACTCGGCGTTGGCCTTGTTGACGAGGTCGTCGAACTGCTTGTTGCTCCACTTGCCGTCGTTGGACGAGGCGTTGGTGTAGTAGACGGGCTGGAGGAAGTTCTGGATGAGCGGGTAGTCCATCTGCCAGCCCGCGCGCCAGGCGCCGTGCAGCTTCTGCTGGGAGACCTGGCTGCGGAAGTCGGCGAAGGTGCCGACCGGGGCGCCGACGCAGGCCTTGTTGTTGCCCATGACCTTGTTGATGCTGTTGCAGACGGCGTCGACCCATTCCTTGTGGGAGCCGGTGTCCGCGTTGTACGAGATCTTGAGCTGGCCGCCCGGGATGCCGCCGCCGTCCTGGATCATCTTCTTGGCCTCGGCGGCGTTGTACGTGCACTCCTTGCCGCACAGGCCCTTCTTGAAGCCGCCGTCGTCGCCGAGGACCGGGGAGGTCCAGTCGGAGGCGGGGGTGCGGGTCTTCTGGAAGATCTGATCGGTGATCTGCGGGCGGTTGATCGCCATCGAGAGGCCCTGGCGGACCTTCACGGCCCCCGGGGTGTTCCACTGCGGGTCGTAGAACGGGAAGGCGAGCGTCTGGATGATGCCGGCCGGGGTGTTGATGTAGCGGTCGCCGAGGTCCGACTTGACGTTCTTGAGCTGGGAGGCGGGCACGTCGTCGACCAGGTCGAGGTTGCCGGCGGTCAGGTCGGTGTAGGCGGTGTTGTTGTCGGTGTAGACCTTGAGGTCGATGCCGCCGTTCTGCGCCTTGTCGTCGCCGGGGTAGTCGTCCCACTTGCGCAGGCTCATCGAGGAGCCCTTGGTGTATTTGTCGATGGTGTACGGGCCGTTCCCGATCGGCTTGGACACCCAGGCGGCGTGGTCCGTGAAGAATGCCTTGGGCAGCGGCGCGAAGGCGGGGTAGCCGAGGGTGTCGGGCCAGAGCGAGAACTTCTGCGACAGCTTGACGGTGAACGTCATGTCGTTGACGACCTTGAGGCCCGACATCGTGGTGGCGCTGGCCGAGCCGCTGTCGGGGTGGACCTTGGTGTAGCCGTCGATGTAGCCGAAGAAGTAGGCGTTCTTCTGGTTGTTCTTCAGCAGGGCGCCGTAGTTCCACGCGTCGACGAAGGACTTGGCGGTGATCTTCTCGCCGTTGCTGAAGGTCCAGCCGTCCTTGACGGTGACGGTGAAGTTCTGGTTGTCCTTGGTCTCGATCTTGTCGGCGAGCATGTTCGTCGCCTCGCCGGTCTTCGGGTCGTACTTCTTGAGACCCCGGAAGATCATGTCGAGGACCTTGCCGCCCTGCACCTCGTTGGTGTTGGCCGGCTCCAGCGGGTTCTGCGGGTCACCCCACGAAGAGCTCACGATCCCGTCGGCACCACCGCCGCCACTGCCACTGTCCCCTCCGCCGCAGGCCGTCGCCGCCAGGGCTACGGCCACCGCGCATGCGGCCCACTTGACCTGTGTGGCTCCGCGCATGGAGTGCCTCCTCTTCCTGCTCCGTCTCACTTGGGGTCAAATATCACCTCATAGCGGAATCTGTGCATCCGTACGACGGCCGAATGGTGTGACTCCGCCGTCCGGGTGACCGCACGCCTTCGGCCATTCCCGGCACCGGAGCGCCTCGACCCGGATAACGAAACGGACACACCAGGGATCGGACGCAGAGGTCCGGATTGCACCGATGCGCCGGGGTCGGACGACGGACTGTCCAGATGACGGACGATCAAGATTTGACAAGTTCGGGTCAAGAACCTAAAGACCGCGTATGGACTTCCACAGCCGATTGACCGCTGTCAACCGGGTTGATTGGGTCCAACCCAACCTCTTCTTCACACTCCTCCCACCGGGAGGAGGCGTTCGCACGGGGACAGGAGCACGATGACCACGCCATCCCCGGCCCCCGGTCTGTCGGTGGACTTGACACCCATCGACCCGATCGGGGAGACCCGGCTGCCCGACAGCACCACCAAGGGCGCTGACGCCAGGAGTCCGGGCCGCCTCGCCTGGATCCGCTTCAAGCGCGACAAGACCGGCGTGGTGTCCGCCTTCATCGTCGTGTTCTTCTTCGTGATCGCGCTGGCCGCGCCCCTGATCGCGAAGCTGTACGGCAAGAACCCGTACGCCACGTACGGTCAGGACATACCCGGCCTGCTCAACGAGTTCGCCTACCCGATCAAGCCCAACGGCGGGATCAGCGGCGACTTCTGGTTCGGCATCGAACCCCAACTCGGCCGCGACGTCTTCACGTTCCTGCTGTACGGCATCCGCACCTCGCTGCTGATCGCGACCGCGACCACCCTGCTGGTGACGGTCATCGGCGTGATCGTCGGCACCACCGCGGGCTATCTGGGCGGCCGGACGGACTACCTCGTGGGCCGGATCATCGACATCCTGCTCTCGTTCCCGTCGACGCTCTTCTTCATCGCCTTCATGCCCGTCGTCTACAGCCTCTTCGTGGGGCCCGACGACGAGATCCCGACCTCGCTGCGGGCCACCTCGCTGATCCTGGTGCTCACGGCCTTCGGCTGGGCCTCCATGGCCCGTCTGCTGCGCGGGCAGGTCCTGGCCCTGCGCGAGCGGGAGTTCGTCGAGGCGGCCAAGGTCACCGGCGCCTCGCCCACCCGGATCATCTTCCGGGAGCTGCTGCCGAACCTCTGGACGCCGATCCTCATCCAGGCGACGCTCGCGCTCCCCGCCTTCGTGACGGCCGAGGCCGGTCTGGCCTTCCTCGGCGTCGGCATCATCGACCCGACCCCGGACTGGGGCGTGATGATCCAGCGCGGCGCGTCCTTCTACACGGACGACATCACCTTCATGCTCTTCCCGGGCATCTCCATGATCGTGTTCGTGCTCGCCTTCAATCTGCTCGGCGACTCCGTACGCGACGCCCTCGACCCGAAGTCCAAGGGCTGACCCGCGTTCCGCCCGCCCTCGTACGTGCCCCGTCCCTCGACCCTAAGGATCGATCCGCCATGTCCTTCTCCCGCAGAAACTTCGTGATAGCCACCGGGGTGGCCGCCGCCTCCACCACCCTCCTGAGCGCGTGCAGCAGCGGTGACGCGGGCGGCGGCGGAAAGGGCGGCACGTCCAAGGCGCCCAAGGTCAGCGGCGCCAAGAAGGACGCGATCCTGGTCGGCACCAAGGCCGACTCCACCGGCCCGGCCCCCGAGGTCCCGGGCGCCGTCAAGGGCGGCACCATCTACACGATGGACCAGATCGACTGCGACCACCTGGACCCGGCGCAGATCTGGTCCTCGTACGAGGGCTATCTGACCCCGCTCTTCATGCGCGGCCTGGTCGGCTACAAGGTCGCCATGGACGGGACGACCACCCTGGTCGGCGACCTCGCCACGGACGCGGGCACCACCAAGGACGGCGGCAAGACCTGGTCGTTCACGCTCAAGGAGGGCGTGAAGTGGCAGGACGGCACCGACATCTCGATGGACGACGTCCGCCACACCTTCGAGCGGCTCTTCGCCAAGTTCGTCACCTTCGGCCCGCGCTACCCGCAGCAGTGGCTGGTCGGCGGCGACAAGTACAAGGGCCCCTACGAGGGCAAGCACCTCGACTCGATCGAGATCCAGGGCCGCACGGTCACCTTCCACCTCACCGAGGCCCGCGGCGACTTCAACTTCACCCTGGGCATGCGCGCGTTCTCCATGGTCCCGAAGGCGAAGGACACCAAGGAGGACTACGACAAGCAGCCCTTCTCCTGCGGCCCGTACAAGATCGACAGCCGGAAGATCGGCAAGTCGATGGCGCTCTCCCGCAACGAGCACTGGGACCCGGCGACGGACCCGATCCGCAACGCGTACCCGGACAAGTTCCTGCTCCAGTTCGGCTTCCAGTCGCTGGCGTCCACGGACCGCTACATCGCCGACCAGGGCAACGACCAGCACACCCTGTCGATGCTCAACGAGATCGCCCCCGAGCGCATCCAGAAGGTCCTGGGCGACCCGGCGCTGAAGAAGCGGGTCCTCACCCACCTCGACGCCGCGACGTACTACTACGCGATCAACACCAAGCGCATCACCGACGTCAAGGTCCGCCAGGCGCTCAACTACGCCTGGCCCGCGCAGCAGACCCAGCTGATCCGCGGCGGCGCGGCCTCCTCGGAGATCGCCACCACGATCATCAGCCCGCTCACCCCGGGCCACGCCGACTTCGACATCTACGGCAAGAAGGCCAAGCCCGCGGGCGACCCGGAGAAGGCCAAGGCGCTGCTGAAGGAGGCCGGCAAGGAGGGCCAGAAGATCGTCATCGCCTTCCAGCAGTCCGACAACCAGGTCAAGCAGGCCGTCGCGATCAAGGCGGCGCTGACCAAGGCCGGCTTCGACGTGGTGACCAAGCAGGTCGACAAGACCTCCTTCTACAGCCAGATCGCCCAGATCGACAACCACTTCGACATGTTCGCGGCCGGCTGGTCGGCGGACTGGCCGGGCGGCTACACCGCCCTCCAGCCGACCTTCGACGGCCGGGTCATCGCCGACGGCGCCTCCAACTGGCCGCAGCTGAACGACGCGAGCGTCAACCGCGCCATCGACGCCGCCGCGAAGATCACCGACGTCGACGAGGCCAACAAGGCGTGGGGCGCGATCGACCGCCAGATCATGGAGCTCGCGGCCTGCGTGCCCGACTACTGGCCGATCCGCAACTGGCTGCACGGCTCCAAGGTCGGCGGCATGGTCTACGACTCCGGCAACACCGGCATCGCCATCACCAAGCTGTTCGCCATGCCGTAGCACTCCCGCGGGGGAGGGCGCCTCGACCGGGCGTCCTCCCCCGCCACGGCCCCGGGGGTGCCCGACCCCGGCACCCCTCCCGTCCACCCACCTCGGCGACGGCGCCGCACCCGGAAAGCCACGGCCCATGTTTCGCTTCCTGATCCGCCGCGTGACCGGCGCTCTCGTCATCCTGCTGATCATCAGCGCCCTCACCTTCTACCTCTTCTACGCGATCCCCCGCGACCCCGCGCGGCTCGCCTGCGGCAAGGTCTGCACCCCGGAACTGCTCACCCAGATCAAGCAGAACCTGGGGATCGCCGATCCGATGCCCGTCCAGTACTGGCACTGGCTGACCGGGATCTTCCTGGGCCGCGACTACGGGAACTACGGCCACTGCCCGGCCCCCTGCCTCGGCTACTCCTTCACCAACCGCCAGCCCGTCTTCGGCACGATCATGGACCGGCTGCCGCTGACCCTCTCCCTGGCGCTGGGCGCGGCCGTCTTCTTCGTGGTCTTCGGCGTCGGCGCGGGCATGCTGGCCGCGGTCAAGCACGGCAAGGCGCTGGACAAGATCGCCAGCTCGCTCTCGCTGCTGGGCTCCTCGCTCCAGATCTACTTCGTCGGCTACATCGCGATGTTCCTGCTGGTCCAGCAGATGAACCTGCTGGAGCAGCCCTCGTACACCCCGTTCACCGAGAACCCGGCGAAATGGGCCTCGGGGCTGCTGCTCCCCTGGCTGGTGCTGTCGATCATCTTCACGGCGAACTACACCCGCATGACCCGCTCGCAACTGGTCGAACAGCTCAGCGAGGACTATGTGCGCACCGCGCGGGCGAAGGGCCTGTCGCGGCGGTCGGTGTTCTTCCGCTTCGCCTGGCGCGGGGCGATGGGTCCGATCGTCACGATCTTCGGCATCGACCTGGGCACCCTGATCGGCGGGGCCATCATCACCGAGGCCACCTTCAGCCTCCAGGGGCTGGGGCAGTTGTCGGTGCAGTCGGTCGACCGGAGCGATCTGCCCATGCTGCTCGGCGTCACCGTCGTCGCCGCCGGGGCGATCGTCTTCGCCAACATCGTCGTGGACGCCGTCTACGGCCTCATCGACCCCCGGATCCGCCTCGCCTGACCCCGCTCCCCCGTTCCGGCCCACCCCTGCCTCCCGCACCATCCCCTGGAGCGTCCCCGTGACGAGCACCGACCAGCAGCCCCCGCTTCTGTCCGTCAAGGACCTGCACGTCCACTTCTCGACCGAGGACGGCGTCGTCAAGGCCGTCGACGGTCTCTCCTTCGACGTGGAGAAGGGCAAGACCCTCGGCATCGTCGGCGAGTCCGGCTCCGGCAAGTCGGTCACCAACCTGTCCGTGCTGGGGCTGCACGATCCCGACCACACCGAGATCGAGGGCGAGATCCTGCTCGACGGCAAGGACCTGCTGACCGCGTCGGAGCGGGAGCTGGAGCGGCTGCGCGGCAACAGGATGGCCATGATCTTCCAGGACGCGCTGGCCTCGCTGTCGCCGTACCACACGATCGGCCGGCAGATCGGGGAGGCGTACCGCAAGCACACCGGGGCCTCCAAGCGCGAGGCGCGGGCGCGGGCCGTGGAGATGCTCACCAAGGTGGGCATCCCGCAGCCGGACCTGCGGGTGGACGACTATCCGCACCAGTTCTCCGGCGGCATGCGCCAGCGCGCGATGATCGCCATGTCGCTGGTCTGCGACCCGGCGCTGCTGATCGCGGACGAGCCCACCACCGCGCTCGACGTCACCGTCCAGGCCCAGATCATGGACCTGCTCAAGGACCTCCAGCAGGAGTTCGGCACCTCGATCGTCTTCATCACGCACGATCTCGGGGTCATCGCCGACATCGCGGACGACGTGCTGGTGATGTACGGCGGGCGGTGCGTGGAGCGCGGGACCAAGGAGCAGGTGCTGCGCGCTCCGCAGCATCCGTACACCTGGGGTCTGCTGGGCTCCATGCCGAGCCTCCGGGGCCCGCTGGACGTGCCGCTCTCACCGATCCCCGGCACCCCGCCGAGCCTGCTCAACCCTCCGACGGGATGCCGTTTCCACCCCCGGTGCACCTTCACCGAGCAGGTGGGCGGGGGGCGCTGCGCGAGCGAGCAGCCGCCGCTCGACGTGGTGGACGGACGCGGGGCCGCCTGCCACCTGACCGCGCAGCAGCGCACCGGGTTCTTCGCCGAACTCGCCGCCATCCGGCCCAACTGACGTACAAGAGACGGGATTTCCCTACGATGAGCAGCACCGGTCCCCTCCTGGAAGTCTCCGGGCTCACCAAGCACTTCCCCATCAAGGGCGGGTTCCCGATCCGGCGGACGATCGGGGCCGTCCAGGCCGTGGACGGTCTGGACTTCACGATCGGCGCGGGCGAGAGCCTGGGCCTGGTCGGCGAGTCCGGCTGCGGCAAGTCGACGACGGGCCGGCTGATCACCCGGCTGCTGGAGCCGACCCGGGGCCGGATCTCCTACCGGGGGCAGGACATCACCCACGCCTCCCGCAAGGAGCTGGCCCCGATCCGGTCCGAGATCCAGATGATCTTCCAGGACCCCTACGCCTCGCTGAACCCGCGCCAGACGGTCGGCAAGATCGTCGCCGCGCCGATGGAGATCAACGGCATCGAGCCGCCCGGCGGCCGGGAGGCCCGGGTCCGGGAGTTGCTGGAGACCGTCGGGCTCAACCCGGAGCACTACAACCGCTTCCCGCACGAGTTCTCCGGCGGCCAGCGCCAGCGCATCGGGGTGGCCCGCGCGCTGGCCCTGGAGCCGAAGCTGATCGTCGCGGACGAGCCGGTCTCGGCGCTGGACGTGTCGATCCAGGCGCAGGTGGTGAACCTGCTCCAGAAGCTCCGCGAGGAGCTGGGGATCGCGTTCCTCTTCATCGCCCACGATCTGGCGATCGTGCGGCACTTCTCGCAGCGGGTGGCCGTGATGTACCTCGGCCGGATCGTGGAGATCGCGGACCGCGAGGACCTGTACGGCAGCCCCCGCCACCCGTACACCCGGGCGCTGCTCTCCGCCGTCCCCGAGCCCACCGCCGAGGACGAGCCGGTCATCGAGCGGGTCCGGCTCACCGGGGACGTCCCCTCCCCCGTCAACCCGCCGTCGGGCTGTCGCTTCCGCACCCGTTGCTGGAAGGCGACCGACACCTGCGCGACCGAGGAGCCGCCGCTGGTGCGGGTCCAGGGCGGCCGTGAGGGCCATCTGACCGCCTGCCACTACCCGGAGGAGCCCAGCGCCGCCGCCACGGCCGTACCGACGGCACGCACGGCGCCCGCCGGCCCGCTGCCCGGCCCGAAGAAGGAATAGGACGCGCCGGCCTGTTGACCCGAGCCCCTGCGAGCCCTGTTCCCCGGGTACGGGGAGAGGCGCCCGGAACCCGATGGTTCCGGGCGCCTTCGCGTTGCGGGGACGGGCCCTTCGGGACGCCGTCGTGACCGGTCCGGGACGGAATGGGCACTTCCTCATCCCAATGCTCAACAGTCCCTCAAGTCCCCTTTGCCACACGGTAATTGGCTCATAACGTGTGACGCGCAGCGCACAGGAAAGCCCGCATTCCAGGAGGATCCGCGTGAAGCGCGTCATCAGTACCGTTATCACCACCGCACTGCTCGGTGCGGGAGTCGTCGCCGGCGCCGCGGCCCCGGCGTCGGCCCGGGTCAAGTGCGACGACACGCCGATCTACTCGATCGGCGACAAGAAGACCGTCTGGCGCGCCACCCAGGTCCACAGCGACTGGGCGAGACCGGGCGTGACCATCAGCTACGCCAAGAACAAGACCGGCTCCTGGACCGCCACCGGGACGGCCACCATCGGCGCCGAGGCCGGCGTGATCTTCGCCAAGGCGTCGACGTCCTTCAGCGTCTCCGTCGGCAAGACCTGGTCGAAGTCCGACACCTGGACCTACTCCGCCAAGGTCGCCAAGAAGAAGGGCAAGACCCGCGGCCGGCTGATGATGTACCACGAGGCCAAGGGCTTCAGCGTGACCAAGTACCGCATGATCCCCGTCTCCACCGGCTGCAAGAAGAGCAAGGTCTGGAAGAAGAGCAACAACATCGCCCCGGTCAAGCGCAACAACAACCTCTGGGCCATCCAGTACAAGTAGCCCCTCCGCGGGAAACACCGGACCCCCGGCGCCCTTGCGGGCGTCGGGGGTCCGGTGTGCCGGGAGGGCCCGGTGGACGCGTCAGGCCGCGCCCACCACGTCCTTCTCCTCGGCGAAGTGGCACGCCGACTCGTGGGCGGCGGGGGTGTCGGCCGACTTGAAGCGCTCCGGGATGGCCAGGAGCGGCATCTCCGTGGCGCACTTGTCCTGGGCCTTCCAGCAGCGGGTGCGGAAGCGGCAGCCCGACGGCGGGTTGGCCGGGGACGGGACGTCGCCGGTGAGGATGATCCGCTCGCGGCCCTCGCGGGCGTCCGGGTCGGGGACCGGGACCGCCGACAGCAGCGCCTGGGTGTAGGGGTGCGTCGGGTGGTCGTAGATCTGCGTGTCCGTACCGATCTCGGCCATCTTGCCGAGGTACATGACGCCGACCCGGTCCGAGATGTGCCGGACGATCGACAGGTCGTGCGCGATGAAGACGTAGGAGAGCTTGAACTCGTCCTGGAGCTTCTCCATCAGGTTGATGACCTGCGCCTGCACCGACACGTCGAGCGCGGAGACCGGCTCGTCGCAGATGATGATCTCCGGGTTGAGCGCGAGGCCGCGGGCGATGCCGATGCGCTGGCGCTGGCCGCCGGAGAACTGGTGCGGATAGCGGTTGATGTACTCCGGGTTGAGCCCGACCACGTCCAGGAGGTCCTGGACCTTGCGGCGCCGGTCGCCCTTGGGAGCCACCTCGGGGTGGATCTCGAAGGTCTCCCCGATGATGTCGCCGACCGTCATGCGCGGGTTCAGCGAGGTGTACGGGTCCTGGAACACCATCTGGATGTTGCGGCGCACGGCCTTCAGCGCGCGGCCGGACAGCTTGGTGATGTCCTGGCCCTTGAAGAAGACCTCGCCCGCGGTGGCCCGCTCCAGCGTCATCAGCAGCTTGGCGACGGTGGACTTGCCGCAGCCGGATTCACCGACGATGCCGAGCGTCTCGCCCGCGTACAGGTCGAACGAGATGCCGTCCACGGCCTTGACCGCGCCGACCTGCTTCTTGAACAGGATGCCCTGGGTCAGCGGGAAGTGCTTGACCAGGTTGCGGACCTGGAGGATCGGCTCGCCCTGCGAGACGGGCGCGTCGATGGCGGCGACGGCCTCCTCCTCGGTGGCCGCGTCGACGGTCTCCACTTCGGTGACGTTGGGGGTGGCGTCCACGGAATCCTTCTTGATGTCAGCCATGGATCGTCTCCTTCCAGAAGTGGCAGGCGCTGCCGCGGCCGGCCAGCTCGGTGCCGTCCTTCTCGGTCACCGGGCTGAGCACCGGGACGTCCGTACGGCAGATGTCCTGCGCGGCCGTGCAGCGCGGGTTGAACGCGCAGCCCGAGGGCACGTTGAGCAGGTTGGGCGGCAGACCCTTGATCGCGAAGAGCTCCTGGCCCTTCTGGTCCAGGCGCGGGATCGACGCCAGCAGACCCTTGGTGTACGGGTGTGCGGGGCGCTTGTAGATCTCGTGCACCGGAGCGGTCTCGACGATCCGGCCGGCGTACATCACCGCGATCTTGTCGGCGACGTCCGCGACGACACCCAGGTCGTGGGTGATGAGGATCAGGCCCATGTTGTACTCGCGCTGGAGCTCCGCGAGCAGGTCCATGACCTGCGCCTGGACGGTCACGTCGAGTGCGGTGGTCGGCTCGTCCGCGATGATCAGGTCCGGCTCCAGGGCCAGCGCCATGGCGATCATGATGCGCTGGCGCATACCGCCGGAGAACTGGTGCGGGTAGTCCGAGACCCGGGCCGCGGCGGCCGGGATCTTCACCTGGTCCATCAGCTCGATGGCCTTGGCGCGGGCTTCCTTCTTGGACAGGCCCTGGTGGACCCGGAACATCTCGCCGAGCTGGTAGCCGACGGTGAGGACCGGGTTCAGCGAGGACAGCGCGTCCTGGAAGATCATCGCGATCTTCTGGCCGCGGATCCTGCGGCGCTCCTCGTAGGACATCTTGAGCATGTCCTGGCCGCGGAACATGATCTCGCCCTGCGGGATCTTGCCGGGCGGCATGTCGAGGATGCCCATGATGGCCTGCGCCGTCACGGACTTGCCGGAGCCGGACTCACCGAGAACGGCGAGGGTCTCCCCGGCGTTCACGCTGTAGTTGACTCCGTTGACCGCCTTGGCCACACCGTCGCGGGTGTGGAACTCCACGTGCAGATCACGGACTTCGAGCAGCGGGCCGACGTAGTCGTCACCCGAGCGCGGGGACGGGACTGAGGCCGTCTTGTCGATGGTGGTCACGTTCGCCCTCCTTATCGCGACTTGGGGTCGAGGGCGTTGCGGACGGCTTCGCCGAGCATGATGAACGCCAGAACGGTGATGCTGAGCATGATCGACGGGTACAGCAGGATGTGCTGCGCGACGCGGATCTGAGCCGCGCCACCCGAGATGTCCATGCCCCAGGAGACGGTCGGCGCGGCCAGACCGAGACCCAGGTAGGACAGGGTCGCCTCGGCCGAGATGTAGACGCCGAGGGAGATGGTGGCGACGACGATCACGGGGGCCATGGCGTTGGGCAGGATGTGCCGGAAGAGGATCCGGCCGGTGCCCGCGCCCAGCGCCCTGGCGGCCTGCACGTAGTCCGACTGCTTGATCACGATCACCGCGCCACGCATGACACGCGCGATCTGCGTCCAGCCGAGGAACGCCAGGGCGAAGATGACCACCCAGATCGTCCGGTCGGTGAAGGACTGGAGCACGACCATGGCACCCAGGAGGAAGGGGATGCCGAGGAAGACGTTGGTGAAGAAGCCGGCGAGCAGCGCGTCGACCCAGCCGCCGAAGTAACCGGCGAGCATGCCGATCAGTCCGCCGAAGATCGTCACGAGGATCGTCACGCAGATGCCGACGGTGACCGAGGCCCGGGTGCCGTAGATGACGCGGGCGTAGACGCTGTGGCCCTGGCCGTCGTAGCCGAGCCAGCCCTCGGAGCCGATCTTGCCCAGCTCCGGCTTGCCCAGGTAGTGGTGCACCAGGTCGGCGGAGGTCGGCGAGGCGCTGGTGAACAGGCCCGGGAAGATCGCCATCACGACGAGGATGACGATCAGCACCGAGGAGATGATGAAGTACCAGTTGGAGCGCAGGTCACGCCAGGCGTCGCCCCACAGGCTGCGGGCCTTGTCGGCCTTCACGGGCGCCGACGGGTCCACGGCGGGGGTGGCGTCCTCGGGCGCGGGAGCGGTCTTGGTCACGTCAGGCATAACGGATCCTCGGGTCCAGGACCGCGTACAGCAGGTCGACTATGAGGCTCATGAGGAGATACACGAGCACCAGGATGGTCACGAGGCCGACGAGCGTCGTGCCCTCGCGCTTGACGATGGACTCGTAGATCGTGCCGCCGACGCCCTTGACGTTGAAGAGGCCCTCGGTGACGACCGCGCCGCCCATGAGGGCGCCCAGGTCCGTGCCGAGGAAGGTGATGACGGGAATCAGCGAGTTGCGCATCAGGTGCACGCCCACGATGCGGCGCTTGGGCAGACCCTTGGCGATGGCGGTGCGCATGTAGTCGGAGCGCAGGTTTTCGGCCATCGTCGTACGGGTGAGCCGCGCGATGTAGGCGAGGGAGAGGGAGCCCAGCACGATGGCGGGCGCCAGGAGTTCGCCCCACTTGGCGTCGCCCGAGACGTTCGGGTCGATCCAGCCGAGCTGGAAGGCGAAGACCGTCTTGACGATGAAGCCGAGGACGAAGACCGGGATCGAGATGATCAGCAGCGTGAAGACGAGGATCACGTTGTCGGTCAGCCGGCCGGCGCGCAGACCGGCGACGACACCGAGCGCGATGCCGATGACGATCTCGATGACGAACGCCATGCCGGCCAGCCGGAGGGTGACGGGGAACGCGTCGCCGAGCACGTCCGTGACGGGACGCCCACTGGCTATCTGCTCACCGAAATCGAAATGCAGGACGATGCCTGTCATGTAATTCCAGTACTGCTGCAGAATCGGAAGATCCAGACCCTTCTCGTGGCGGAGTCTCGCCAGGGTCGCCGGGTCCACTCCCTTGTCCCCGAAGAGCCCGCGCACGGGGTCGCCGGGCAGCGTGTAGACCATCAGGAAGATCAGCAGCGTTGTCCCGAGGAAGACCGGGATCATCTGGAGCAGTCGTCGTGCGACATAGCGCCCCATCATGCCTCCATGTAATAGGCAGGCGGCAGCCGACGGGCCCTCCCCCGCTCCGGCTCCCCCTGTGGGGTCGTCGGACACGTGGAAGGGCCCCCCGGCCACTGCCGTGCGGGCAGACGCGGACCGCTCGTCAGCGGCGGCCGCGCGTCTGCGCGCGGACTACGTAGGTGTGGTTACTTCTTGACTTCGATCTGGGTGAGGATCGGGTCGCCGTCCTGCGCGTAGTCCACGTTCTGGACCTTCTCCGAGTAGCCGGCGTTGACCTTGTAGTACCAGAGCGGGATGGAGGGCATGTAGTTCACCAGCTCCTTCTCGATCTTCTGGTAGGCCGCGACGGACTCGTCGAGGGAGGCGGCGGAGTCGGCCTTCTTGATCTCCGCGTCCAGGCCCTTGTTCGAGAAGTCACCCTGGTTACCGGCGGCACCGGTACGGAACAGGTCCGAGATGAAGTTCGCGTTCACCGGGTAGTCGAGCACCCAGCCGGAGCGGTACAGGGACTTGACCTGCTTGGCGTCACGGGCGTTGGTGTCGGCCTGGAAGTCGGCCTTCGAGTCGCCCACGCACGCGACGCCGGTCGCCTGCGTGATGCTGTTGCAGACCGCCTCGACCCATTCCTTGTGGCCGCCGTCGGCGTTGAACTGGATCGAGATCTTGTTGCCCGGGACGCCGCCGCCGTCCTTGATGAGCTGCTTGGCCTTCGCCGGGTCGTACTTGGTGACGTCGCCCGTGGCGTCCTTCTGGAAGCCGAGCACGCCCTGCGCGACCCAGCCGGTGGCGGGCTCACGGGTGCCCTGGAGCACCGTCTTGGTGATCGTGGCGCGGTCGATGCCCATCGACAGACCCTGGATGACCTTGGGGTCGATCTTCTTGAACTGGTCCGTGTAGAACGCCACGGCGATCGTCTGGATCGCGGAGTACGGCTTGTCCACGGCGCGGTCACCGAGGTCGGACCGGTAGACCGGGAGGTCCTTCGGGCCGATCTGGCGCAGCACGTCGACGTTGCCCGACTTCAGGTCCTCGTAGGCGGTCTCCAGGGTGGTGTAGTTCTTGAAGATCACACCACCGTTCTTCGCCTTGTCGAGACCCTTGTAGTCGTCGTTACGGACGACCTTGATCTGCTTCTTGTGGTCCCAGCTGACGAACTTGTAAGCGCCGTTGCCGACCGGCTTCTCACCGGCGGCCTTCGGGTCCGCGTAGAAGGACTCGGGCAGCGGCGAGAAGACCGTGTAGCCGAGCTTGTACGCGAAGTACGGCAGCGGGGCGTTCAGCTCGATGGTGAACGTGTAGTCGTCCACCTTCTTCAGACCGGACATGACGTCCGACTTCGGCTTGGCCTTGGCGTCGTCGGGGTGGACGTCGCTGAAGCCCTTGATGTCGCCGAACCAGGACGCGTTGGTCTGGTTGTTCTTGCTGTTGGCGGCCCAGTTCCACGCCTTGATGTAGGACTCGGCGGTGACGGGGGTGCCGTCGTGGAACTTCCAGTCCTTCTTGAGCTTGACCGTCCAGAGCTTGGAGTCCTTGGTGTCAACGGACTCGGCGTTGATCATCTCAAGCTTGCCGGACGGGTCGTAGTCGACCAGCTGCGAGAAGATCGCGTCGGTGACGATGCTGCCGTTCGACTCCATCGTGTTGGCCGGCTGCAGCGGGTTCTGCGGCTCACCGACCTCGACGGAGAAGATGCCGTCGGCGTTGACAGCGCCCTTGGCGCTGCCCTTGCCCTTGTCGGCGTCGTCGTCGCCGCCGCCACAGGCAGTCGCAGCCAGGGCGATGATGGCCGCTCCCGCGACCCACTTGGCGCTCTTGGCACCACGCATGGGTTTCCTCCTCATGAGTCCACTTTTGACTACAAGAAGGGCACTGGGTCGAATCACCGACACCCCTGACGGTGATCGTTTCAGTGCCCTTAGTGTGCTCGTGAGTCGGCACTCCCCACAGTGCGTGACCCATTGACCCGAGCTCAATGGAGCCAACTATTAAGTACGACTGGGCCGTAAACCACACTTAAAGGGTCTCGGTTTGACAACATCCACCGGCACCAAGGATCAAAATCCGGACAAACTGATCCCAGACAGACACCCCCGAAACGGACTGTTAACACACGTTTCGGAGAGCTACCTCCGATAATCGAACGGATGTGTCTCACATCGTGGACGAGTGGAGGCAAAATCGCTTGACCACGGCGCAGGGCCCCCACAGTGTCTGTGAGGGCCCTGGGCTTCTGCAATGCCTGACGCTGACGGATCGTCGGCCGGAAACGGCCTACCGGTGGCGGGTCAGTTGTGCTTGGCGCGCGAGGCGGCGCGACCGCGGTCCTTCTGGTCCAGGACGACCTTGCGGATACGCACGGTCTCCGGGGTCACCTCGATGCACTCGTCGTCGCGGCAGAACTCCAGGGACTGCTCCAGCGACAGCTTGCGGGCCGGGACCACGTTCTCCGTGGTGTCCGCGGAGGCCGCGCGCATGTTGGTGAGCTTCTTCTCCTTGGTGATGTTCACGTCCATGTCGTCGGCGCGCGAGTTCTCGCCGATGATCATGCCTTCGTAGACCTCGGTGCCGGCCTCGGTGAAGATGACGCCGCGCTCCTGGAGGTTGACCATGGCGAACGGCGTGACCGTGCCCGCGCGGTCGGCGACCAGCGAGCCGTTGTGACGGGTGCGCAGCTCGCCGAACCACGGCTCGTGGCCCTCGAAGATGGAGTGCGCGATGCCGGTGCCGCGGGTCTGGGTCAGGAACTCCGTACGGAAGCCGATGAGGCCGCGGGACGGAACGATCCACTCCATGCGGACCCAGCCCGAACCGTGGTTCGTCATGGTCTCCATGCGGCCCTTGCGGGTCGCCATCAGCTGCGTGATGGCGCCGAGGTGCTCCTCCGGCGAGTCGATCGTCATGCGCTCGATCGGCTCGTGGGTCTTGCCGTCGATCTGCTTGGTGACGACCTCGGGCTTGCCGACGGTCAGCTCGAAGCCCTCGCGGCGCATCTGCTCGACCAGGATGGCGAGCGCCAGCTCACCGCGGCCCTGGACCTCCCAGGCGTCGGGGCGCTCGGTGTCCAGGACGCGCAGCGAGACGTTACCGATCAGCTCGCGGTCGAGGCGGTCCTTGATCTGGCGGGCGGTGACCTTGTGGCCCTTGCCGCCCTTGCCGACGAGCGGCGAGGTGTTGGCACCGATGGTCATCGAGATGGCGGGCTCGTCGACCGTGATCAGCGGCAGCGCGATCGGGTTCTCGGTGTCGGCCAGGGTCTCGCCGATCATGATGTCCGGGATGCCGGCGATCGCGCAGATGTCGCCCGGACCGGCCTTCTCGGCCGGCTTGCGGGTGAGCGCCTCGGTCATCAGCAGCTCGGTGATGCGGACGTTGGACTGGGTGCCGTCGCGCTTGATCCAGGTGACCGTCTGGCCCTTGCGCAGCTCGCCCTGCTCGACCCGGCAGAGCGCGATACGGCCGAGGAAGTTGTCGGCGTCCAGGTTGGTGACGTGCGCCTGGAGCGGGGCCTCCTCGTCGTACTCGGGGGCCGGTACGGTGGAGAGGATGGTGTTGAAGAACGGCTCCAGGTTGGTGCTGTCCTGCGGGACCGTGCCGTCCTCCGGCTTGGTCAGCGAGGCGACACCGTCACGGGCGCAGGCGTAGACGATCGGGAACTCGATCTGGTCCTCGTCGGCGTCCAGGTCCAGGAAGAGGTCGTAGGTCTCGTCGATGACCTCGGCGATCCGGGAGTCCGGCCGGTCCGTCTTGTTGATGCAGAGGATGACCGGCAGCTTGGCGGTCAGCGCCTTGCGCAGCACGAAGCGGGTCTGCGGCAGCGGGCCCTCGGAGGCGTCCACCAGCAGCACCACCGCGTCCACCATCGACAGGCCGCGCTCGACCTCACCGCCGAAGTCGGCGTGGCCGGGGGTGTCGATGATGTTGATCGTGATGACGTCGCCGCCATCCTTGGGGTGGTACTTCACGGCCGTGTTCTTGGCCAGGATCGTGATGCCCTTCTCACGCTCCAGGTCGTTCGAGTCCATCATGCGGTCGTCGAGGGACTCGGCAGCGTGCGCGGCGAAGGAGCCGGCCTGCTTGAGCATGGCATCGACCAGCGTGGTCTTGCCGTGGTCGACGTGGGCGACGATGGCTACGTTACGGATGTCGTGGCGCGTGGGCATGGGTGGCTTGCGCTTCTCTCGGATCGGGGATTCAGGCGTCTTAGTCGGTCGTGAGTCCTCGTACGCCCGCCGGGCGGACGCGCCACGGCTCCTCCCATGGTACGGGCCTGCCGCCCCTGCGGCTTCCCGGGCAAGCGATACCGGCCATGGGGCGCCTGAGCGGGGCGGCCCCGGAGGGCGGGCGGCCGGGCAACTCCGGAGGTGGGGCTCCGAAGTCGCGGCTCCGTCGTGGGGGGTGGGGGACGGAGCGGACTCCGCGGCGCGGTCCTCGGGGTTGGGGCCCCGGGTCCTGGCAGGCGGCGGAGTGGTCACCCGGGTCGGCGGGTGGGCACAGCCTTGCCCGCCGGCAGGCCGGCGGGCAAGGGACTTGAGCTGCTTCTGAGCTTTCGATCAAGCGTTGACCTGCTACTTCTTGGGATGCGCGGGGGCTGGGGCGGCCTTCGGGGCCTTGAACCCGATGTCCTGGTAGTGCGGCGTCCCGAGGCCGAAGGCCCCGGCGTTGACCAGGTTCCGGCCGGTCGCGACCAGCTGCGGGCGCTGGTAGAGGGGGATGGACCCCGCGGCGGCCCAGATCCGGGCGTCGGCCTGCTTCATCAGCCGCTGGGCCTCCTCCTCGTCGAGGGTCGAGACGGCCTCGTCGAAGAGCTGGTCGATGTGGTCGGTGCCCACCCGGGTGTAGTTCTGCTCGACGAGCAGGGATCCGTCGGTGGCGGGCACCGGCTTCGCGAAAACGGGGCGGTCGTCGGTGGCCGGGTAGGCGGTGGCCGGCCAGGAGTACAGCGCCAGGTCGTAGTCGCCGGAGGCGATGTGGTCCTTGAAGTAGCTGTCGTCGGAGACCTTGGTGATCACGGTACGGATGCCGATGGTGTCGAGCATCGAGGCGATCCGGTCCCCGACGGTGCGCAGGGACTGCGAGCCGGGTCCGGACGGCAGGACGAAGCGGAGGGTCAGCGGCTTGCCGTTCTTGCCGAGCGGCCCGCGCGCCGAGTCGGCCGCCGGGGACGGGGCGGCGGTCCCGACGGGGGCGTAGGCACCGGCCGCGCCGCCGGGCTGCCGGTCCTGGGCGGTGACCCGGAACGGCGCGTCCTCGGAGGTGCCGGTCCCGCCGAGCCGGCCGGCCTGGCGGAGCACGGCCTCGCCCTGAAGGGCGGCGGCGGGGGCGGGCGCGATCGCGTGCGCCGCGGCGTCCCGGCCCTCGCCGGGCTTGCCGTCGTCCCCGACGATGTAGAGGCCGTCGTCCTTCGACGGCTCGTCCGCCGCCGTGCGGGGCTTGCCGTCGTCCTTCTCCCTGCCCTTCTCCTGCTCCTTGCTCCTGTCCTTCTCCTCCTTCTCCTTCTCCTCCTCCTTCTGGTGGTCGCTCTCGCTGCCGGCCTTCGTGCCGTCCGTCTTCGCCGCGCCCTCGCGGGTCCAGCCGGCGGCGGCCAGCAGCGCCTGGGCCTTCTCGGTGTCCTGGCCGCCGAGCGCCTCGCTGTTGTCCTTGTACGCGGGCTGCCCGGCGAGGGCCAGATGGCTGCCGAGCGGCTGGGCGGGCAGGCCGAGCGGCCCCAGGACCAGGTCGACGAGTTGCCGGCGGTCCAGGGCGCGGGCGACGGCGCGCCGGACCCGGTCGTCGGCGAGCGGTCCGGACTCGCCGTTCAGCGCGAGCTGGGTGTAGGCGGGCTCCAGGGACTTGCGGACCACATAGGCCCGCAGCTCCTTCTGTTCGGCGGCGTACACCTCGGCGGCCTCGGCCTGCTCGGCGCGGGCCGCCCGCGCCTCCTCGGCCGCCTCCTCGTCGGAGCCGTGCGCGAGCGCCCAGGACCGCAGGGCGGCGGCCGGGGTCAGCTCGGCGCCGGGGCCCGCGGCGGGCGGCGCGCCCGCGGTGGTGCCCCCGGCGGCCCGGGTGATGCGGTGGGCAACGGCCGCGTCGACGTCCGCGATGTCGACCGTGCCCTCGGTCAGCGCCTCGGTCCGGTCCTCCGGCCCGACCGCTGTGAAGACCAGCTCGTCCAGCTTGGCCCGGGAGCCCCACCAGCGCGGGTCGCGGGCCAGCGTGACGGAGCCCTCCTCCTTGTCCACCGCGCGCAGCCGGAAGGGGCCGGCGGTGGCCTTGAGGGTGGCGCGCGCCCCGTCGTTGAAGGCGTCCGGGGAACCGGTGACCTGCTTCGGGTAGAGCGGGGAGAAGAGGGAGCGCCAGTCCGCGTACGGCTTGGCGAAGGTGACCTTGACCTCCAGGTCGTCGGCGCCGCGCTCGATCTTCTCGATGCGGTCGTACCCGGCGTTGCGGGCGGTCCAGAACGCGGAGTCCTTGCCGCTCAGCGCGCGCCACTGGGCGACGAAGTCGGGGGCGCCGATCTCCCGGCCGTCGCTCCAGACGGCCTGCTGGTTGAGGCGGTAGAGCACGACCTGCCGGGGCTCGGTCTCGACCACCTTCGCGGACTCCAGATAGTCCGGGTTGAGCTGGGGGCGGCCCGTCGCGTCGAGCGGGAAGAGGGTGGGCAGCAGAGCGCCGGTGATCCTGGTGGTGGCGGCGTCGGCGTCGGCCTGGAAGGCGTTGAGGGTGGCGGGCATCGCGTCGATCGCCCAGGTGACCGTGCCCCCGTCGGCGACGCGGGCGCGGGCGGCGGGGGCGATGTCCTGCGGGACGACGGTGGCGGCCGGGGTGTCGTCGTGGTCCGCGCTGCAGCCGGCCAGGACGGGGAGGGCGAGCACCCCCGTGGTGAGCAGGGCGAGCGAGCGGCGCTTTCGGGATGTCCCGCGCGGGACGCCGACGTGGGACATGACTGACTACCTCCGGGGACGGCCCGGCCCACCTGCCTACGCAAATGAGCCGGATGATGCGTTTTGGTGGCATTTGCAGTTGATCACACTGATTCCGTCCGTCCACTGAAGGCGCCCGCGCGCGGGAGTGCACGCGGACACGGCGGACGCCCCCGCGAAGCTCACCCGGGCGGCGGAGTGCGGGCAGCGGCCGGAAAGCGATGCGCATGACCCGGATGTCGGTCTTCGACCGCGACGAGACGAGCACGGTCACCCCACCGCGGGCCTTCCCCGTGGTGCGCGATCTCGTGACGGACGTGTCGTTCGACTACGCCAGGGCGCGGGAGGTGCCGGCCTTCGTGCCGCCGGAGGGCGTGGCACCCGGCGAGTACCGGATGCGGCAGGCGGATCCGGCGCCGCGACGCCTCGTCCTGAGCCGGTACGGCCGTGCGGCGGCCCCGCCCCGAGGAGCGGGCCGCCGCACGGTCCGGGCTCAGCCGAGCAGCTTGACGATCGCGTCCGTGGTGTCGGTCTCGCCCAGGCGCGGGAAGATCCGGGCGAGGCTGTTGTCGTGGGCCTCGGCGCTCATGTCGGTCATGGCGTCGGTGGCGAGGGTGACGTGGTAGCCGTGCTCGTGCGCGGCGCGGGCGGTGGACTCCACGCCGATGCTGGTGGCGATGCCGGCCAGGACGACCTGGGTGATGCCCCGGCGGCGCAGCCGGAGGTCGAGGTCGGTGCCGTAGAAGGCGCCCCACTGCTGCTTGGTGACGACGATGTCGTCCTCGCGCGGGCCCAGTTCGGGGACGATCTCGGCCCAGTCGGCGGCCGGGGCACCGCCGGAGCGGGCGGGTCCTTCCGTGCGGCCGGGGGCGCCCCCGGTGACCCGGACCAGGACGACCGGGAGGCCCTTGGCCCGGAAGGCGTCCGCGAGCGTCTCGGCACGGGCGACGACCTCGGCGGCGGGGTGGGCGGTGGGCAGTCCCACGATGCCCTTCTGGAGGTCGACGACGATCAGCGCGGTGGCCGGGTCGAGCGTGGTGGCGGTCATACGGGGGCTCCTTGCGGGGTGGTGCCTGAGGACGAGGCGGTGGTACGTGGCGGGCGCGGCCGGCCGGTCAGGCGCCGATCAGCCGCTCGACGAGCGCGACCGCCTCGGCGACCGTGCGCCGCTCGGCCCCGTCGAGCCCGTCGGCGACCGCCTCGGCCAGCCAGTCGCGCTTGGCGGCGCGCACCCGGGCCAGGGCGGCCCGGCCCGGGTCCGTGAGGGAGATGACGGACTTGCGGCCGTCGGCCGGATCGGGCGACCGCGCGACGAGTCCCTGCTCCTCCAGCGCGCCCAGGGTCAGCCGCATGGACTGCGGGCGGACGAACTCGGCGCGGGCCAGACCGGCCGTGGTGGTGGGGCCCATGTCGTGGAGCCGCGCCAGCGCGGAGCGCTGGGTCGGTGTCAGCAGGCTCTCGGAGGAGGTCGAGCGCAGCCGGCGCACCAGCCGGCCGACCACGGAGGCGAGCTGGTCCGCCACCTCCTCGGGGGTCGGGTCGGGGGCGGTTGCCTGGGGTCGGGCCATGGCCCCACCGTAGGAGATGCGCAGGAAATCTTGCAAGGCAGCCTGTCAATCTCGACCGGGACGATTCATCCCGTTCCCGGTCACCCTTGCTCTTGACACGGCCCGCGATCTAGGGTGAATGCGCTTTCAAAACGTGTGCGCGGACCTCCGTCGCGGCACGTCGGTACGGAAGAAGAAGCGGACGGTCGGTCGAGTGAGCGCCCCTACGGTGTACGACGTCGCGGAGCGGTCGGGCGTCTCCATCGCCACGGTGTCCCGGGTCTACCGGACCCCCGATTCGGTGCGCGCGCAGACCCGTGAGCGGGTCCTGGAGGCCGCCCGGGAGCTGGGTTACGTGCCGAGCGGGAACGCCCGGGGCCTGGCGAGCCGGACGACCGGGGTGCTCGGGCTCTGCTTCCCGGACTACGCGGACCCGGACGCCGAGGCGGACGCGGAGGCCGACAGCGACGCCGACGACGCGGTAATGCTCTACTCCGACCAGATCATCCGGGGCATGGAGCGGGCCGCCCGCCGCCACGGGTACGCGCTGCTGATCGCCGCCTCCCTGGAGGGCGGTCCGGAGTCCCTGGTCGCGAAGGTCGCCGGGCGGGTCGACGGTTTCGCCGTGCTGGCCCAGACCGTGCCGACCGAGGACCTGGAGGTGATCTCGCGCCGACTGCCCGTGGTGATGCTCGCCGGCCCCCGCGAGATAGACCACCTCGACCACATCGTCGTCGCCAACGAGGAGGGCGAGCGCGAACTGGCCCGCCATCTCATCGAGGACCACGGGCTGCACCGGCTCGCCTTCGTGGCGGGCGAGACCGACTCGCCGGACTCGGAGGCCCGCTTCCGCGGCTTCCGCGAGGCCTGCCGGGACGCCGGGCTGCCGGTGCCCGACGCGCCTGCGCTGCGCACGCCGATGATGAAGCAGGCCGAGGGCGCCGCCGCCGCCGAGGCGCTGCTCGACCGGGGCGGGGAGCCGCCCGAGGCGATGCTCTTCGCCAACGACCAGATGGCGGTGGGCGCCCTGCGCGCGCTCGCCCGGCGCGGGGTGCGGGTGCCGCAGGACATGGCGGTGACCGGCTTCGACGGAATCCCGCTCAGCCGGATCGTCCAGCCGCCGCTCACCACGGTCCGCCAGCCGATCCGGCAGCTGGGCGAGCAGGCCGTCGAGCTGCTGGTCGAGCGCCTGAACAACACCGGCCGCGAGCCGGTCTCCCTCACCCTCCCGGTCACCCCGGTCCGCCGGGCGAGCTGCGGCTGCGGCTGAGGGGGCGGGGGCGGGGCCCGCCCCCTCGGCGCGGGGCCCCCGCGCCCCCGCCCCAGCACGCGGCGGGACGAAGCCCGCTCGGGCCCCCGCAGCGCTCGCCCGGCCCCCGCCGCGCGAGCCGCGACCGACGAGGGCGAGGCCCGCGGCAGGCCGGCGCCACCGCGCCCCCGCCGCCGCGCCCGCCGTCCCACCGGCGCCTCCGCCCGCGCCGCGCCGCCCCGACGCGCGCGCCGGGGCTCGCGTACCGCCGTACCGCCCCTACGCCAGGTGCGTGCCGAAGAACTCTCGCCGGGCCGCCACCAGCGCGGCCACCTCGGCCGCCAGGCCCTCGTGCTCGAAGTGGCCGGCCGTGAGGACCAGCAGCTCCGTCGGGCCCGCGAGGGCGTTGTGCACGGCGAACTGGCCGGGCGGCGGCACGTACGGGTCGAAGAGCGCGGCGGCCACGAGCGTCGGCAGCTCCACGAACCCGGCGGCGGTGGCGGCGTCGAAGTAGCGGAGCACCTCCACGACCTCGGGGTGGTCCGCGTGGTAGCCGCGCACGGCCTCGCCGCTGCCCGCACAGGGGAGCGTGAGCCGCAGCGGGTGGTTGCCGAAGGTGGGGACGGTCAGCTGCGCCGCGGCGAACCGGGGGTCCCACGGCAGGGCCAGCGCGCCGAGGCCGCCGCCGAAGCTCTCGCCGAGATAGCCCAGCCGCCCCGGGCCCGCGAGCTCGGGCACCAGCTCCTGGAGCGCGGAGGCCGCGCACCACAGGTCGGCCACGCAGTCGCCGATGACATAGGTGTCGCGCGAGGCGATGCCGTGCAGGACATGGGCCGAGGAGACCTCGGGTATGCCCTCGACGGTGCCCCGGGTCACCATGCCCCGGACGCACGGCAGGATCGCGGCCGAGCCGGGCAGCGGCAGCGGCACCTCCGGGCCGGGCTCCTGCCGGCCGCCGTACCCGTGCCCGATGACGAAGCCGTGGCGCACCGGTCCGGACTCCAGCGGCAGGGCCACCCAGCCGCCGAGCCGGACCCCGCCGACCGAGGTGTACGTCACCGAGTGGATCCGGACCCCGTCGCGCTCCTCTTCCACCGGGCCGAGCTCCGGCTCCGTGGCCACCGCGAGGGCGGCCTCGTAGCGGGCCCGCCAGAAGTCCGCGAAGTCGTCGGGGGCGGGCGGGGCGGGCACGGCCCTCAGGTCGTCGAGCGTGTGCCCGTAGGCCGGGTCAAAAGGGAAGTCATGCGCAAACGAAGTCATGATCACGACACTATCCCGCCTCCGCTCCGGACCGCCGGGGTGTCCACCGGGGCCCGTACCAATCATGCGTAATCGGTCACATCACCCTCTTTCACCCCCACACCCCCCGTACCGTTTCAAGCTGACCCATGACGTGACCGGCATGTTGCACGAGTGTGACCTAGCACCCTCTTGCGGATTTCCGAATCTCTGCCGCAGAGTGATGTATGCGCTTACAGGCAGCGCATACATCCGGATTGCTCAAGGAGGAGCCCTCCATGTCCCGCACCGCCAGAAACGCCTCCACCGGAGTCGGCGTCGCCGTCGTGCTCGCCCTCGGTCTCACCGCCTGCGGCAGCTCGGGGGGCGACGACGTCGCCGCGGACAGCAAGCAGACGCTCACCGTCTGGGCCATGGGGGCCGAGGGCGAGAAGCTCACGGATGTGGCCAAGGAGTACGAGAAGGCCCACCCGAACATCACCGTCAAGGTGACCCCGGTCGGCTGGGACGTCGCCCACCAGAAGCTCGTCTCCGCGGCCGCCGCCGGCACCATGCCGGACGTGGCCCAGATGGGCGGGAGCTACATGGGCGAGTTCGCCGAGCTGGGCGTGCTGGAGCCCGTCGACATCAAGACCTTCCGGAAGAAGGACTTCTTCCCGGCCGGCTGGCAGCAGGGCGAGGTCGACGGCCAGGCGTACGGCGTGCCGTGGTACGTCGACACCCGCGTCCTCTACTACCGCACCGACCTGGCCGAGAAGGCCGGGATCACCAAGGCTCCGACCGACTGGAAGGAGATGAAGGACCTCGCCACCGCGTACCAGAAGAAGGCCGGTACCAAGTGGGGCCTGTCCATCCAGCCCAGCGGTCTGGACACGGTGCAGAACTTCTACTCCTTCCTGTACTCGGCCGGCGGCGAGATCGTGAACGACAAGGGCGAGGTCGTCATCGACAGCCCGGCCGCCGTCAAGGCGCTCAAGGAGTACGGTTCGTACTTCGACAAGGGCCTGTCGAACAAGTCCGTGCAGCCCGGCTACGACGTCGTGAAGGACTTCGGCAACGGCCGCGTCCCGATGTTCTTCGGCGGCCCCTGGCACGTCACCCTGCTCAACGAGGGCCAGCCGCAGATCAAGGGCAAGTGGGCGGTGGCCAACGTGCCCGCCGACGCCTCCTCCGTCTCGATGGCGGGCGGCTCCTCCCTGGTGGTCTCCAAGGACAGTGAGCACAAGGCCGCGGCCACCGAGTTCATCAAGTACCTCACGGACACCAAGGGCCAGGCCGACTGGTACGAGCGCACGAAGGACCTGCCGGCGAACACCTCCGCCTGGACCTCCGGCGCCCTCGCCGACGACGCCGACCTCCAGGTCTTCAAGAAGCAGATGGACACCGCCAAGTCCTCCCCCTCGCTGTCCAACTGGACCGAGATCACCGACAAGGTCGACCAGGCCATCGCCAAGGTGACCCAGGGCAAGGCCTCCGCCGAGGACGCGCTGAAGACCGCGCAGTCCCAGATCGAAGGCCTCGTGAAGTAGGAGCCATGAGCACCATGACCGGAAGGGCCGCGCAGCCGGCCGAGGTGCAGGCCGGGCCGGGGACCTCGTCCCCGGCCGCCGGGCCCGGGAAGACGCGGCGGAAGAAGCCCTCACTGGGGCGGCAGAACTGGGCCGGGTGGCTGTTCTCCACCCCGTTCCTCGTTCTCTTCCTCGTCTTCATGGCCGTCCCGATCATCGCCACGCTGGTGATGAGCTTCACGGACTTCGGCCTGCGCAACGTCACCCACCCGATGGACGCGAACTTCATCGGCTTCGACAACTACACGAAGCTGTTCGGCGACGAGAAGTTCGTGAAGTCGCTGTGGAACACCGCGTACTTCGTGGTCGTCGGCGTCCCGCTCACGATCTTCCTCGGACTGGTCGTCGCGGTGCTGCTGAACAACGGCATCGACCGGGCCCGGACCTTCTTCCGGGTCGGGTTCTACGCCCCGGTCGTCACGACGATCGTCGCGGTCGCCGTCGTCTGGCGGTTCGTGCTCGATCCGAGCGACGGTCTGATCGCCGGTCTCTTCTCCGAGGTGGGCCTCACCGCCCCCGACTTCCTCGGCAACGAGAAGCTCGCCATGCCCTCCATGATCGCGATGGCGGTCTGGCGCAACCTCGGCACGGTCATGGTCCTGTTCATCGCCGGCCTCCAGGCCATCCCCACCGAGGTGCGGGAGGCCGCCCGGCTGGACGGGGCGAACCTCTGGCAGGAGTTCCGGTCCATCACCGTGCCCCTGCTGCGGCCCACCCTGCTCTACGCCACGGTGATCACCACCATCGGCTACCTCAACGTCTTCGAGGAGCCCTTCGTGATGACGCAGGGCGGTCCCTCGGACTCGACGCTCACCGTCTCGCTGAACATGTACCGCGAGGGCTTCAACTTCTTCCACATGGGCTATGCGAGCGCCATGGCGTATGTCCTCTTCGTGGTGATCATGGGCATCACGGTGCTCCAGCTCCGACTGCTGAAGGACAACACGAAATGAGCGCCACCCGTGCACCGGGCGCCGTCCCGACGGCGCCGTCGCAGACGTCCTGGAAGGCCCCGGACCCGGCCGGCCGCAAGCGGCCCCGCTCGGTGCGGCGGGTCCTCGTCTACGTCCTGCTCTCCGTCGGTCTGCTGATCATGGCGGCGCCGTTCCTGTGGATGGCCCTGTCCGCGTTCAAGACGCAGAGCGAACTGACCGCGAGCCCGCCGGTCTGGCTCCCGACCGAGTGGACCCTGGACAACTTCCGGGAGCTGCTCGACAAGCTGGACCTGCCGCTGTACTTCATGAACTCGGTGATCGTGGCGGTGCTGGTCACCGTCTCGAACCTGGTGTTCTGCTCGATGCTCGGCTACGCCCTGGCCAAGCTGAACTTCGCCGGCCGCAACAAGATCTTCGGTCTGGTGCTGGGCGCCCTGATGGTGCCGGGCAACCTGATGCTCCTGCCGCTGTTCGTGCTGATGAGCAAGATGGGCCTGATCGACTCGTACGCCGGTCTGGTGCTGCCGTTCGCGGCGGGCGCCTTCGGGGTCTTCCTGATGCGCCAGTTCATGCAGTCGATCCCGGACGAGCTGCTGGAGGCGGCCCGGATGGACGGCGCCGGCGAGTGGTACATCTTCTGGCGCATCGTGATGCCGCTGGTGAAGCCCGCCCTGGCGACCCTGTCGATCTTCACGTTCCTGGGCTCCTGGAACAACTTCGTCTGGCCGCTCATCGCGACCAACGACCCCGACAAGTACACCCTGCCGGTCGCGCTGGCCACGTTCGCCACCGATCCCAACAAGGCGGGCGGCTCCAACGGCGTGCTGATGGCGGGATCGTTCCTGATCGTGCTGCCCGTCCTGGTCGTGTTCATCGCGCTCCAGCGCCACTTCACCCAGGGCATCGCCACCGCGGGCATGAAGTAGCCCGCCCCCGGGCGGCCCGGACCCCCTTCCCGGGCCGCCCCACCGACACCCACGAGGCCGCGCCCCCACACCCGCGCCGGCCGCACCCCTCACGCACCCAGAAAGACAGTTCGCGATGACGCACACCCAGGTCCCGTTCCCCGAAGGATTCCTGTGGGGCGCCTCCACGGCCGCCCACCAGATCGAGGGCAACAACACCAACAGCGACTGGTGGGTCAAGGAGCACACCGCGGGCACCCACATCCAGGAACCCAGCCTGGACGCCTGCGACAGCTACCACCGCTGGCACGAGGACATGGACGTGCTCGCCGGGCTCGGCTTCACGGACTACCGGTTCTCCATCGAGTGGGCCCGCATCGAGCCCGCCGAGGGGAAGTTCTCCCGCGCCGAGCTGGCCCACTACCGCCGGATGGTCGAGGGCGCCATCGAGCGCGGCCTGCGCCCCATGGTCACCCTGCACCACTTCACCGTCCCGCAGTGGTTCGAGGCCCGCGGCGGCTTCACCTCCGAGGGCGCCACCGAACTCTTCGCCCGGTACGTCGCGGCCTGCGCGCCCGTCATCGGCGAGGGCGTCGCCCACGTCTGCACGATCAACGAGCCGAACATGATCGCCGTCATGGCGGGGCTGGCCAAGCGCGGCGAGATCGGCTTCCCGCCCGCCGGGCTGCCGACCCCCGACGACGAGACCACCGCCGCCGTGATCGCCGCCCACCAGGCGGCCGTCAAGGAGGTCCGGGCGATCAACCCCGACATCAAGGTCGGCTGGACCATCGCCAACCAGGTCTACCAGGCGCTCCCCGGCGCCGAGGAGATCACCGCCGCCTACCGCCACCCCCGCGAGGACGTCTTCATCGAGGCCGCCCGCGGCGACGACTGGATCGGCGTGCAGTCCTACACCCGTACGCGGATCGGCGCCGACGGCCCGATCCCCACGCCCGACGACGTCGAGCGCACCCTGACCCAGTGGGAGTACTACCCCGCCGCCGTCGGGTACGCGCTGCGCCACACCGCCGAAATCGCCGGCCCCGACATGCCGCTGATCGTCACCGAGAACGGCATCGCCACCGACGTCGACAGCCGCCGCGTCGACTACTACACCGGTGCGCTGAACGAGGTCGCCGCCGCGCTGGAGGACGGCCTCAACGTCCAGGGCTACCTGGCCTGGAGCGCGCTCGACAACTACGAGTGGGGCTCCTACGCGCCCACCTTCGGCCTCATCGGCTGGGACCCGGAGACCTTCGAGCGGCTGCCGAAGCCCTCCGCCGTCTGGCTGGGCGAGATGGGCCGCACCCGCGCGCTGCCGCGCACCGCCGGCTGACCGCCGGCCCCGAGACCGGGAGCACCTGACGGCTCCCACCCCGTACGGGGGCCGGCGGAACCTGACCTCCGCCGGCCCCCGTACCGCTTCGCCGTACCACCGCGCACGAGCAACACCACGCAACGCCGCCATTCCCCCTTCTGCCCCAGGGAGCCGGATTCATGGACCGTCGCACGTTTCTCACCGCCACCGGAACCGGGGCCGCGGCCCTGGCCCTCCCGGCCGTCACGGCGTCCGCCGCGGGGGCCACGCCCCTCGCCCGCACCCCGGACCAGGCGCTGCTGCTGCGCTGGTTCCGCGACACCTACCGCTCGATCGAGGCGATGACGACCGGGCTCGGCCTCGCCGCCGACACGATCGACCTCAGCGGTCCGGGCGCCCCCGTCCTCTCCCGCCAGACCTCTCCCACCAACATCGGCTGCGGGCTCTGGTCCACGGTCGCCGCCGCCGGTCTCGGCGTCATCGACGACGCCACCATGCACGAACGGCTGGAGCTGACCGTGCGGACCGTGGAGCGGCTGGAGCGCCACCACGGCTTCTGGCTCAACTGGTACGACGCGCACGACGGTTCGGTGCTCACCGCATGGCCGGGCACCGGCGCCCCGGTCCGCCCCTTCCTCTCCTCCGTGGACAACGCCTGGCTGGTCACCGGTCTGCGCATCGCCGCCGACGCGGCCCCCGCGCTGCGCCCCCGCGTCGCGCGCGTCCTGGCGGAGGCCGACTGGTCGTACTACTACACGCCCTACGACCCGGCGGACCCCGTGGCCGGCCCCGGCCAGCTGCGGGGCGGCTTCTGGCCGGACACCGAGGAGCCCACCGGGCACCACTACGGCGCGCTCAACACCGAGCCCCGCATGGCCAGTTACCTGGGCATCGCGGACGGATCGCTGCCCGCCGACCACTACTGGCACCTGCTGCGGACCCTGGCCCCCGGCAACGAGCAGGAACAGCGGCCGCAGGGCAGCTACGTGGCGATGGACGGCATCCGCGTCTGGCAGGGCCACTACACCCACCGGGGCCGCGCGCTGGTCCCCACCTGGGGCGGTTCGATGTTCGAGGCGCTGATGGTCCCGCTGTTCGTGCCGGAGGCCGAGTGGTCGCCGCACTCATGGGGGCGCACGCACGCGCGCTATGTGCGCGGCCAGATCGACCACGGTCTGAAGGAGGCGGAGTACGGCTACTGGGGCTTCTCGCCCGCCAACGTCCCCGAGGGCGGCTACCAGGAGTACGGCGTCGACGCGCTCGGCATGCAGCTCGACGGGTACGCCTCCAACACCGACCGCACGTACACGACGGACGGCGCCCCACTGCCTCCCCCGTCGGCGTTCACCAACGGGGTGGTCACCCCGCACGCCTCGTTCCTCGCCCTGCCCTACGCCCCGGCCGAGGCGCTGGCCAACCTCAGGGCGCTGGACCGCGACTTCGGCGCGTATCACGAGGGGTACGGCTTCCGGGACTCGGTGAACGTCTCCACCGGCCGGGTCAGCGATTTCGCGCTCGCCCTCGACCAGGGGATGATCGCCGCCGCCCTCGCCCAGGCCCTGCGCCCCGGCCTGCTCCAGCGGCCGTTCCGCACGGGTGGCTTCCGCGCCCGGGTGCGCCCGCTGCTCGCGAAGGAGCGCTTCGGCATCTGAGCCGGACCCCTGCCGTGTCCCGCCGCCCGCCCGTCCCCCGGCCGTACCAACGGGTGGGGGCGGGAGGTCGGGGCGGTGGGGGAACGGACGGCCGGGCCCGCGCGGGCGCCGGCCCCTCCCCGGTCCCGCCCGGCCGGGTCGCGGGGGCCCGGGGGCGGACTTAGCCTCGCAGACGTGACGCCGCCCGAGAGCCGCACCCGGATCCTCATACCGGGCCGGGCCCTGCTCACCGTGCTGCTGGCGGTGGTCTGGCTGGCCCTGCCGCCGCTGCCCGGCGCCCGCGCCGACGATCCGGTCGCGCTGTCCCGGGACGGGCAGATCACCGACCGGGTGGGGGCGCTCGGCGACCGCAGGGACGAGGTGGCGACCGCCCTCGACCGGCTCTACGACGAGCGGCGCCTCCAGCTCTTCGTGGTCTACGTCCGTGACTTCTCCGGACGCCCGCCCCAGGACTGGGCCGACGCGACGGCCGACCGCAACGGCCTCGGCCGCGAGGACGTGCTGCTGGCCGTCGCCACCCACGACCGGCTGTACGCCTACTCGGTGGACCAGGACTCCCGCCTCACCGACGCCCAGCTCCGGGACGTGGCGGACACCGCGATCGAACCGGCGCTGCGCCGCTACGACTGGGCGGGCGCCGCGATCGGCGCCGCGCACGGCTACGCGGCGGTGCTCGCGGGAAGCCCGGTGCCCACCCCCTCGATCACCCCGGGCGACCCCGACCCCGGCGCGGGGGCGTCCGGGGGGACGGGCGCCGGCGATCTGGTGCTGCCGATCGCGGTGGTCTGCGCGGCGGCGGCGGCCGGCGCGTACGCCCTCCTCCGGCGCCGCAGGCGGACCGCCACCCGCACCACCCCGGCCGCGACGGGCTGGGGACCGGCGGACACCGGACGCGACGGGGAGCCGCTGCCCGAACTCGACGCCCGCGCCCGGCGGGTGCTCGTGGAGACGGACGACGCGGTCCGCACGAGCGACGAGGAACTGGGCTTCGCCACCGCCCAGTTCGGCGAGGAGGCAGCGGCGCCCTTCACCGAGGCCGTCGCCTTCGCCCGGGGCGAGCTGACGGCGGCCTTCCGGCTGCGCCAGCGGCTCGACGACGCGGACCCGGAGGACGACGCCACCCGCCGGCGGATGCTGGAGGAGATCGTGAAGCGGTGCGCGGACGCCGATGCCCGGCTGGACGCCGTCGCCGAGGACTTCGACCGGCTGCGGGAGCTGGAGCGGGACGCGCCCCGGGCGCTGGAGACCGCCGAGACCGCGTTCCGGGAGCTGACCGGCCGGGTCACGGACGCGGAGACCGCCCTCGCCGGGCTGCGCGAGCGGTACGCCCCCGCCGCGTCGGCCCCCGCCGCGGGCGCCGTCGACCAGGCCAAGGACCGGCTGGTCTTCGCGACCTCCTCGCTCAACCGGGCCCGGCAGGCGGTGGACGGCGGCGACACGGCCGGGGCCGCCGTCTTCGTCCGGGCGGCCGAGGGCGCGGTGGGCCAGGCGGCCACCCTCGTGGACGGGGTCGGCCGGCTCGCCCGGGACCTGAATGCCGCCGACGAGCGGCTGCCCGCCGCGCTCACCGAGCTGGACGCGGACCTGGCGGAGGCGGACGGGCTCCTGGAGGGGACGGCGGAGGGCGTCCCCACCGCCGGTCTGAGCGGCCGGATCGCCCGCGCCCGGACGGTGGGGGCCGAGGTGCGCGAGGAGCGGGGCGCGGGCGGTTACGACCCGGTCGACGCCCTGCGCCGGGTGGAGGAGGCGGACGCGGCGCTGGACGAGGCGCTGATCGAGGCGCGCGAACGGGAGCGGGGCGGCCGGCGGGCCCGTTCGCTGCTCGATCAGGCCCTGCTCACCGCCCGTTCGGCCGTCGGCACGGCCGCCGACTACATCGCCACCCACCGGGGCGCGGTCGGCAGCGAGGCCCGCACCCGGCTGGCGGAGGCCCAGCGGCTGCTGGAGCGGGCCGGGGCGGCGGCCTCGGGCGAGGCCCAGACCGCGCTGGAGGAGGCGCGCCGGGCGGACGCGCTGGCCCGGGAGGCGCGGAGCCTCGCGGAAGGGGACGTGCGGGCGTACGCGGGACCCGGCGGGACGGGCGGCGGCATGCCGGGCGGGGGCATGGGCGGCGCCGTGCTCGGCGGGATCATCCTCGGCGGACTGCTGGGCGGCGGCCGGGGCGGCGGCTTCGGGGGCGGGGGCTTCGGCGGGGGCGGCTTCGGGGGCGGGGGCGGCGGGCCGGGCAGCTTCGGCGGCGGGGGGACCCGTGGCCGGCGGGGCGGCGGCGGCCGGTTCTGACCGGCCGGGGCCGCAGGCGTACGCAGCACGCGACGACAGGACCACCCAGGAGAGGTGCCATGAGCAAGCAGACCATTCTCGGCCGCGTCACCCAGCTGGCCCGCGCCAACATCAACGCGGTGATCGACCAGGCCGAGGACCCGCAGAAGATGCTGGACCAGCTGATCCGCGACTACACCTCCAACATCGCCGAGGCGGAGGGCGCGGTGGCCTCGACCATCGGCAGTCTCCGGCTGATGGAGCAGGACCACCGCGAGGACGTGGCGGCGGCCGAGGAGTGGGGGCGCAAGGCGCTCGCCGCCAGCCGCAAGGCCGATGAGCTGCGGGCGGGCGGGGCGGGCGCGGACGCCGACCGGTTCGACCATCTGGCGAAGGTCGCGCTGGGCCGGCAGCTCCAGTCGGAGAAGGAGGCGAAAGCGGCGGAGCCGACCATCGCCCTCCAAACCGAGGTGGTGGACAAGCTCAGGACCGGGCTCGACCGGATGAAGGCCAAACTCGCGGAACTGAAGGCCAAACGGGACGAGCTGGTCGCGCGCGCGAAGTCCGCCGAGGCGCAGAACCGGATGATGGACGCGGTCAAGAGCGTCGATCTGATGGACCCGACCAGCGAGATCAGCCGCTTCGAGGACAAGGTCCGGCGCGAGGAGGCGAAGGCCCAGGGCAAGCAGGAGCTGGCCGCCTCCTCGCTCGACGCGCAGTTCGAGCAGTTGGACGCGATGGGCGAGGGCGCCGAGGTGGAGGCCCGGCTGGCCGCGCTGAAGGCCGCCTCCTGACCGCGTCCCGTTCCAGGGGCGCGGGCGGGGCCGGCGAGGGCTTCCGGACGAGGCCCTAGAACATGCTGAGCAGTTGCTCCACGGTGGGCTCGGCGGCGGGGCGGCCGTCGGGCAGCGGGAGTTCGAACCAGACGGTCTTGCCGCGCGGGGTCCGCCGGGATCCCCAGCCGGTGCTGAGCAGTCCGACCAGCTGGAGCCCCCGGCCGCCCTCGTCGGTGTCGCGGGCCCGGCGGCGCCGGGGCTGGACGAGTCCGGAGTCCCAGACCTCGCAGACGAGGGTGCGGTCCCTCAGCAGCCGGAGCCGGATCTCGCCCTCGCCGTAGCGCAGGGCGTTGGTGACCAGTTCGCTGACGAGGAGTTCGGTGGTGTCGACCAGTTCGTCGAGGTCCCAGGCGATCAGCTGGCCCCGGGCCAGCTCGCGGGCGCGGCCCACCGAGCGGGGCTCGCGGGGCAGCCGCCAGTCGCCGACGGACTCGGCAGGAAGGCCCTGGATCCGGGCCATCAGGAGGGCGATGTCGTCCTCGCCGTGCCGGGTGTCGAGGGCGCCGAGCACCTGGTCGCAGACGTCCTCCAGCGGCCGGGCCGGTTCGACGAGTGCGGCCCGCAGGGCCTCCAGGCCCTCGTCGAGCGGATGGTCGCGGGATTCGACGAGCCCGTCGGTATAGAGGGCGAGCAGGGCACCCTCCTTCAGCTCCACCTCGACCTCCTCGAAGGGTTCGCCGCCGACGCCGAGCGGCATGCCGGGCGGTACGTCCAAGAGCAGGGCGGCCTCGCCCGGTTCGACCACGACGGGCGGGAGGTGGCCGGCGTTGGCGAAGGTGCAGCGCCGGGTGACCGGGTCGTAGACGGCGTAGACGCAGGTCGCGAGGTAGACCTCGGAGAGGTCGGCGTCCCGGGACTTGTGGGAGCCGCGCGCCGGCCACTGGCCGCCGCCGAGTCCGCCGGAGCCGCCCGGGGTGCCGAGGCCCCGGGCGACCTCGTCGAGCGCGGAGAGCACCTCGGCGGGTTCCAGGTCGAGCAGGGCCAGGGTCCTTACGGCGGTGCGCAGTTCACCCATGGCGACGGCCGCGCGCAGGCCGCGGCCCATCACGTCGCCGACGACGAGCGCGGTGCGGTGTCCGGGCAGTTCGATCACGTCGAACCAGTCGCCGCCCACCTCGGTCGCCGTGGTGCCGGGCAGATAGCGGCAGGCGATGTCGAGCCCCGCGGCCTCGGGGTCGCCGGGGGGCAGCAGACTGCGCTGGAGGATCAGGGCGCGTTCGTGCTCGCGCCGGTAGAGGCGGGCGTTGTCGATGCAGACGGCGGCCCGCGCGGCGAGTTCGGTGGCCAGGGCGCGGTCCCGTTCGCCGAACGGTTCGCTGCCCTTCGTACGGGAGAAGCGGACGAGGCCGACCACGGTGTCGTGGGCGACCATCGGCACGGCCAGCGTCGACTGGACGAAGCCCCGGTCGTCGCCCGGCACGTCCTCCACGTGGCCGGTGCGCAGGGCGATGGCGCCGGGCGAGCCGAAGGCGTAGCGGTGGACGGCGCCGAGGGCGGGGGCGCCGGGCTCCCCGCGCGTGCCGGTGTCCCCGTCCCCGAGGCCGTCGGCCGGGCCGGGGTCGGGCAGGGCGTCGGAGACCGCGCTGGCGAAGGCGACGCGGCGCAGTTCGGCGGAGCCGCCGACGGCCTCGCGGCGCGGGGAACCCGCCGCGCCGGGCGGGGCCTCCTCGCCGGTGAGCAGGGCCTGGTAGAGGTCGACGGAGGCCAGGTCGCAGAAGCCGGGCACGGCGACGTCGAGGAGTTCGCGGGCGGTGGTCTCCAGGTCGAGGGAGTTGCCGATGCGGGCGCTGGCCTCGTTGAGCAGGGCGAGGTTGCGGCGGGCGCTGGCGGCCTCGCGGGCGGCGATGTGGCGGCGGGTCACATCGGTGGCGAGTCCGGCGATGCCGATGGGGCGGCCGGAGCCGCTGTGCACCCGGTAGAGGTTCATGGACCAGTGGCGCCGGTCGGCGTCGCCGGGGACGGTCCCGACGAGCGGGAGGTCGGTGACGGATTCGCCGGTGGCAAGGACCCGTTCGAGGGTGGCGGTCAGCCGTTCGGCCTCGCTGCCGGCGAGGTAGTCCTCGACGGTGCGGCCCCGGTGGTCGTCGGCCCGGCCGCCGAAGACGGTGGCGAAGCGCTGGTTGGCGCGGATGACGGTGAGGTCCGTGCCGAACAGCACGAATCCAAAGGGAGATTGGCCGAAAATCGCCTGCGAGGCGGCGAGGTCCGTCTCGATGAGGCGGAGCGCGCGTACGTCCACGACGGTGCAGAGCGCCGCGCGTTCGCCGGTCGCCGTCTCGCTGGGCATGACATAGATCTCGGCCAGTCCTTCGAGGCCGTCGCCGCCGGGCATCCGGAAGGGGACGAGTCCCGTCCACTCGCGGCCGTCGAGCACCTCGCCGATCCGGCGGTGGGCGTCATGGCGCAGCGCACCGGGCAGGAACGCCTCGACCGGGTCCTTTCCCACCGCGTCGTGGGCGTCAACGCCGAAGAGACCGGCGGCCCGGTGGCTCCACTGCTCGATCCGGCCGTCCGGGCCGATCGAGAAGGAGGCGACCCTGATGTAGTCGTAGATCGAGCCAGGCGGACTGCTCTGCCACACCACGTCGCCCGCTGTCCCAGGTATCTCGCTCACGCGACCGTCCCCTCCAGCTCACACACCGGACCGGTCCTGCCCGCAGTATTCAGCACTACGGCCCCGACCGACACGGCGTTCACGATCACAGCACGGTCTCAGTCCGTTTCGGCCAGGTTCCGCCGACCGCGGTGATCGCTTTCTCGTCCCACCTCACTCCTAACCAGGCAGGGCCAGCTCGAACCACACGGTCTTGCCGCTCTTTCCCTTCCTGGTCCCCCAGTGCCGGGCCGAACAGGCCACGAGCTGGAGCCCCCTGCCGCCCTCGTCCTCGGGTCCCGCACTGCGTTCGGTGGGTGGATCCGGAACCGGATCGGAGACTTCCACGAGCAGTCCGGGGTGGGCGGAGGGGCCGTCCCCGTCGGGGTGCGGGCGCACCAGACGCAGTCCGATGGGTCCGGCCGTGTAGCGCATGGAGTTGGTCACCAGCTCGCTGACCAGCAGAACCGCCACATCGCCGACGGCGGCGTCGAGGTCCCAGCCGCGCAGCACCTCGTGGACGGCGTGCCGTGCCGAGCGCACGGCGCCGGGCACCGCCGGAAAGCTCCACTCGGCCCAGTCGCCTTCGGTTCCGATCACGCCGATCACTTCCCAGAGCACGGCAGAAGACCGTCCCGCATCCGGGGACTAACCATCACATACCCGTAATAACGGATGAAATACCGCCCGTGTCGGCACGTGGGGCGTACGGATGCAATGCCGTACGCACGAACGGCTGTACGGCGGGGGAAAGGGGCGCACGCGGACGGGGGCAGGGCGCTCCGCTCAGGGGCGGGCGCCGTCCGGCAGCCGCCGTGCGGCCTCCTCGACGGCGGGCCGGTCCTGTTCCAGCCAGTCCACGGTGCCGGTCTCGCCGGGGCCGAGCCAGCGCAGTTCGTCGTGGTCCTGGAGCGGGGCGGGCACGCCGGAGACCAGCCGGGCCGTCCACACCCGCAGCACCAGGCCGCGTCCGAGCGGCCATTCGCCGGGAAGGCGCTCCAGCGGCTCGGTCTCGATGCCCAACTCCTCGCGGAGTTCGCGGACGAGCGCCTGCTCGGCGCTCTCGCCCGGTTCCACCTTGCCCCCGGGCAGCTCCCAGCGCCCGGCCAGCTCCGGCGGGGCGCTGCGGCGCGCGGCGAGGAGCCGCCCCCGGTCGAAGACGGCCCCGGCCACCACCACGCGTTCAGTCATGGTGCGGAGCGTAATGCCGTCGCCGCCCCCGACAGAGCGGCACGGGGCGTGCGCCCGCGCACCCGGTCACCCCTCAGGGGGTGGCGGCCTGCCCCGCGCGCTCCACCGAGTAGAGCTGCTTGTGGCCGCGTTGGTCGAGCTTGTCCGCCATCCGCTGTGCCTCGTCCTGCGTGGCGTAACGGCCCACGCGGTACCGGTTGCCGTTGTCGTCCTGCCGAATGACCAGCCAAGGGAGCACGGCACCGCTGTCGCTCATCGTGCCCCTCCCGGGCATCGCACCCCTCCCTCGAACGCTGTGCATGTGTCTAAACATCCCCAGGAATCCGCAGTACGCATATGCCGGAGCGTACGCCTGACCTTCACTCACCGGATACGGAATTGCACAAAGAGATACTCATCCGGCCAGGAAGGGACAAGGCCCAGGGGGCGCATTCGGCTGAATGCGCCCCCTGGGGCGGGTGAGACGGCCTCGGACCGTCGGCTCCCGGCGCCGGGACCGTCGGTTCCGGCGCCCGGCCCGTCAGCTCCCGGCGCCCTCGCGCACCACCGGCAGCGGCAGGAGCACCGGCCCGGCGGCCGGGTCCTTGCGGCAGGCGTCGCCGCATTCGGCGTCCAGGGAGCAGCACAGCGAGCAGATCGGCCCCGACTGCACCGGGCAGTCGGCGATGTCGGGCAGTTCGTACGCCGTGGCGCAGACCGCACAGGTATAGGTGGCGGTGATGTCGGGGACCTCGACTCCGGGCCCGTTCACCGGGTTGGGGCGGGCCAGGTAGTACTTCCCCCGGGTGGCCCAGGCGATCAGCGGACACAGCGTCAGCGACAGCCCGGCCGCGATGAAGGTCGAGAACGCCTCCGCGTAGGTGCCGAACAGCCCGAAGAAGGCGAGGATCGAGACCGTCGAGGCGATGACCATGGCGCCGAATCCGGCCGGGTTGACCGCGTGCAGATAGGCGCGCTTGAACTCGATGTACGGCGGGCTCAGCCCGATCCGCTTGTTGATGACGAGATCGGCGGCGACCGCGGCGATCCAGGCGATGCCCACGTTCGAGTAGAAGCCCAGCAGCTTGTTGAGGGCGGCGAACATGTTCATCTCCATCAGCGTCAGCGCGATGACGAGATTGAGGAAGATGTACCAGACCCGGCCCGGGTGGCGGTGGGTGACGCGGGAGAAGAAGTTCGACCAGGACAGCGAGCCGCTGTAGGCGTTGGTCACGTTGATCTTGATCTGCGACACGATCACGAAGACCGCGGCGGCGGGCAGGGCGAAGGAGCCGAGCCAGGGCCGGAGCGCCTCGATCTGCGGGGCGATCGGCTCCAGCGCGTGGGTCGTGCCGACGGCCTCCAGGGCGGCGAAGGCGAGCAGCGCGCCGCCGATCTGCTTGGCGGCGCCGATGATCACCCAGCCGGGGCCGGCGGCGAGGACCGCGAGGTTCCAGCGGCGCCGGTTGGCCTCCGTACGGGCCGGCATGAACCGCAGGTAGTCGGCCTGTTCGCCGATCTGGGCGATGAGCGAGAGCGCGACGCCGGTGCCGAGTCCGAAGCCGATCCAGGAGAAGCCGGGCGCCGCCCCCTCCGTACCCGTGAAGGAGCCGAACGCGCCCCAGGCGTCCGGCGCCTCGAAGGCCAGGACGAGGAAGGGCAGCACCATGCCGATGATCCAGACGGGCTGGGTCCACGCCTGCACCTTGGCGAGGGCGCCCATCCCCCGGAAGACGATCGGGATGACGATCAGCGTCGTCACCAGATAGCCGGCCTCGACGGGCAGTCCGACGGCCTGGTGCATGGCCTGGGCCATGATCGAGCCTTCGAGGGCGAAGAAGATGAAGGTGAACGAGGCGTAGATCAGCGAGGTCAGGGTCGAGCCGAAGTAGCCGAATCCGGCGCCCCGGGTGACCAGGTCCATGTCCAGTCCGTAGCGGGCGCAGGCCCGTGCGATGGGGATGCCGGTCAGGAAGATGATCGTCGCCGCGGCCAGGATCGAGGCCAGTCCGCTGGTGAATCCGTAAGTGAACACGATCGAGGCGCCGATCGCGAAGTCCGCGAGATAGGCGATCCCGCCGAGCGCGGTGCCCGCGACCGTCCCGGGCGACCAGCGCCGGAAGGAGTGCGGCGCGTAGCGCAGGGAGTAGTCCTCGCGGCTCTCGTCGGCGGCGAGCCGCGCGTAGCTGCGCCGGGGCGGGGGCGCGGCCCCGCCCCCGGGTGCGGGCCCGGGTGCGGGCCCGGGGGCGGGCTGCGTCTTCGGTACGGCTGTGTCCGTCATCGCTGACTTCCCGTTCGTCGGTGCCGGTGTGCGGGTCCGGACGGGAAGTTAGGAGCGGGACATGACAAGCCGTCACCGTGGACGATTGCCCGGCTGTTACGGGGGACGGACGGCGGTTAACTTGTCGTCACGCGCCCCGGACGCGCCCGCCCGGATATCGGTCGACCGCCGTGCGCGCCCGGACCCGCCACCACCGGGCACGGATCCGCCGCCCGGCACACGCCGGGACGGACCGCCGGGACCGCCGCGTCCGGTCACCGGACCGGCAGATGGTAGGCGACCCGGTAGCGGTCGGCGGGAACGACGACATCGGCGGTCTCGACGGCTCGCCCGGAGGCGTAGAACGTCCGCTCGATCACCATCACCACATGGCCCGGCACCCCGCCGAGCGCCAGGAGCTCCTCCGCCAGCCCCGGGCGCGCGCCGACCTGCTCGGCCACGTTGTCCACGACGACATCGATCGCGGCCATCCGCTCGACCACCCCGCAGCCGCCGAGCGGGCCCTCCTCCGGCAGCATCACCGGGGTGCGCCCGGTGATGGCCAGCGGCTCCCAGGAGGTGGAGAGCATCATCGCCTCGCCGCCGTCCCGGAACACGTAGCGCGTCCGCATCACCCGGTCGCCCGGTTCGATCCCGAGCCGCTGGGCGATTTCGGGGCTCGCGTCGTCCTGCTCGCTGCGGGACTCCCAGGTGCCCCGCGCGCCCTCCGCCGTCTGCTCCTGGCGGAACGGGCTGGCGCCGGACTCCGAGCGGAAGCCCGACCGGGCGATCCGGCGCGGGACCGGGCGCTCGCGCACATAGGTGCCGGAGCCGGACCGGCCCTCGACCAGCCCCTCGGCCATCAGCACCTTGCGCGCCTCCAGCGCCACGGTGTCCGAGACCCCGTACTCCTCGCGGATACGCGCCTGCGAGGGCAGGCGCGTATGCGGCGGCAGCGAACCGTTGGCGATCTTCTCTCTCAGATCGCCCGCAACGCGCAGATAGGCGGGCTGCTCACCGAAAGTCACAGGCCACTCCCCAAGAGGTTGACAGACTGCAACAGCGTCGCAACCGTGGGTTCCGGATCGCAAGCGCAGGCCAGAGTTTCACCTGATGTGATGATTCCTCGTCCGCGCGGGCATGGGTTCCACCCGGCCACCACAGGGCATTCGGCCAAACCGGTCCGTCCGACCCCTTGACCCCCTTTGGTCCAGACCAATAACTTCCTCACACAGCACGACCATGCACCTCTCCCGCAGATGTCTCCGCACACGCACAGGAACGGGCCTCATGCGTCGAAGAACCCTGTCCGGACTGGCCATCACCGCCTGCGCCCTCACCCTGGCGGCCACCGTCTCCCCCACCGCCAGTGCCCACGGCGGCCCCGGCGAGGGCCACCAGCAAGGCGGCCACCACGGCTCCTCCCCCGCCTACAAGCGCGTCGGCTACTTCACCCAATGGGGCGTCTACGGCCGCGACTTCCAGGTCAAGGACCTGGACACCAGCGGCCAGGCGGCCAAGCTCAGCCACATCAACTACTCCTTCGGCAACATCAACGCCGAGGGGAAGTGCTTCACCGGCAACATCGCCGGCGAGGCCGACGCCTGGGCCGACTACCAGCGCCCGCTGGACGCGGCCGGCTCGGTGGACGGCGTGGCCGACACCGACGACCAGGCCCTCGCGGGCAACTTCAACCAGCTGCGCGAGCTGAAGGCCAAGCACCCCGGCCTCAAGGTGATGATCTCGCTCGGCGGCTGGAGCTGGTCCACGCACTTCTCCGACGCGGTCCGCACCGCGGCCTCCCGCAAGGCGCTCGTCTCCTCCTGCATCGACCTGTACATCAAGGGCAATCTGCCGGTGGACGGGGCGCGCGGCGGCGAGGGCGCGGCGGCCGGTCTCTTCGACGGCGTGGACCTCGACTGGGAGTGGCCGGGATCCGCCGGTGACAGCGACACGGTCTACCGCCCCGAGGACAAGAGGAACTTCACCGCGCTGGTGCACGAGTTCCGCGTCCAGCTCGACGCGTACGCCAAGAGCAGCGCGGCCGCCGCGCGCAAGGGCCACCACGGGCCCAAGCCGAAACCCAAGCACTACGATCTCTCGGCCTTCGTGCCCGCGTCGGCGGAGAAGATCGACGCCGGCTTCGACGTCCCGCGTCTCATGCGCGACTTCGACTTCGTCAACCTCCAGGGCTACGACCTGCACGTCTCCGGCGAGAAGACGACGGGTCAGCAGTCCGCGCTGTACGCGAAGAAGGACGACTTCAGCGTCGACCGGACCGTGCGCGACTGGCTGAAGCGGGGCGCTCCGGCCCGCAAGCTGGTGATGGGCATGCCGTTCTACGGCCAGGGCTGGACCGGTGTGACCGGCGGCGGCACCGGCATGGGGCAGCCCGCGGCGGCCCCGGCGCCCGCCACCTGGGCGGCCGGCTCCGAGGACTACAAGGTCCTCAAGAAGCTGGCCGATTCCGGCGCGTACAAGGTCCACCGCAATGTCCGCGACGGCAGCGCCTGGCTGTTCGACGGCACCACGATGTGGACGTACGACGACCCGCAGGTCCTGCGGACGAAGACCGCGTACATCCGTGACCACCGGCTCGGCGGCGCGATGTTCTGGTCGCTGGACGGGGACACGGAGGACGGCGAGCTGACGAAGGCCGTCGACCGCGGGCTGAACGGGCGGTAGCCGAAGGGTCCGTACGGGACGGACGACTCCCCGTACGGGCAACTCCCCGTACGGACAGCACCCCCGGGGCGGTCGCGGAGTCCGCGACCGCTCCGGGGCGTGTTTGGCATGCTGGCCGTCATGGCCACCACGTATCACTGCCCGCAGGACGGCACCCGCGCGGACGTCGCGTCCGCGCCCTGGTGCTGCCCGGTCTGCCGGGGCCCCTGGGACCTGGACTTCACCCCGGCCCTGCCCCTGTCCGCCGACGCGCTGCCCGGCCGGGTCGGCTCCCTGTGGCGCTACGAGGAGGTGCTGCCGCTCTCCTCCCCCGCCACCACCCTCGGTGAGGGCCGCACCCCGCTGGTCCCGCTCACGGCCACGGTCTCGGCCAAGCTCGACTTCCTGATGCCGACGCTGTCGTTCAAGGACCGGGGTGCGGTGATGCTCGCCGAGCTGGCCCGCCGGCTCGGACCGGAACGCGTCGTCGCGGACAGCAGCGGCAACGCGGGCACCTCCGTGGCCGCGTACTGCGCCCGCGCCGGACTGCCCTGCGCGGTGTACGTCCCCGAGGGCACCTCCCCGAAGAAGACCGAGCAGATCCGCGCCCACGGGGCGGAGCTGGTGACCGTGGCCGGCGACCGCGAGGCGACGGCCCTGGCGGCCCGCGCCGCCGCCGACGCGCCCGGCACGTTCTACGCCTCGCACGTCTTCAACCCCTACTTCCTGCACGGCACCAAGACGTACGTCTACGAGCTGTGGGAGGACCTCGGGGGCCGCCTCCCGGACGCCCTCGCCGTCCCCGTCGGCAACGGCACGCTGCTGCTCGGCGCCGCACTGGCCACGGCGGAGCTGCTGGCCCAGGGGCTGATCGACCACCGCCCCGCCCTGATCGCCGTGCAGGCCGAGGCGGTGTCCCCGCTGGCGGCCGCCTTCCACGCGGGCGCCGACGACCTCCTCGATCCCCCGGCCGGGGCCGCGCCCACCCTCGCCGAGGGCATCGCCATCACCCGCCCGCCGCGCGCCCGCGCGATCCTGGCGGCGGTACGGGAATCGGGCGGCACCTTCCTCACCGTGCCGGAGGACCGGATCCGGGCCGCCCAGCTCGACCTGGCCGCGCGCGGCCTCTTCGTCGAGACGACGGGCGTGGCCTGCTGGGCGGCGGTGGGCGACCGCACGGACGCCGACATCGTCGTCCCGCTGTGCGGCGCGGGCCTCAAGACGGGGACGGCCGCCTGAGCGGACGGGGGCGGCCCCGGTTTCCGGCCGCCTGAACGGGGAGGGGCGATCCCGGTCCCGGCCCCCTGAGCAGGCGGGGCGGCCCCGGTCCGGCCCCCCCTGAGCAGGCGGGGCGACCCCGGTCCGACCTCCTGAACGGGCAGGGGCGGCCCCGGCCCCGCCGTCCCCGTGTCAGCCGTTCACCCGCGCGCCGTGCCCCGCCCCCGGGGCCCCGTGTCCCTACGTTCGTACCGTGAGCCTCTCGCGTACCTCTCTCCTCGCCGGTCTCGTCGTGTGCGCGCTCGTCGCGCCGCTGCCGCCCGTCGCGTCCGCCGGTGACCGGACGCGGGAGCCGTCCGCCCCGGCGGCGGTGACCTGCGGCCGGGACACCGATCCCGCGTGGGCCCTGACGTCCACCGCGTACGGGGAGGCGGCCGGTTACGACCCGTACGTCGGCAACGGCTATCTGGGCCACCGGGTCCCGCCGGCCGGGGCGGGGTACGCCGAGCGGGCCGAGAAGACCGGCTGGCCGCTGTTCACCCCGCGCTACGACGGGGCGTTCGTCGCCGGGCTCTACGGCCGCGAGAAGGACCTGGCGGCCGGGCGGGAGGTCGCCGCCGCGCTGCCGAGCTGGACGAACCTCGATGTGCGCGTCGGCGGCGAGACCTTCGGCTCCGCCACCCCGGCCGACCGGATCTCGCACTACCGGCAGACGGTGTTCCTCCGCTGCGGACTGGTGCGGACCGCGCTGCGCTGGACCGCGTCCGACGGCCGGGAGACGGACCTCGTCTACGAGGTGCTGGCGGACCGCTCCGACGTCCATACCGGCGCGGTGCGGCTGCGTCTGACGCCCCGGTGGAGCGGCACGGCGACGGTGACCGGCCGGCTGGACCCGCGCGGGGCGCGCCGGATCGGGCTCAAGGACGACGGCACCTTCCGCACCAAGGGCACGGGAACGGCGGGCGCGGTCGTGCGGACGGTGCGGCCGGCCGCGTCGGACGGGCGCGCCGTGCCGGTGCGGGCGGGGCGGACGTACACCTTCGAGAAGTACGTGGGGGTGGACACCGCGCTCACCGCGCGCGACCCGCAACGGTCGGCGCGCGAGGCGTCGCGGCGGGCGGCGGGGCGCGGCTGGTCCGCCGTGCTGGCCGGCAACGCCGCCGCCTGGCGCCGGGACTGGTCGGCGGACGTGGCGGTACCGGGCAGCCCCGCCCTCCAGCGGTGGCTGCGTTCCGCCCAGTACGGACTGCTCGCCTCCACCCGGCCCGGTGCCCGCGACAGCATCGCCCCGGCCGGGCTGACGGGGGACGCGTACGCGGGGATGGTGTTCTGGGACGCGGAGACCTGGATGTACCCGGGGCTGCTCGCCACCCGGCCGGAGCTGGCCCGTTCGGTCGTCGAATACCGCTACCGCACCCGCGACCGGGCCGCCGCCAACGCGGAGAAGCTGGGGTTCCGGGGGCTGTTCTATCCGTGGACCAGCGCGAGCCGGGGCGACCTCTGGTCGGAGTGCCAGAGCTGGAACCCGCCGCACTGCGTCACCCAGAACCACCTCCAGGGCGATGTGTCCTTGGCCGTCTGGCAGTACTACCTGGCCACCGGGGACCGTGACTGGCTGGCCGGGCGCGGCTGGCCGCTGCTGCGGGGCATCGCGGACTTCTGGGTCTCGCGGGCCACGGCCAACGCCGACGGCAGCTATTCGGTGAAGGAGGTGGCGGGCCCCGACGAGTACAGCAACGGCGTCACGGACGGGGTGTTCACCAACGCGGGCGCCGCCACCGCCCTGCGCCACGCCGCCCGCGCCGCCCAGCTCCTCGGGCAGGAGGCCCCGCCCGCCTGGACCCGGGTCGCGGACGGTCTGCGCATTCCGTACGACCCCGAGCGGAAGCTGTTCCTCCAGTACGCCGGGTACGACGGCTCGACGATCAAGCAGGCCGACACCGTGCTGCTGGTCTATCCGCTGGAGTGGCCGATGGAACCGGGCGCGGCCGCCGCGACGCTCGACTACTACGCGGAGCGAACCGATCCGGACGGTCCGGCGATGACCGATTCGGTGCACGCGATCGACGCGGCGGCGACCGGGGAGCCGGGCTGCGCCACGTACACCTACCTCCAGCGCGCCGTGCGCCCGTTCATGCGCGGTCCGTACGCCGTCTTCAGTGAGGCGCGCGGCGCGAAGGCCGGGGCGCAGGACCCGCTCTCCGGGTTCCCGGCGGAGGACTTCCTCACCGGGAAGGGTGGTTTCCTCCAGGTGTTCACGCACGGGCTGACGGGTCTGCGGCTGCGGGAGGACGGCATCCGCCTCGACCCGATGCTGCCGCCGCAGCTGGACGAGGGCGTGACCCTGACGGGGCTGCGCTTCCGGGGCCGTACGTACGACATCGAGATCGGCCCCCGCACGACACGGGTCCGGCTCACGGCGGGCGACCCGTTCACCGTCATGACGCCCGCCGGCCCGCACCGCCTCTCCTCGGTCCTCGCACTGCCCACCCGCCGCCCGGATCTGACGCCGACCGGGAACGCGGCCCGCTGCCGCCCGGTGACGGCGACGTCCGAGGCGCCGGGACTGTACGCGGAGGCGGCGGTGGACGGCAGTCCGGCGACGGCCTGGTCCCCGGACGGGGCCACGGGCGCGCTCACGGTCGACCTGGGGAGCGCGGCCCCGGTGGCGGCCGTCGAACCCTCCTGGACCGGGGTGCGCCCCGCCGCCTCCCGGATCGAGACCTCGGTCGACGGCCGCCGCTGGGAGCCGTTCCGGGCCGGGGCGGTGGCCCGCCGGGTGCGTCTGACGATCCGCTCCTCGGACCCGGCCGCACCGGCGGGCGTACGGGAACTGTCGGTGACGCGATCCTGACCGACGGGGCCGGGCGACCGGTCCCGGGACGGTCCCGGAACCGGGTCCCGGGGCCGGTGTCGGACCCCGGCGCTAGGCTGCGACGCCTTGAGCGTTGTTGGGCGTCGATGAGGAGAGCCACCATGCCCGGACAGGTCGAGGACGCCGTTTCGGCCGTGTGGGAGAAGATCGAGACGTGGTACGCGGAGCAGGACGCGTCCCGTTTCCTGCTGCCCCCGGCCACGCCCGAGGAGATAGCCGCCGCCGAGAAGGAGCTGGGTGTCACCCTGCCCGAGGCGGTCCGGGTCTCGCTCCTGCGCCACAACGGGACCGAGTCCGACTGCTGGCCGGGCGGCACGCTGCTGTCCTGCGCGGAGATGGTGCGCGAGACCGGGATCTGGCGGGAGCTGCTGGACTCCGGCGACTTCGACGACGCGGCGGACTTCGAGGCGGACGAGAACAGCGCCGTCCAAGCGCTCCGGCGCGGCTGGTGGAACACCGGCTGGATCTCGCTGGACGCGGACGGCTCGGGGAACGGGGCGGTGCTGGACCTGGAGCCCGGCGTCGACGGCCGCTCCGGCCAGATCCTCGACATGGACCACGAGACGGGCCCGAGCGGCCCCACGGCGGCGGATTTCGTCGCCTACCTGGCGGGCCAGTTGGAGGACCTGGAGGACTGCGAGGTGGTGGACGGCACGTACCTGGAGACGGCGTAGGCGTACGCGCTGCTCGCCGTCCCGGGGGCCGGGCGGGGCGGGGCGGTTGAGGGGGCCGGGCGGGGCGCTCGGGCCGGTGGGGGCCGGGGGTCGGGCGGGGTCAGCGGGATTCCGCGCCCCGGGCGGAGAGCGGGGCCCAGGTGTAGCGGACGCGCACGCCCCGGTCGCGGAGCCAGGCGGCCTCGCGGCGGCGCAGCGCGCGGGCGGACTCCGGGGCGATGGCGCTGGGCCAGCGGACCAGGACGGCGGTGACGTCACCGGTCTGTACGAGCTGCCGCACCCGCCGCCAGCCCCGCCGGCGGGCCGGGTCCGGCTCGCCGTAGACGTCGGTGACCACCTCGGCGATGGTCAGACCGCGTTCCCGCGCGAAGGCGCGGCCCTCGGACTGGGCGCGCCGCGTCGCCTCCCCGGTCATCCCGGTGGCCCGGTCGGCGCACACGTACAGCACGACGGGGCGGGCGTTGCCGCCGTCCGGGCCGGAGCCGGGGGGCGTCGGGGAGTTCGAGGACGTCGTGCGGGTCAGGGAAGTCATGGGCGCCTTCTGCGGACGTTCGAGGGGGGAGGGGTCTGCCCGCCGCGCGGAGGGGGCGCGGCGGGGACGTACCGTCGCCGGGCCGTCGGGGGCGGGCGGGGGGTCCGACGGCATCGGCACCGGTGTCCTGGGCGTCAGGCGTGAGCGGTCAACTCGGCCCAGACGACCTTGCCTTCGGCCAGCGTGGAGCGGGCGGAGCCCCAGCGGTCGGCGAGCTGCTGGACGAGGAGGAGTCCGCGCCCGCCCTCCTCGCCGGGGCCGCTGCGGGTTCCGGGCGGGGGGACCGGGTCGCTGCTCTCGTCATGGAGTTCGATGCGCAGACGCCGCTCGTCGTCGGCCAGCGTGATCCCGCACAGCAGGTGGCCGCTGCCGGTGTGCAGGACGGCGTTCGTGGTCAGCTCGGAGACGAGCAGCACCGCGTCGCAGCAGGTGTCGCCGGGCAGCTCCCAGGCGCGGAGCCGGTGGCGCACGGTGTCGCGGGCCGATCTGGGGCTGGTGCGCAGGGCGGGCAGGCCGAACCAGTACTCCCGGCGCGACCCGGACCGGGCTAAGGCGGGGGCCGGGGGCGTGGACGTCGTCACGGATGTCGCCTTCCAGCGCTGCCCTCGGGGGCGGGCGCGGTGAGGGGATGCGGGCCCAACACGGGCGGTGGGGACGCGCGTCGGAGCAGGCATACGGCGGTGGGGCGCGGGCGACACCGTCGGTGTCGCGCGTCCCCTTCCGGCCCGGACCCTGCTGCGGAGCTGTGACCCATCGCTCACACCCCCACTATGCGCGCGGACGCGTTCACGCTGCAACCGACTCCCTGATAATTTCAGCGGCGCTGTTATCAGCCTGGTGTGCCCATCAAGTCAGTGCGAGAATGACCATGTTGATGGCCCCTCAGGAGGCAGGACGTGAGCGAAGCCCGTTCCGGCACCAGCGCGCCGACGGTCCTGCGCATGATCCTGGGCCGCCGGCTCCAGGACATGCGGCTGGCCGCCGGGGCCTCGCTGGAGGACGCGGCGAAGGCGCTTCGCGTGAAGACTCTGACGATCCGCCGGCTGGAGAAGGCCGAAGTCGCCCTGAAACCCCTCTACGTCGAGAAGCTCCTGGAGACATTCGGCGCGGGGCGCCAGGAGATCGACGAGTTCGTCGACCTGGCCGAGCAGGCCAACCGGCCCGGCTGGTGGCATTCGTACCGGGACGCCGTCCCCGGCTGGTTCACCGCCTACGTCAGCCTGGAGACGAGCGCGAAGACCCTGCGCACGTACGAACCGCAGTACGTCACCGGCCTGTTGCAGACTCCGGACTACGCCCACGCCGTGCTGCGCGGCGGCCTCCCGCACGGCAGCGACGAAGAGGTGGAACGCCGCGTGGAACTGCGGCTGCGCCGCCAGAGCCTGCTGGAGCGCGAGGACGCGCCCACCCTGTGGGTGGTGATGGAGGAGGCCGTCCTCCACCGGGTCGTGGGCGGACCGGAGGTGATGCGCGAGCAGCTCGACCGTCTGCTGGAGGTCTCCGAACTGCCGCACGTCAGCCTCGACATCGTGCCGTTCTCGGCGGGCGCGCACGTGGGCGCGTGCGCCCCGTTCACGTACTTCCGTTTCGCGGAACCGGAGTTGCCCGACATCGTCTACAGCGAGCTGCTGTCCGCCTCGGTCTATCTCGACCAGCGCGCGGACGTGGTCTCCCATCTCGAAGCACACACCCGCATGGCCCTGCTGACGTCCTCCGAAGCCAGCCGGGCGCTCTTGGACCGCATGCGCAAGGAGTACGCATCATGACGATCAGCGACGAGTCCATCTACAACGGAATGCCCGCCACCGACCTCGGGGACCAGGGCTGGGAGCGCCCCTGGAGCGGACCCAACGGCGGTCAGTGCGTCGAGACGAAGCAGCTCACCGACGGCCGCGTGGCCGTCCGCCAGTCGACGGACCCGGCCGGCCCGGCGCTGATCTACGCACCGGAGGAGATCGCGGCGTTCGTGCGCGGGGTGAAGGCGGGCCTGGCGGATCATCTGGCGGCGGGCTGAGGACGGCCGACCGGCCGCAGCAGCTCCCCGCACAGGCACTACACCGGCATCGACACCCGGGCAGCGATACGAGCGCGGACATGGACACGCACATGGGCACGGGCAGCAACACGGGCACAGGCACGAAGGGACGCACATGAGCACCAGGCAGGCGGGCCGGGACCTCGACACGAGCAGGCCGCACTCGGCCCGGATGTACGACTACTTCCTCGGCGGCAAGGACCACTTCGAGGTCGACAAGAAGGCGGCCCTGGTGGCGGCGGAGGCCCACCCCGGCCTGTACCTGACCGCCCGGGAGAACCGTGCCTTCATGCACCGGGCCACCAAGGTCCTGGCCCAGGAGCACGGCATCCGCCAGTGGCTGGACATCGGCACGGGCATCCCGACCGAGCCCAACCTGCACCAGGTCGCCCAGTCCGTGGTCCCCGAGGCGCGTGTCGTGTACGCGGACAACGACCCGCTGGTCCTGAAGTACGCCGAACGCCTGATGCGCAGCACGGCCCAGGGCCGCACCGCCTACGTCGAGGCCGACGCCACGGACCCCGACGCGCTGATGAGCGCCGTGGAGGAGGCCGGGGTCCTGGACTTCACCCGCCCCATCGCCCTCTCCCTCAACGCCCTCATGCACTTCATCACCGAGCCGAACGACCCCTACGCCATCGTCCGCCGCCTCCTCGCCCCCCTCCCGGCGGGCAGCGCCCTCGCCATGAACCACTGCACCCCCGACTTCGACCCCCCGACCTGGAACCAGGTCGCCGAGGTCTACACGAAGTCCGGCACCCCCGTCCACTTCCGCTCCCACACCGACGTCGCCCGCTTCTTCGACGGCCTCGACCTCATCGCCCCCGGCCTCGTCTGCTGCCACCGCTGGCGCGCGAACGGCCTGGGCGCGGACGGCGGAGAGATCGCGGACGCGGAGATCAGTCTGCTGGCGGGGGTGGGGATAAAGCGGTAGGGGGTTCCGAGACCGCACCGCGCGACGCCCCGACCTGTCACGTCTCACACGGAGAAGCATGCGATGCCGCCCCCACATCCCGACGTGACCGGCCGGAACCGCGCGGTCGAGCGCTACGTGACGCGGACGTACGGCGGTCTCCCGCGCTACCTCGTGCTGAACAGCGGGCACTTCATGGGCCCCCGGTGGCGGCGCACCACCCGTTTCACCAAGCACCTGATCGCCGACGCCGCCGCGATCAACGACGAGGAACTGGAAGCCCTCCTCGCCTACGAATGGCGCTCGCGCCTCACCGCCGCCTGGCTGATCGGCGTCGACCGCCGCGAACGGTTCCGCGCCCGCCTGGGCCACCTGCTCCTGGCGAGCGAGGTCTGCTACTCGGGCGGCGCCTACTGCTTCGCCCTGGCCCGCTTCGGCACCCACGCCGACGCGGAGATCCTCACCGCCTACCTCGACCGCTACCTCCCCCGCACCGATCTCCACTACGACCAGCCCGAAGCCTTGGGCGCCCTCCTCCGCCTCGACGCCCACCTCGGCACCCACCACGCCGACCGCTTCACGGAGCCCGACGGCCTCTGGGACGAGTGGGCCGAGGGCGTCGGACGCCTCGGCCACCCCAGCGACAGCCCCGCCGAACTTCACCGCTGGGCAGACCTCCAGTGCGAGTTCGCCAACCGCTGGGAGCGTCCGTAGGCCCGACGCGCGACCCTGCCGCGTCAGGAGGCCCCACCGCTCGGCACCGAGGGCGGCCACCCGGCACCCCCTGCGTACTCGACCTCACCGGCTGGAACACTGCGACGGTGCTCGACGAAACGACCGCGGACAGTCCTGGCACCCCCGCCGGCTCCCTGCCACCAGGAGCACAGACGGAACTCACCGGCACCGCCTGGGAGGAACGGCCACACGTCTGCACGGGTCGGCACGGCGTGCCCGACACCCCGGACGTTCTCGTTGCCGTGCTCGCCACCGAACCAGCGTGCCGGGTGAGAGTGGTGGGCGATCTGTACCGGCTGCTCCTCAACCGGGAGCAGCTGTACCCGGCGACCGCCCCGGCAGCCCTCGTCCTGGCCCGCCTTCTCGACGATCCGCGCACGCTCACCGAAGACCGGTGGGAGCGCAGGGCCGGTGTGCGGTCGCTTCGCGCCGAACTGCTGAACTGGCTGGCTTCGTTCGCCGACATCGCCCGCCTGGATGCCCAGGACGGCGTCGGCACGGCACGAGATCTGGCGGCCGCCCGTGCGACACGGCCCATACTGCACGACCGCATCGCGGATTTCTGTGACGACAACGATCCCCCAGTGAGGGAGGCCGCGCTCGCGGCCACCGCCCTGCACCTGGCCGATCCCGCCCTCACCTCGTTCATACCCCGGTACGCGCCCGCCGTTCGCGAGATTCTTGCCGTAAGCGCGGACTCGTACTACCGGTGGATCGCCCGGGAACGCCTGGCTGCCTGGGGCGAGGACATCACCGCTCTCGTCGCTGCGGAGAAGAAGCGCCGTGTGACCCTGGACCGGGCTGGCACGGTGGCGGAGGATCCATTCGCCGGTCAGGAGCAGGAGCGGGCAATCCGCTGGCTGGCGGAGCAACCCGAGGACACAGCGGCTCGGGAACGACTCGGCAGCCGACGTGAGGAATGGAAGACGTCCAGCCCGCCCGCCCCTCACCAATCGGCGCCCGAGCCGCCCGTGGTCGTCCCGGGAAGCGCGGCAGGGTATGGCGGCCCGTGGCGGATCGCACGGGAGGAGGAGCGCGCCGAGTGGACGTTCACGCCGTACGTCGGAGTCGGCCCCCTGCACTTCGGGATGGCGCTGGAGGAGATCACTCGCATCCTGGGCGAAGGACCGGTCGTTTCGTCCTGCGCCCACCGGGGCGAACTCCCACAGCTCGACTACGCCGACTTCACCGGGAGCGGGTTCAGGGCCCTTTTCCATGACGGCCGCCTGGGGTGCGTCGCCGTGGACGCCCTCACCGGCCCCCAGGTGAGACTGGACGCGGCCCCGCTGACCGGCTGCGTGCCTTCCCATGTGGAGGACTGGCTCGTCCACCGCACCTCACGCCCCGACAGCCTCGCGTACAGCGTCGCCGGCGACCCGGTCTTCACCGACCTGGGCCTGGCCCTCCGCTCCCAGCGCGCCGGCGACGCCGTCCTGACCCGTCCCCTCTTCCTGCTCCACGACTGGCTCGACCTGTGGCAGGCGCTGCCGAGGGAGGAGGGGAACTGCTTCTGAGGCACCGTTCGCCGGCCGGGCCTGTCCGAATCACCGCTCGCATGTCCCACGCTGCGCAGGGCAATTGCGGCACTCCACCCGTCGTCCGTCTCTCACGGCGGCCAAGCGGTCAGCAGGTCAGCGGGGCCGTAGGCCGCGTCGAGGCCCTGAGCGGAGAGCCCTGGCCGGGCTCCGACGCCGTGATCACACCAGCCACCGCAAGAACATCTCACCTCTGACCAGTAGTTACCAGTCTGACCTGTGGTTTTATGGGTGCATCCCAGCACCACCCCAGCACGGGATTCACGACAAAGCGCGAGAGGGACTCAAGGGCGCCAACGCTACACAAGAGCGGCGGCAACGAGCCAAGGGCCGGGGCGGCTTCTTCGAAACACATGCGGCCTGATCAGGTGTACCAACAGGAACCAACGCCTCCGGTGACCAACACCTTCATACCGCAACATGCCAAGACACGCTGCCGTGACCCGACTGACGTGACCGAACGCCACTTCGAAACGCGGGAAGAACGCACATCCGGTCGCCCTTGCCCCCGAGCACCCGGACAGCTGGCGCTACAACGGTCCCAGAACCTCCGCACAATCAAGGGCGAGGCGTCCGATGTTTCCGGCTTCACCAGGAGGTCGGATCAAGGAATAGATGAAGAGCCCAGCGGCGGCCAGTCCGTGAAGAACCCTGACGTATGTGTCCGTGCTGAAGCTCCACGGGCTCCGGAGAAGTGCCCTGTTCAACATGACGACCTCAATGGTCACACTAACGATCACGGTGCATGCCGTGTAGACCATGACCCACCAGATTGAAGGTCCGGGCTCAGCCTCGAAGACAAGTTGCAGACTAGTGCCGCCTACGAGCAAGGGCACCGGGGCAAGTAGATAGAGCACAATCGTGACTGGGATGTGCCACGGCCCCATGTAGAAGACATACTCGTCGTCGTCATCGTCCTGAACTGTCTCGCGAACGCGAGGTGTCGTTGAGTCGAAGTGATAGTGGTTCTGGACGAAGTGCTGATCTCTGCCGGCCTGATGAACCTGGCTCTCATCGGAAGCGGCGGCCCACATCGACCAAGGCTCGTTCATTTCTCCGTCACGACTGGGCGGAGTCACGACTGTGTGATCCTCTGGTCTCGACCGGCCTGGAACACCTGCCCGTTACCGCTTGCATGGGCAGTCATGTTCAAGGAGGGATGGGCACTACTGGTGTGATCTTGTGCAAGCACCGCGTTGAGCTGCCTGAGGGCGTCAAGAGCTTGAGGCTGCGCGACGAGTAACCCGAGCAAGTACCCGTTCCATGCAGCGACGAGTGCGGCGTGCGTGTGTTCATCACCTGCTTGGAGAGAACCGAGGAGAACTCTCCGGTTCTCCTCAAAATCCTCATGAATCGAGTCGGCAGACTCGGGCCGGAACCGTTGCCAGAGCGCTACGACGCCGTCCCTCGCGCGTTGCCAGCCATCCGTAGCCATGGCCGAAACGATGGCGGTGCCAGCCGCGCCGGCAACTGCGACGATCTGCGGGTCCACACATTCCCCCTGGAAGACGCGGACGATCTCGTCACTCCGTGTGTCGTGACTCATCAGCTATAGCACGCGGTTGACAGCTCGCGACAAGATTTCCAGAAGCTAGCAGCCGAGCTCGCTCTCAACCGTCGGAGATGCGTCAGACAGCAGCCGATTGCATCTCTCCGACTCAGCTTCGTACCGCTCGAAGCGCACGATCACACCGCCACGAGCCGAACGCGATCGCCGCAGAGCTTGACCATGTCGTCGATGTCGGAGGTCAACACAACCACAGGGCGGTGCTGTCGCAACGCGGCCTCGGCGACCGTCGCGTCGATCGCGTATTTGTGCCCGTGCAAGCTGGCATTCATCAGCAGCTGGGAAGCCGCCCGCGCCTCCTCATCACCCACCGGGACCACGCGCAGTCCGGAGAGCACCCAGTTCAGGCGGGACTTGTTCGTACGCGCGTGGACGGCTTCGATGATGGTGAGCGCACTGATCACGACCTCCATGCCGCGCGAGCGCGCCTCAGCGATCAGAGCCACCACCTGCTCGTCGTCGGCGAGCAGCTTAGAGAGTCCCTCACTGTCGAGGACCAGCGTCCCCTCGTGACTCAGCCTGCGGCGGGCCACTCGGCCTCCTCGGCAAACACCTCGTCGAAGACCTGCCGCGCCCGCTGACGAGCCGGCTCAGAGACCGGCCCCTTGCGGCTCTCGTAGTCCGCCAGGTACTCATCCAGGATCTGCCCCCGCAGCTCACGCTCGACCGCCTCGGCGATGAACGCGGAGAACTCCCGCTTGCCCACCCGCGCCCGGATCGCCTCTGCGGTGCCCTCCGCCAGCGACAGACTCACCCGCGTCGCCGGGCCCTCCCCGATGCTGTACGTCGTCTCAGCCATGCCCCCGATTGTGTCAAACGAGTAGGAAAGGCGCCACAGCCCGGGGCTGCGCGGGCCCCGGAGTCGGGAAGAAGGCGTGTGGGCGGCTTCTCTCCTGCCCACACTCAGCACCAGGCGGCACAACGTCCGAATCCCAGCACGGGCACCCTCGCCCCATCCCAGCACGATCCCAGCACAGCACGGATGACCAGGGAGGACGAGGGGCGACGAGGGGTCAGCCATCCCAGCACCATCCCAGCACGGGAAAAACGAAAGGCCCGACTCCGCAGAGTCGAGCCCCTCCTGACCTGCACGTTTACCAGATCAGCGATGTGGTGGCATGTCGCCCGCTACACGTCGAACCGAAACGTTCAACACGAAGCTCCCACCTGCCAAAACGCGGTTCTCTGAGCCCGCATCCAGCAGCGATCCGGCACAGTGCGAGTTGATCCAGCACATCCCGGACGCACGAGCGCGACGGATGCTCGTGGCCCGCGACGCGTTGTGTACACATGCGACACTCGGTACCCTTGGGCGCATGACGCAGCCTCTGCCCATAGAGTCCATCCGAGACGTGCGCGCACACCTCGCCGAGGTCGTGGAGCGCGCCGACCGCGATGACGTACCCACCGTGATCACGCGCCGCGGCAAGGAAGTCGCCGCCGTCGTCTCCATCGAGGTACTGCGCAAGTATCAGGAGTGGGAAGAGCGCGAGATCAATCGCATCATCGACGAGCGCATGGCCAACCCGGCGCCCGGAATCCCGATCGAGGACATCATGAGGGAGACGCTGGCGCGCAGTGAGTGAGTACCGAACCGTCTTCCGCCCCGAGGCGCAGGCCGAACTTCGGAAGATCCCTCGCGACATGGCGCTACGCGTCCTGGCCAAGCTGACCGAGTTGGAGACCGACCCTCTGGGCTTCAACACCACTGCACTCGTGTCCCAGCCCGAACGTCGCCGCTTGCGCGTCGGCGACTACCGCGTCGTCTACACCATCGACAACGGAGAACTGGTGGTCTGGGTTGTTCACGTGGGACACCGGTCCACGGTCTACGAGACCTGATTGCCGCTGACCTCACGTCAGAATATCCAGCACCCATCCAGCACGGTGACGACGAAGGGGGCGGACTCAACGGAGTCCGCCCCCTTCTGGCCTGCACGTTTGAATCAGCGACTAACGCGTGGCATCCGTACGACTACACATTGAAGCGGAACTCCACGACGTCCCCGTCCTGCATCACGTACTCCTTGCCCTCCATGCGGGCCTTGCCCTTGGCGCGGGCTTCGGTGACGGAGCCGGCTTCGACGAGGTCGTCGAAGGAGATGATCTCGGCCTTGATGAAGCCCTTCTGGAAGTCGGTGTGGATGACACCGGCCGCCTCGGGGGCGGTGGCGCCCTTCTTGATGGTCCAGGCGCGGGATTCCTTGGGGCCGGCGGTGAGGTAGGTCTGGAGGCCGAGGGTGTCGAAGCCGACGCGGCTGAGGGTGGCGAGGCCGGGTTCTTCCTGGCCCATGGACTGGAGGAGTTCGAGGGCCTCGTCGTCGTCGAGTTCGATCAGCTCGGACTCGATCTTGGCGTTGAGGAAGATGGCCTCGGCGGGGGCGACCAGGGCGCGCTGTGCGTTCTTGAAGTCCTCGTCGACCAGCTCGTCCTCGTCCACGTTGAAGACGTAGAGGAAGGGCTTGGTGGTGAGGAGGTGCAGCTCGTGGAGGAGGTGGCCCTTCTCGGTGCCGGCGGTGATGCCGGCCTGGAAGAGGGTGTCGCCCGCTTCGAGGATCTTCTTGGCCTCCTCGACGGCCGCCAGGACGGCGGCCTTCTCCTTCTGGAGGCGGGCCTCCTTCGTGAGGCGCGGGATGGCCTTCTCCACGGACTGGAGGTCCGCGAGGATCAGCTCGGTGTTGATGGTCTCGATGTCGTCCTTCGGCGAGACCTTGCCGTCGACGTGGACGACGTTCTCGTCCTTGAAGGCCCGGATGACCTGGCAGATCGCGTCCGACTCGCGGATGTTCGCCAGGAACTTGTTGCCCAGGCCCTCGCCCTCGCTCGCGCCGCGCACGATGCCCGCGATGTCGACGAAGTCGACGGTCGCCGGGAGGAGCCGCTGGGAGCCGAAGATCTCGGCCAGCTTGTTCAGGCGCGGGTCCGGGACACCGACCACGCCGACGTTGGGCTCGATCGTGGCGAACGGGTAGTTGGCCGCCAGCACGTCGTTCTTGGTCAGGGCGTTGAACAGGGTCGACTTGCCGACATTCGGCAGACCGACGATTCCGATACTAGTACTCATGCCACAAACGTCCGCTCAGGATCAAGAAGGGTGGGGTCGGCCGCGACTCCGGACGCACCACCGGCTCCCCTCTTCCACGCGGGAGCCCGAGCGCACCGTCGTCCACGTGCGCGTATCACGGTACAGGGACACGAGCGAGGAGATCTCCCTCGAACGGGAGATCGACCCTCACCTCGCGTGAATGAGTGCGAGCGCGTGATTGGGTGGGCTTGCGCCGGCGGTCCTGCCCGGTACCGCTCAGAACCAGTGCAGGCAGTGCGGAGTGCTCTCCGTCGCGAACAGCCTGTCCGCCCGTGCCGCCGCGCCGGGGTGGTGCGCCCTGATGTGGCCGGCCCGTACGAGCGTGCTCGGGCGGGTGCCGCCCAGATAGACCGAGCCCAGATCGCGCACGTCCAGGGAGAGGTCCGGGTCCCGGTCCGTGGGGACGCAGGCGGCCTTCCCGTCGCGGACGGTCAGCAGGTGGCGGGCCCGCTCCCCCAGGAACGGGTCGTCGACGTCCAGGACGATCTCCCCGTCCGCGCACCAGCCGCGCGCGGTCAGAGCACGCGGTACGTCGAGGAGGCGCACCCAGAGCCAGTCCGTCTGGCCCCCCACCTCACCGGCCCGCACGTCCGCGAGCTGCCAGCGCAGCGGGTGCTCGGGCGGGACGTGGCGGAACACGATCCGGGAAACCAGGTCGTGCCCGAGCACGCACCGGGCCAGGGCCGTGAAGACGGCGTCGTCCGTGGCGACGGTCTCGTCGACCGTCAGGGTGCTCTCCTCACCGAGGGAGTAGCTGGCGTACCCGTCCGGCACGCCGTCGGCGTCCCGGTGCACCGCCACGTAACGCGGCGCCGGGGACACCGGCGGCTGCCCCGCCCCCAGCGCCCACCAGCGGGGCGGCCGGGACAGCGCCCCCGGCTGCGCGCGCCGGTACCGGTCGTACACCGCTTCGAGGATCTCGCCGCACTCGGCACGCCTCAGCACCTCTACCGCACCACCGCCGACATCGATGCCGACGTCCGTACCGGCACCCGCACCCCCGACCGCACCCGTGGCCGTACCGGCACCCGAACCCGCGACCTCACCCGTGGCCGTACCGGTCCCGCCGCCCCCGCCCGTCCCCACCCCGTCCGCACGCGGCGCGGCCAGGGCCGCCCTGTGCCTCGGGACCGTCAGTCGCGCCGTGGACGTGGCCGGGCCGTAGCCGAAGCGGCCGTAGATAGCGGCCTCGGACGCCAGCAGCACGGCGAGGAACTCGCCCCGGGCCCGGACCTCGGTGAGCTGGTGCCGCATCATCGCGGTGAGCACGCCGCGTCGCCGGTGCGAGGGGACGACGCCCACGGCGGTCACGCCGGCAACCGGGACGGGTATGCGGCCGGGGAGGGTGAGCTCGAAGGAGTACGCGGCGGCGGTGCCCACGGGCCTGCCGTCCGGTGCCACGGCGAGCAGGGCCCGCTCCATCTCCAGCGCGGACCACCAGCGCCCGCCGTCCGTGACCGGGGTCTCCGGGAACTGTCCGAACGCGGTGTGGACCGTGTCGACGAAGACCTCCAGGTCCTCGTCGGTCGTGGAACGGATCTCCATCTCGGTCACGTTCTCCTCATCTCCTCGGGTCTGCGGCACCCGGCTCGGGGGCCGGGCATCGGGCAGGGCATCGGGCAGGGTAGCCGCCGCCGGGCCGGGCGGACCGCTCACCGTCCCGGACGCCCCAGAGTCACCGCGCCCCGGAAGCCGCCCGGGGCCATCGTCGACATCGTGTCGAGCGACGCGTCCGGCACCGGCAGGAGGTGGGCGTCGACCCAGGTGTCCCCCGTCGCCGCGTTGGCCCAGGGGTCCTCGATCACGACGGCGCCGGGGACGGTCCCGTGGCAGAGCACCCAGTGCGGCACGTCGAACCCCTGCATCGCGGCGAGCGAAAGGAGGAGCAGGACGTGGTCGCCCCGGTCGATCGCTCCCCGGATCGCGCTCAGGGGCAGGCGGTCCGGGTCGACCGGGACGCCCAGGCGTTTCGCCTCCGTGCGGGCCACCTCCTGGAGCAGGGCGCGCCACTCCTGATCGCCCGGCGCGAGGTGGTCGAGCAGGACGGGGCGGTCGGTGTCGAGGTGGACCGTGACGCGGGACGACGGGCGGGCCCTGCGCAGGGCGACACCGAGACCGACGGGTTCGCACGCCATGACGTTGTTGGCGTCGCGCCACAGCGTCAGCTCCGCCCGGCGGTCGAGCGCCTCGCGCGGGAGGACTCCCGCGTGCGCCTGGGCGACCAGGGCGGTGACGGCGCCGCAGGTGAAGTGGGTGCTCTGTCCGTAGTACGGAGGCGCCGCAGGCGCCCTGTCCGCGTCCGCGTCCGGGTATGGAAGCTCCACGTCCCCCCGCACGGGGGCCACCGCCTTGTCCGCGTACGCGCGCTCCGCCGCCGTGCCGTTCTCGTGCAGCCAGCGCACGTAGCCGGTCTCCGGTCCGGCCGCGCCCTCCGACTGCGCGAGCGGCGGGTCCAGCGCGGTGAAGCCCGAGGCAGCCGCCTCCTGGGGGTCCGCCGTCCACCCCTCCCACTTCAGCTGGACCAGTCCCCGGCGGTCCGCCTGGGCGGTGACTGCCGCGAGCGCCGCCGGTACGTCGCCCACGGCATCGACGATCTTCAGGTACGCCGTCCCCGGGCGGGCCGTCACCAGCGCGGCGGCGGTCCACTCCTCGCCGTCCCCGCCCGGTACGGCCACCACGTGTGGGGCATGGGCCGAGCGGTCCACGGACCGCCAGCGCTCCGCCACCCCGGGGTGCCCGAGCCGCGCCAGCCGGGCCGACACCTCTTCCGTCGGCTCGTAGGGCATGACGACGGCACTCTTCACGGGCCGCACGGGGCTCTTCCGCGGGGACGGCATACCGGCTCTCCTGACGCGATACGGATGGGGGACGGGGACGCGATACGGGTGGGGGACGGGGCGGTACGGGGACGCGGGCGGGCCGGGCCTCACGCCCGCGACCGCCGGAGCACCCAGATGAAGTACGGGGCGCCGACCAGCGCGATCATCAGGCCCGCCGGCACCTGCGCGGGGGCGACGACCGTGCGGCCCAGTGCGTCGGCCACGCACACCAGCAGGCCGCCGAGCAGCATCGCGACCGGGATCGATCGGGCCTGGCGGGCGCCCACGAGGGAGCGGGCGAGGTGCGGGGCGACGAGTCCCACGAAGCCGACGACGCCGACGGCGACGACGGCGAGGGCCGCGAGCACCGCGGCGATCGCCAGGGCGGTGAAGCGGGTGCGCTCCACGCGGACGCCGACGATGCGCGGGGTGTCCTCGTCGACGGCGAGCAGGTCCAGCCGCTCGCGCAGGAGCAGCAGGACGGGTAGGGCGAGCGCCAGGCCCACCGCGACCGGGACGACGTCGGGAAACGTGCGGCCGTAGGTCGTGCCGGAGAGCCAGGTGAAGATGCGGGGCGTGTTGTACGGGTCGGCGCGGAGCAGGAGGAAGGTGGTGACGGCGCTGAGTCCGTATCCCGTACCGATGCCGATCAGGACGAACCGGTCCGGCAGGAACCCCCCGCGCCGGGCGAGCAGGGCGATCACCGCGAAGGTGGCGAGGCCGGCCGTGACGGCGACCGCGATGAGCACCGGGCGTCCGCCGCCCAGACCCGAGGTGGCGACGCCCGCCGCGCCCAGGCCGGCGCCCGCCGTGATACCCAGGATGCCCGGCTCGGCGAGCGGGTTGCGCACCGTGCCCTGGACGACGCATCCGGCCAGTCCGAGCGCCGCGCCCGCGAGCACGGCGGCGGTCACCCGGGGCACCCGGTCGTCGAGTGCCTGGCCGATCAGGCCGGGGGCGGTGCCCCGGGCCCAGAGGGCGAGGTCCCCGGTGCGGAGCCAGAGGCTGCCCGCCAGGACCGCGACGAGGACGGCGACGGCGAGCAGGACCACCGCGCCGGCCACGAGGAGCAGGTACCCCCGGCGGGAGCGTACGGCGACCCGGGCCGGCGGGGGCTGCCGCAGCCGGCCCGTATCGCGCAGCCGCAGCGCGAGGACCACGATCACGACCGAGCCGAGCAGGGTGGTCGGCACACCGGTGGGGATGGAGGCTGCCCCGTCCGCCCCCTGCACGGCGCGCAGCACCGCGTCCGCGAACAGGATGAGCAGCGCGCCGAGCAGACCGGCGGCGGGGACGAGGAGCAGGTGCCGGCGCAGCGCGCGGACCCGCCCCGCGATCAGCCGGGCCAGGACGGGGGCGCCCAGGCCGACGAAGGCCATCGGTCCGGCGAGGGTCACCGAGGTGCTGGTCAGGAGGACCGCGCAGACCACGGCGGCCACCCGGGTGGAGCGGACCGGCACGCCGAGGGTGGCCGCCGTGTCGTCGCCGAGGTTCATGACGTCCAGCCGGCGGGAGAGGGCCAGGGCGGCGCAGAGCACCAGGAGGATCAGCGGGATCGCGCGCAGCGACGCGTCGATGTTCAGCTGGGAGAGGGAGCCGCTGCCCCAGGCGTAGAGGCCGGTCGTGTTCTGTTTGAACAGGATGAGGAGCATCCCGGTCGCGGAGTCGAGGGCCATCGCCATGGCCGATCCGGCGAGGACGAGTCGGGTGCCGGAGGTGCCGGCGGCCCGGCCCGCGAGGAGCAGGACGAACGCCGCCGCGACCAGGCCGCCGGCGAAGGCGACCGCGCCCGACGCCCACAGCGGGGCGGTGATACCGAAGGCGGCGACGAGTGTGACGGCGCAGTAGGAGCCGGCCGAGACGGCGAGGGTGTCGGGCGAGGCGAGGGTGTTGTGCGTGACGGACTGGAGCAGGGTCCCCGCGCAGCCGAGGGCGAAGCCCACCGCCACGCCCGCGAACAGGCGCGGCAGCCGTGAGCCGGTGAGGATCTCGCCGACCGGCGCTCCGTCGGCGTTCTCCGGCTGCCCGGTGAGATGGCGCAGCAGGTCTCCGACGCCGACGCCGGAGGTTCCCTGGGTCAGATGCCAGAGCCCCACCAGGACCGTCGCGGCGAGCAGGACGGCCAGGACGGCCGCCCCGGCCGGGCCGCCGCCACGCTCGGCGCGCGGCAGCGCGGCCCGGCCCGGCGACGACCCGTCGGGCCCGGTCAGGTCCGGTGCGGCCCCGTGCGGGGCAGCGGGGTCCGACGCAGCCCGGTCCAGCACGGTCCCGTCCGGCGCGGCCCGCTCCCTCGCGGCCCCGTCCGACGCAGCTCCGCCCGGCACAGCCGCTCCCCTCGCCGCCCCGTCCGACGCCGCCCCGTCCGACGCCGCCCCGTCCGGAGCCGCCGTGTGCGTGGTGCTCACTTCTTGTCGAGTACGTCGACGTAGGCGTCGATCGCCTGCTCGTTGGAGCGGGGGCCGCCGGCGCCCCAGACCCGTGCCGGGAAGGCGTGGGCGCGGCCTTCCTTCACGGCCGGGAGGGTCTTCCAGATCGGGTTCTTCTCCAGCGCGGCGACGTATCCGCCGGCGCCCTCGTCGTTGGCGTAGAAGAGGTTGGCTCCGCCGACGGCGACGAGTCCTTCGACGTCCGTCTGCGCGAGGCCGTAGGAGGGGTCGACGCCTCCGTTGCCGTGCTTCTTGTCGACGCTGCTGGTCCAGGCGGGCTTCAGGCCGAGTTCCTTGCCGAGCTCGGTGAAGAGGGCGCCGTCGCTGTAGGGGCGGACGGTGAGGTTGCCGCCCTCCAGCCAGCCGTCGAAGAACACGAAGTCCCGGGTCGGCAGGTCGGCGTCGACGACCTTCTGCTTGGCCTCCGCCAGGTGCGCGTCGAACTCCTTGAGCACCTGGTCGGCCCGCTCGGTGCGGCCCGTCGCCTTGCCGATCATGCTGAACACGTCGCGCATGTTCCCGATCGGGTCCTTGGGGTTCGCCCCGCGCGTGGCCATGACGGGGACGCCGCGCTTCTCCAGCTTCTTGACCGTCTCGTCGTCGGCGTCGAACGCCTCGACGACGATGAGGTCGGGCTTGGCCGCGTAGAGGGTGTCGAGGTCGGGCTCCTCGCGGGTGCCGATGTCCGTCACCCCGGCGGGCAGCTTCTCCGCGCTGACCCAGGTGCTGTACCCCTTGACGTCGGAGACGGCGGTGGGGGTGACGCAGAGGGTCAGCGCGTCCTCGACCTGCTGCCATTCCAGGACGGCGATGCGCTGGGCGGGCTTGTCGAGCTTCACCTGGCGGCCGACGCCGTCGGTGAGGGTGACCGGCCCGGTCGAGGTGGCCGTGGTGTCCTGGGCGCAGTCCTTGGACGCGGCGGACGGGGCGGCGCTGCTGCCCGACGTGATCGTCTCGGCGTCGGTCGTCCCGCAGGACGTGAGGGCGAACAGGGCGAGCCCGGTCGAGGCGGCTGCGGACGTCAGGCGACGGGCACGGTTCATGGGGATCCTCTTTCTCCGGCCGGTCGGACGGACCGGGCCGGAACGATGCGAAGGGGGCGGCGTACGGGCCGCTCGGGGAAGGGGCGTCACGTCAGGAGAGGTGGCGCCCGAGGGGGTCGATGCGCAGGCGGCCCGTACGCGGGTCGATGCCGGCCTCGACCCGGATGTCGTAGACCTCGCCGATGTTCTCGGCGGTGAGGACGTCGGCGGGCGGGCCGGCCGCGTACACCCGGCCGTCCCGCATGAGGACGAGCGTGTCCGCGACCCGGGCGGCGTGGTCCAGGTCGTGCAGCACGATGCCGACCGCGATGCCGTGCTCCTCCACGAGGTCCCGCACCAGATCGAGCGTCTCGAACTGGTACCTGAGGTCCAGGTGGTTGGTCGGCTCGTCCAGCAGGACGACGCCGGTGTCCTGGGCGAGGCAGGCGGCGAGCCAGACCCGCTGCATCTCGCCGCCCGACAGCTCGCCGACCTGACGCCCCGCCATGTCGCGTACGCCGGTGACGCCCATGGCCCGGTCGACGGCGGCCGTGTCCTCGGGGGCCGGTCCGGCGAAGCCGCGCCGGTAGGGGTGGCGTCCGAACGCCACGACCTCCGCGACCGTCAGCCCCTGGGGAGCGGGCCTCGACTGGGAGAACAGGGTCACCTCGCGGGCGAACCGGCGGGGGGTGAGCAGGGCCGCGTCGTACTCGTCGGGCCCGTCGGGGGCGCCGAGCGTCACCCGGCCCGCGTCCGCCCGGTGCAGCCGGGAGAGCGCGCGCAGCAGCGTGGACTTCCCGCTGCCGTTCGGTCCCACGAGGGCGGTCACCCGCCCGGATTCCAGAGTGACCGAGACACCGTGGACGACCTGGGCGCCGCCGTAACGCAGCACCAGGTCGCGCCCGTTGAGCGCCGCCGCCGGGGCGGAAGCGGAACGGGCCTGGAGTTCTCCGGCACGCCGGAAGGAGCTTGTGAACATGAGAGGGTCCGGATGATCGGAGGGGCGCGGACGCCGGGTACCCCGCCCGGCCGTCACCGGCCGGGCCGCATGCCCGGCCGCACGCGGGCAGCGCCGAGCACGTCGAGCAACAACTAAGGGTTACCTAACTTCGGGAAGTCTATATTCCGCTTACCGGGCCGACAATCAGGTGTTCTCGCCACCCGATACGGGATTCCGGACACCCGGACGCCGGAAACCGGAAGAGCCGGGCCCGCCGCGCCGGGTTCCGCCGTACGGAGGACCCGGACCGCCCGGAAAGCCGCGCGGCCGTGGCGCGGGGCCCCCGGCAGTCCGCGTCAGCCGTGGTGCGGCGGCTGCCGGACCGGCTCGGGCGCCGGGTCCGCGGTGCCGAAGAACGCGCCGGGCGTGGTCCCCATGACCCGCCGGAACGCGGCGATGAAGGTGGAGGGCTGCGCGTAACCGAGGCTCTCGGAGACCGACGTCACATCCCATCCGCCGGAGAGCAGCATCAGCGCCCGGTGCACCCGCAGCATCTGCCGCCACTGCGCGAAGGACAGGCCCGTCGCCCGGCGGAACGCGCGGGTGATCGTCCGGTCGCTGCTCCCCGCCTCCCGCGCCCAGTCCTCCAGCGAGCGGCCGTCGGCCGGGTCGTGGAGCAGGGCTTCGGCGATCGCGTCGATCCGCCGGTCACCGGGCAGCCGCAGCGCCAGTTGGTGCTCCGAGGGCCGGATCACGTCGAACACGACGGCCTCCGCCCGCAGCCGGGCCGCGTCGTCGAGATCGGTCCGCGCCAGATGGGTCAGCAGGGACGTGAGCAGCGGCGTCATCTCGATCGCCTTCGGCTCCCCGAACGCGATGGGGGTGCGGTCGGGGGCGAAGAAGGCGTCGTGGAACCGCGCGCCCTCGGTCGCCCGGCCCGCGTGCACCACGCCGGCGGGCATCCACAGTCCGTGGCCCTCGAACACGGTGAAGACGCGGTCGCCCACCCGGGAGGTCAGCGTCCCGCCGCGCACCCAGACGAGTTCATGCAGGTGATGGGCGTGGGGCTCCCATTCCGTGGGGGCGGGGACGATCCGGAACTCCGCGCGGACGGCACCGGGGGCCCCGGGCCGCTCGGGCAGGGCACCGGCCCGGCGGGTCACCGTGCCCGCCTCGCGCCGCCACATCCCCGGGGTCATCGCACCTCGGGACGTCCGGACCATGCGGACGAGTCTAGGCGCGTGTCCGGAACGTCCCGCACCCCGTCCCCGTCCCCCGTCCGTCGCCCCGGCGCCCTCCGGGCCGACGACGGGGAACTCTGTACGGGGAACTCCGTACGGGGAACTCTGTACGGGGAACTCCGTACAAACCCCGGGCGCCCGGTACAAGCCCCGGACGCCCGTGTCCAGACCCCGCAACCCCCGGTCCGAACCGGTTCCCATTGGGCCGTGTGGCATCGAACTCATCGCCAAGGTCGGCGAAAGCGCGTGTCCCACACCCGCTTCCCGGCACCCGGCGACCTACGTTGTCCCGGTGGAGCAGCCCAGGACACGTCCCCCGCAGCGCAGGCAGACCCGGCAGACCCCCCTGTCCCCGCTCGGCACCAAAGCGGCCCCGGGTGCCGCCGGGCCCTCGGGCGCCCCGGGTGCCGGCGCCCGCGCCGGACGGGGTTCCGGGGCGACCGTCTACCGGGTGACGAACGGGGCGGGGCGCCCGGGGCGCCCGGCCGTTCCCGCCCTGCGGCGACTGCCCAACCCCCGGCTGACGGGCATCGGGGCGGGGCTCTTCGCCGCCGCCGTGATGTTCGTCCTCGCCTGCCTGGACTGGCTGGTCCTCGACGCCTCGCCGACCGTCTACGGCGTGCTCTTCCTCCCGGTCAGCGCGCTCACCGCGCTCTGGGTGCGCCCCGCCGACCTGGTCACCGCGCCGATCAGCGTGCCGATCGCCTTCGCCGTCGGCATCATCCCGATCGCCGGCGGCACGGGCGGCTTCGGCGGCCGGACCATGGCCGTCGTCACCGCGCTCGCCGTGCACGCCGGCTGGCTGTACGGCGGCACGCTGGTGGCCGGTGTCATCGCCACCGTGCGCAAGGTCCGGCTGATGCGGGCCCGGCAGCGGCGGCTCCTCATCGCCGCGCACACCGCCCGGCCCGCCGGACCGTCCGCTGCCGCATCCCGGCCCGCCGGGCCGCCCGCCGCCGCACCCCGGACGCCTCGCCGCACCTCGCCGCAGTAAGCGTGAGGGGCCTCGTCCGCAGTGCGCGGAGGGGGCGTCCACCGTGAACGGGCGGGGCGTCGTCCGCAGTGCGGAGAGGGCTCAGCGCCCCGCCGCCGCCATGGCCGCGCCGACGATCCCCGCGTTGTTCTGGAGCTCCGCCGGCACCGTCTCGGCCCGTACGTGCTCGATCAGCGGCAGGAACTTGTCGGCCTTGCGGCTGACGCCCCCGCCGATGACGAACAGCTCAGGCGAGAACAGCATCTCCACATGGGCCAGGTACTTCTGCACCCGGTGCGCCCAGTGGTGCCAGCTCAGGTCCTCGTCCTCCTTGGCCTTCGTGGAGGCGTGCTTCTCGGCGTCGTGGCCGTGCAGCTCCAGATGGCCCAGCTCCGTGTTGGGGACGAGCCTGCCGTCGATGAACAGCGCGCTGCCGATGCCCGTACCGAGCGTCAGCACGATCACCGTGCCCTTGCGGCCCCGGCCCGCGCCGAAGGTCATCTCCGCGATCCCGGCCGCGTCGGCGTCGTTCAGGACGGTGACGGGGAGGCCAAGCTTCCCGGTCAGCAGGGCGCGGGCGTCCAGGTCGATCCAGCCCTTGTCCACATTGGCCGCCGTGCGCGTCACTCCGTCCGTGACGACGCCCGGGAACGTGATGCCGACCGGCCCCTTCCAGTCGAAGTGGCCGACCACCTCGGCCACGCATCCGGCCACGTCCTCAGGGGTGGCCGGATGCGGGGTGAGCACCTTGTGGCGCGGCTGCGCCAGATCGCCGCGGTCCAGGTCCACGGGCGCGCCCTTGATCCCGGAACCGCCGATGTCCACACCGAAGATCTCCATGGGATCCACGGTACGGGCAGCGGGGCCCGCCCACTTCCGGAACGCGAAGCCCGGGGGACGGCGTCCCGCCGCCCCGGCTACTCGGCCGCCAGCTCCGCCGCCTCCGCGCGCAGGTCGCGGCGGAGTTCCTTCGGCAGCGAGAAGACGATGGACTCCTCGGCCGCCTTGACGATCTCCACGTCCTCGAAACCGCGCTCGGCCAGCCACGCCAGCACCCCGTCGACCAGCACCTCGGGCACGGAGGCGCCGGAGGTGACACCGACCGTGGAGACGCCCTCCAGCCAGGACTCGTCGATCTCGTCGGCGCCGTCGACCAGATGGGAGGCGCCCGCGCCGGCGCCGAGGGCGACCTCGACCAGGCGGACCGAGTTCGAGGAGTTCTTGGAGCCGACGACGATCACCAGATCGGCGTCGGCGCCCATCTGCTTCACGGCGACCTGACGGTTCTGCGTGGCATAGCAGATGTCGTCGCTGGGCGGCGAGACCAGGAGCGGGAACTTCTGCTTGAGCGCGCCGACGGTCTCCATCGTCTCGTCGACCGACAGGGTGGTCTGGGAGAGCCAGACGACCTTGGACGGGTCGCGCACCTCGACGTTCGCCACGTCCTCGGGGCCGTCGACCAGGGTGATGTGGTCGGGGGCCTCTCCGGAGGTGCCGATGACCTCCTCGTGGCCCTCGTGGCCGATCAGCAGGATGTCGAAGTCGTCCTGCGCGAAGCGGACGGCCTCCTTGTGGACCTTCGTGACGAGCGGGCAGGTGGCGTCGATCGTGGCGAGCTTCCGCTCGGCCGCCTCCTGGTGCACGGTCGGGGCGACGCCGTGCGCGGAGAACATGACGATCGAGCCCTCGGGGACCTCCGCCGTCTCCTCGACGAAGATCGCGCCCTTCTTCTCCAGGGTCTGCACGACGTACTTGTTGTGGACGATCTCGTGGCGCACGTAGACCGGGGAGCCGTACTGCTCCAGGGCCTTCTCCACGGCGATCACGGCACGGTCCACGCCCGCGCAGTAGCCACGGGGAGCGGCGAGGAGGACGCGTCGGGGGGTCGTAGCAGTCATGCGCCCCATCGTAACGGCCTCCTCCTCGGCGGGTGGGGCCGTAAGGCCGTACCCGACGGGCGCGCGGGGCGGCGGGTACGGAGACTGGTCCCGACGCTACCTACGGAGGGCTCATGGCCGGCAACGGGACGGATTCCGGCTCCACGGAGCAGGCGCGCCTGCGGCGGACGCTCGGCTTCCGGGACCTGGTGGTCTACGGGCTGCTGTTCATCGCCCCGATGGCCCCGGTCGGCGTGTTCGGCACCCTGGACGCCAAGTCGGACGGTGCCGTGGCGCTCGTCTACGTGGCCGCGACCGTCGTGATGGCGTTCACCGCCTTCAGCTACGCCCAGATGGTGCGGGTCGCCCCGCTGGCCGGTTCGGTCTTCACGTACGCGCGCAAGGGGCTCGGGGAGGGGCCGGGGTTCATCGCCGGGTGGATGGCGATGCTCGACTACCTGCTGATCCCGGCCGTCGCGTACCTCTTCTCGGGGATCGCGATGAACGCCCTGGTGCCGGAGGTCTCGCGCTGGGTGTGGACGGCCCTCGCGGTGGTCGTCACCACCTTCCTCAACCTCTGGGGGGTCCGGGCGGCGGCCCGGGTGGGCTTCGCGGTGCTGGCCATGGAGATCGCCGTCCTGCTGGTCTTCCTGGGCTCGGCGGTGGTCGTGCTCGTCCGGGACGGGGCGCGGCGCGGCTGGCTGACCCCGCTCACCGGTGACTCCGGGTTCTCCACGACGGCCGTGCTGGGCGCGGTGTCGGTGGCGGTGCTCTCGTATCTGGGCTTCGACGCCATCGCCTCGTTCGCGGAGGAGGTGGCCGGCGGTTCGCGGAAGGTGGCCCGCGCGGTGCTCTTCTGCCTGGTGCTGGCGGGGGCGCTGTTCGTCGCCCAGGGGTATCTGGCGGCGCTCCTGGAGCCGATGTCGTCGGCCGAGCTGGCCGCCGATCCGGAGGCGCAGGGGTCGGCCTTCTACGACACGGTGGACGCCTCGGTCGGCACCTGGCTGCACGATCTCGTGGCGGTCAGCAAGGCCATCGGGGCGGCGTTCGCGGCGCTGGCGGGGCAGGCGGCCGCCGGGCGGCTGGTCTTCGCGATGGCCCGGGAGCGGCGGCTGCCCGCGCTGCTGTCCAAGGTCGACGCGCGGTCGGGCGTGCCGCGTCCGGCGATCCTGATCGCCGCCGCCATCACCCTGGTCGCGGCGGTGTGGGCGGCCCGGCGCGACGACGGTCTCGACCATCTGGTCTCGGTGGTGGACATCGGGGCGCTGACCGCGTTCGTCCTGCTGCACGCGTCGGTGGTCGGCTGGTTCGCCGTCCGCCGGATGGAGGGGCCGCCCGTGTGGTGGCGTCATGTGCTGATCCCCGTGGTCGGGGCGGGGATCCTGATCGCGGTGATCGTGGAGGCGACGGGCAGCGCCCAGATCGTCGGCGCCTGCTGGCTGGCGGTGGGGCTGGCGGTGCTCGTCGCCCAGCGGGGCCGGGTGGCGGGACGGTCGTAGAACCGTTCGCCGCCGGTGCCGGGGGCCCTGGAACCGCTCGCCGTCGGTACCGGGGGCCCATGGAACCCTTCGCTGTCGGTGGCGGCCGATACGCTCGCCGCATGGCTCTGCAAACTTCTCCGGACGCCCCGCTGCCGGTCGGTGACGTGTCGCGGCTGATCGGGGGCTGGATCGACCGGCTGGGCGCGGTCTGGGTCGAGGGGCAGATCACGCAGCTCTCGCGGCGGCCGGGGGCCGGGGTGGTCTTCCTGACGCTGCGCGATCCCTCGCACGACATCTCGGTGAGCGTGACCTGCTTCCGGCAGGTGTTCGACCGGATCGCGGACGTGGTGACGGAGGGCGCGCGAGTCGTCGTCCTCGCCAAGCCCGAGTGGTACGCGCCGCGCGGCCAGCTCTCACTGCGGGCCACGGAGATACGGCCGGTGGGCATCGGTGAGCTGCTGGTGCGGCTGGAGCAGCTGAAGCGGTCCCTGGCGGGCGAGGGCCTGTTCGCCGCCGACCGGAAGAAGCCGCTGCCGTTCCTGCCGCAGCTGATCGGGCTGGTCTGCGGACGGGCCTCGGCGGCCGAGCGCGATGTGCTGGAGAACGCCCGCCGCCGCTGGCCGGCCGTCCGCTTCGAGGTGCGCAACGCCGCGGTGCAGGGGGTGCACGCGGTGAACCAGGTGGTGCGGGCGGTCGAGGAGCTGGACGCGCTCGACGAGGTGGACGTGATCGTCGTGGCGCGCGGCGGCGGCAGCGTGGAGGACCTGCTGCCGTTCTCGGACGAGCAGTTGATCCGTACGGTGGCGCGGTGCCGCACCCCGGTCGTCTCCGCGATCGGGCACGAGCCGGACTCCCCGCTGCTCGACCTGGTCGCGGACGTCCGCGCCTCCACGCCGACCGACGCGGCGAAGAAGGTCGTGCCGGACGTGGGCGAGGAGCTGGACCGGGTGCGGCAGCTGCGGGACCGGGCACTGAGGACGGTACGGGGGCTGCTCGACCGGGAGGAGCGGGGCCTGGCCCACGCCCTGGGGCGGCCCTCGATGGAGCACCCGCACCGCATGGTCGACGAGCGCGCCGCCGAGGTGGACGCGCTGATCGGCCGGGGCCGGCGGGTCCTGGGCCATCTGCTGGACCGGGCGGACTCGGAGCTGGCCCACACCCGGGCCCGGGTCGTCGCGCTCTCCCCCGCCGCGACCCTGGAGCGCGGTTACGCGGTCCTCCAGCGGGCGGACGGGCACGTCGTGCGCTCCCCCGGGGACGCCGGCCCGGCCGGTGACGCCCTGCGGGCCCGGGTCGCGGGCGGCGAGTTCACCGTACGGGTCGCGGAGCCGGACGGGGCCGCACCCGATCAGACCGACCGAAGCGACGCATAGGGTGGATCACATGACGGACGAGGCGGCAGCGGCCACGGGCACGCTCGGCTACGAGCAGGCGCGCGACGAGCTGATCGAGGTGGTGCGCCGGCTGGAGGCCGGCGGGACCTCGCTGGAGGACTCCCTCGCGCTCTGGGAGCGCGGCGAGGAGCTGGCCGGGGTGTGCCGCCGCTGGCTGGAGGGCGCGCGGGCCCGGCTCGACGCGGCCCTGGCGGACCCGGACGACGGGGCGGAGAGCCGGCCGTCCGCGGGTACGGAGTAGCTGCGCGGGCGCAAGGGGCCCGCGCTGTGGAGTGGATCACTCCCCCACCGTTTTAGTTGAAAGTTAACCTAATCCTGCCGTACGGTGATCCGCGTTGCCCGATCCCCGCGTACGTCCGGAAGGTAATCCCCCGATGTCCCTCGTTCTTGACCCCGCCGCCCAGGACCTCCTCTTCCGCGAGGCCCGTACCGCCAACACGTTCACCGACGAGCCGGTCAGCGACGAGCAGGTCCAGGCGATCTACGACCTGGTCAAGTACGGCCCCACCGCGTTCAACCAGTCGCCGCTGCGCGTCGTCCTGGTCCGCTCGGACGAGGCCCGCGCCCGTCTGGTCTCCCACATGGCCGAGGGCAACCAGCCCAAGACCTCGACCGCCCCGCTGGTCGCGATCCTGGCCGCCGACAACGAGTTCCACGAGGAGCTCCCGGCCCTGCTGCCGCACTTCCCGCAGGCCAAGGACGCGTTCTTCTCCGAGCGCCCGGTCCGCGAGTCGGCCGCCGGTCTGAACGCCGCCCTCCAGGCCGCCTACTTCATCATCGGCGTCCGCGCCGCCGGCCTGGCCGCGGGCCCGATGACCGGCTTCGACGCCGCGGGCATCGAGAAGGAGTTCCTGGACGCCGACCACAGCCTCCTCATGGTCGTCAACATCGGCAAGCCGGGCGAGGACGCCTGGTTCCCGCGTCTGCCGCGTCTCGCGTACGACGAGGTCGTCACGACCGTCTGAGCCGCCGCCCCCAGGGGCGTACGCACACGAGGAAGGCCCCGGAGCAGCGCTCCGGGGCCTTTGCCGTGTCCGCCAGCCCTTGGCGCACGCGCTCCGCTCAGGAGGTCTTGAGCGCCGCCGCCATCTCGGCCAGCCGCTCCGGCGACGCGGAGCCGGTCACGACCGTCGTCGTGCCCTTGTCGTGGCGCACCAGCGCGTCGTAGCGCGGGCCCTCCCAGCGCTGCCAGGTCTCCCCGGCCACCTGCTGGGTGCGGCCGGTGTCCTTGGCCTGCTGGCTCACCTCGGTGACGTACTTCTGGACCGCGGCGGTGGACTGCTCGACCGCGACGTACTTGCCGTCCGGGTCGAGGAAGCCCAGGTGCCAGCTGTTGCCGGAGGCGCCGTCGTACCGCACGGAGGTCGCCTTCCACTCATCCGTCAGACCGCCGGGGGCCGCCACCGGGTACGGGGCCGCGCGCCGGGCCGTCAGGAGCTCCACCCGGTAGTCGACGGCCTTGACCGGATCGGCCTTGTCGTCGTGCGGAACGAAGAGGTAGACGACGCCCGCCACGGCGGCGATCACCATCACCGACAGGAACATGTCCCGCGCTGTCTGCTTGCCACGCTGCTTTGCCACGGACCCATCGTCGCATCAGCGCCGGCCCGGCCGAACCGGGGGCGCCCGCTCAAAAGTGACCCGGTCTGCTCATTTTATCGACGTGACGATAGAGTCACATCACCCTCATCCGGTCGTCGTCGTACAGAAAGGTGCGCTCCGATGTCCGAGCATCATCTGCCGTCGCAGTTGGAGGTCTCCCCGGAGGCCCCCGACCGCAACCTCGCTCTGGAGCTGGTCCGGGTCACCGAGGCCGCCGCCATGGCCGCCGGGCGCTGGGTCGGCCGCGGGGACAAGATCGGCGCCGACGGCGCCGCCGTGAAGGCCATGCGGACCCTCGTCTCCACCGTGTCGATGAACGGTGTCGTCGTCATCGGTGAGGGCGAGAAGGACGAGGCCCCCATGCTGTTCAACGGCGAGCGCGTCGGCGACGGCACCGGGCCCGAGGTCGACATCGCGGTCGACCCGATCGACGGCACGACGCTGAACGCCAAGGGCATGCCCAACGCGATCGCCGTGCTGGCCGCCGCCGACCGGGGCGCCATGTTCGACCCGTCCGCCGTGTTCTACATGGACAAGCTGGTGACGGGCCCCGAGGCGGCCGAGTTCGTCGACATCAACGCCCCCGTCTCCGTCAACATCCGCCGCGTCGCGCGCGCCAAGAACTCGATGCCCGAGGACGTCACGGTCGTCGTCCTGGACCGGCCGCGCCACGAGGGCATCGTGAAGGAGATCCGGGAGACCGGCGCCCGGATCAAGTTCATCTCCGACGGCGATGTGGCCGGCTCCATCATGGCCGCCCGCGAGGGAACCGGCGTCGATCTGCTCATGGGCATCGGCGGCACGCCCGAGGGGATCATCTCGGCCTGCGCCATAAAGTGCCTCGGCGGTGTCATCCAGGGCAAGCTCTGGCCGAAGGACGAGGCCGAACGGCAGCGGGCCCTGGACGCCGGGCACGACCTGGACCGGGTGCTGTCCACGGACGACCTGGTCAGCGGCGACAACGTGTTCTTCGTGGCGACCGGCATCACCGACGGCGAGCTGATGCGCGGGGTGCGCTACCGCTCGGAGACCGCGACCACCGAGTCCATCGTCATGCGGTCCAAGTCCGGCACGATCCGCACGATCGCCTCCACCCACCGGCTCTCGAAGCTGCGCGCGTACAGCGCGATCGACTTCGACCGCGCGAAGTGAGCCCCCGCCGCGCGAGGTGAACCCCGCCGCGCGCGGCGGACCGGACGCGCCGGTCCCGTCCGCCCGAAGAGGCGCCCCCCATGTGCGGTGGGGGCGCCTCTTCGCGCGGGCGGGACCCGGCCCGTTTCCGGGCCCCGGGCCGTTTCCGGGCCCCGGGCCGTTTCCGGGCCCCGGGCCGTTTCCGGGCCCCGGGCCGTTTCCGGGCCCCGGGCCGTT